>NZ_CP009788.1:2912500-3265600 GCF_000817955.1 Geobacter pickeringii | reverse complement strand
TCGGGGTGGTTGAAGAAGTCGATGGTCTCCCGGACCGCCGTGTCGTCCAGACGGCATTCGAGGCCGAGGGCCCCCTGGCCGATGGCGGGGAGCGAGAGCTCCACCGGGAGGTACTCGGTGACGGCGTCGGTGAAGCCGAGACGCTTGAGCCCCGCAGCGGCAAGGATCACCGCGTCCAGGTTCTCCTCGGTGAGCTTCCGGATCCGAGTCTCCACGTTGCCGCGGATAACGACCATCTCAAGGTCGGGACGGACCTTGAGGAGCTGGGCCTGGCGACGCAGGGCCGAGGTGCCGATCTTTGCCCCCCGGGGAAGGTCGGCGAAGGTCACCCCGCGGGAGATGACGGCATCGCGCGGGTCTTCACGCTCCGTGATGCAGACCAAGCCGAGCCCTTCGGGGAACTCCGTCGGCACGTCCTTCATGCTGTGGACCGCGATGTCGATCTCGCCCCGGAGCATCGCCTCTTCGATCTCCTTGACGAAGAGCCCCTTCCCCCCCACCTGGGCGAGAGGGACGTCGAGGATCTTGTCTCCCATGGTCTTGATCTTCACCAGTTCCACGGTCATGCCGGGGTAGCGCTTTTCGAGCTCGGACTTCACCCAGTTGGCCTGCCAGAGGGCGAGCTGGCTCGCGCGGGTTCCTATTTTCAGGTGCTTCAGTGCCATGAAAAGACTCCTTGTAGATTATTCTTCCAGTTCGCCGAGCTCCGTCTCCTCGGCTGCTCCTGTCTGCAGATCGAAGAGGGCGCGCACGGCGTCGACGTAGAGGTCGGTCCTCCCCCCCTGACCGGTCTTCTTGAGGGCCGCGATGGGAGGGTGGAGGAGCTTGTTGACGATGGCGTTGGTGAGGGCCTCCAGCCGCTTCTCCCCGTCGGGAGGAAGGTCCTTCCAGGTGGAGAGGGTCTTCTCCAGTTCGTTTTTCCGGATTTCGTCGAATTTCGAGCGGAGGGCCACAATGGTCGGGGTGACCTCCAGATTGGAGATCCACTTGTAAAACTGCCCGATCTCCTCGTCGATGATCGCCTCGGCCTTTTTTGCCTCCTCGGCCCGCTGCTGGAGGTTGGAGGCGACCACTCCCTGGAGGTCGTCCATGTCATAGAGGTAGACGTTCTCCACGTCGTTGACCTTGGGGTCGATGTCCCGCGGCACGGCGATGTCGATGAAGAACATCGGTTTGAGCTTGCGGCGCCGGATCACCTCTTCCACGTCTTTCGGCTTGATGATGAAATGGGTGGCGCCGGTGGAGGAGAGAACGATGTCGGCCTTGTGGAGCTGGTCGAAGAGGTCCTCGAAGCGGATCGCTTTCCCCTCGAACTCTTCGGCAAGCCGCTCGGCCCGTTCAAAGGTCCGGTTGGTCACCATGACGCCGCGCACGCCGTTGTTGATGAAATGCTTTGCCGCCAGTTCGCACATCTCGCCGGCGCCGACCAGCAGCACCGTCTTGTCCGACAGCTCGCCGAAGATCTTCCTGGCGAGCTCCACGGCGGCAAAGGAGACGGAGACGGCGGAGGAAGCGATCTTCGTCTCGGTCCGGACCCGCTTCGCCACCGAGAAGGCCTTGTGGAGGAAGCGGTTGAGGATGATGCCGGAGGTCTTGAACTCGGCCGCGTAGCCGTAGGAGGTCTTGATCTGGCCGAGGATCTGGGGCTCTCCCACCACCATGGAGTCGAGGCTCGCCGCGACCCGGAAGACGTGGCGGATGGCGGCCTCGCCGTGGTGGGCGTAGAGGTGCGGCTCAAGGGTGTCGGCAGAGATGGTGTGGTAGTCGGCCAGAAAGCGCTTGACCCGGGCCATGCCGCCGGCGATGTCGCGGGTGGTGGCGTAGATCTCCACCCGGTTGCAGGTGGAGACGATGACCGCCTCGGTGATCTCCGGCAACTCCACCACCGCCCGGAGCGGCTTTTCCATCTGGGTCGGCGAGAAGGCGACCTTCTCCCGGATGTCGACCGAAGCTGTTTTGTGTGAAAGTCCTACAACGATGATTTCCATAGCGTTTGCCGTGCCTCGTCCGTTACTTGTAGCTGTGCAGCCCCGGCAGGAACAGGTTTACGCCGAGGAAGGTGAAGAGGAGCACAAAGAAGCCGACGATGGCCAGGATTGCTGCTTTTTTTCCCCGCCAGCCGGTGGTGAGACGGCCATGGATGAGGGCAGCGTAAACGAACCAGGTGATGAGCGACCAAGTCTCCTTCGGATCCCAGCTCCAGTACGTCCCCCAGGCCGTTTCGGCCCAGATGGCCCCGCTGATGATGGCGAAGGTGAGCAGGGGAAAGCCGAAGGTGAGACAGCGGTAGTTGATCTCGTCCAGGATGTCGAGGGACGGAAGCTTCTGGTACATGGCACCGAGCTTCTTCTGCTTCAGGAACCGCTCCTGAATCAGGTACATGATGGCGGCGCCGAAGGCGACGGCGAAGGCGGCATAGCTCAGGAAGGCCATGACGGTGTGGACGGCGAGCCACCTGCTCTTCAGGGCCGGATTGAGAGGGGCCATCGCCGACGGGAAGCTGGTGGAGGCGCTCAGGATCAGGAGCGCCAGCGGGGTGACGAAGGAGCCGAGGATGACGGTCCGGTATTTCCGCTCGCAGGCGAGGTAGACGCCGACGATGGCGAGTCCGAAGAAGGAGAGGGACTCGTGGAGGTTCGTGATGGGGGTGTGCCCCGCCTCGATGTAGCGATCGACGGTGTAAAGGGAGTGGGCCGCGAACCCCGCCACGAGGATCCAGCGAGCCACCCGCCCCAGCGCTTCCCGCGGCTTGACGAGATAGGCAAGATAGGCGACGGTAGCGACCAGGTAGAGTGCCAGGGTTGTCGCGAAGAGCAGGGCATTCATGCGGAATCCTTTTTTTCGACTCCCAGCCTCTCCCGGGTGAAGCCGGGCCCGGCGAGCCGTGTCAGGAGGAGATCGATTGCGTCGTGCCGGCGCGCGCGGACCAGCTCGAGGAGGGGGGACGCGGCCAGTTCGTTAAAAATCTTCTTATTGTAAGCGGTGTCTTTCGAGACCGTCAACAGCTTTTCACGGAACGCGCCGAGGATTGCCAGCGCTTCCGCGTATTCGGGGCCGAATTCTTCCTCAAGCTGCTCACGGATGAGCCGGGCGAGGGCAGGGCTCTTTCCCCCCGTCGAGACGGCAATGAGGAGTTCTCCCCGCCGGACGACCGACGGCATAGTGAAGGTGCCGAGCGCCGGCGAGTCGGCGAGGGAGACGAGGATTCCCCGGGACGCTGCCTCCTCGGCCACGGTCCGGTTGACGGCGGCACTGTCGGTGGCGGCGAAGACGAGGAAGGCGCCGGCGAGGTCGCCGGGCTCGTAGGGGCGCTGGATATGGGTGAGCAGCCCTTGGTCCCGGAGTTCGCCGAGGCTCGGGTCGAGCCGCGGGGCGATAATGGTAATCCGGGCGCCCCCCTCCAGGAGAGCGTGGCATTTGCGGCAGGCAACGCCACCTCCTCCGACGATGGTGGCGGTGCGCCCCCTGATGTTCAGATTGACGGGGAAAAAGTTCATGGGCTCCCAGGCGAAAACGGCGCTTTCACCCTTATGTAGCAGATTTCCCCTTCCTTGCCAAGGGGAGGGGGGTGAGGGTGGTGCGAAGCCTTGTCCGATGCCGCACGGTGAGCCTTTTCTTATGGTTGCAGGGAAAGATTTCCTCCTTGATGTTTTCCGGGAGCTCGGCTATATTTTGAAAGCACTATACATGTCAAAGGAGGCTCTCATGGCCAGTGAAAAGGTTCTTACGCTTAGCGACGACGGCTTCGATGCGGACGTCCTCAAGTCGAGCGTTCCGGTTCTCGTAGATTTCTGGGCGACGTGGTGTGCCCCCTGCAAGGCGATAGCACCGGTCATCGACGCCATTGCCGAAGAATATGACGGCAAGGTCAAAGTCGGCAAGGTGAATGTGGACGACAACCCGGCAACCCCAGGCAAGTACGGGGTTCGCGGCATTCCGACCGTCATCCTCTTCAAGGACGGCAAGGTTGTCGATCAGGTCGTCGGGGCCGTTCCCAAGGCGCAGCTCGAAGCCCTCATCAAGAAGGCCCTCTAACCGGGAAGAAGGCAGGTAGCCATGAAGATTTCCCTCTTTCTGCGGTTTGCCCTGGCGGTTGCCGCTCTGTCTGTCCTGGCGTTGCCGGTGCCGTCCCACGCCGTGGTCCAGAAGGGGCAGGCGGCGCCTCCGATAAAGGTGGTGAGCACCTCGGGGCAGCCGATCACTCTGAACAACTACAAGGGGTATGTCCTGGTGATCGACTTCTTTGCCACCTGGTGCCCCCCATGCCGGGAGGCGATCCCTCACCTGATGACGCTCAACCGGAAGTATGCCAAGCAGGGTCTGCAGATCCTCGGCCTCTCCCTCGACGAGGGGGATGAGCAGGGGGTGAGGGATTTCATCACCAGCAAGCGGATCAATTACCCGATCGCCCTTGCGTCCCAGGATATCCAGGCTGACTATGGCCTCCGCTCTCTGCCGACGGTGTATGTTGTCTCCAAGAAGGGAGTTGTGGCGGAGAAGTTTCAGGGTGGATCCGAAGAGACCCTCCGTACCATGGAGAGTCTCATCAAGAAGCTTCTGGCCGAGCCGTAGCTGCCGGCGTGACCCATGTATGAACGAAGGCGGCGCTCCTAGGAAGGGGTGCCGCCTTCGTTGTTTTCGTGCAGTGCCGTCCAGATCGTCTCCGCCAGAGTCGGGGGGATCGAGGGGGTCGCCGCCAGCTCCTCGCGGCTCGCCTTCCGGAGGCTCTGCACGCTTCCGAACCGGCGCAGCAGCTCTCTGCGGCGCTTGACCCCGATCCCCGGGATGGCGTCGAGGATCGACGCCACCGTAGCCTTGCCCCGCAGTGTCTGGTGGTAGGTGATGGCAAAGCGGTGGGCCTCGTCGCGGATCTGGGCGAGCAGGAGGAGGGGGGGGGAGTTCTGGCGCAGCACCACCGGATTCTTCCTTCCAGGCAGGAAGACCCGCTCGTCGCTCCGCGTCACGTGCTCCCCCATCATGTCCCGCTCCACGCGGCTCTTGGCCAGGGAGGCCGCGTCGACCCCTTCGATCCGCAGGTCCCTGAGCACGGCCGTCAGGATGTTGAGCTGGCCTGGTCCTCCGTCCACGATGATCAGGTCGGGGAGATCGCCCTCGGCAACCCCCCGGGCAAAGCGCCGGGAGAGGACTTCGTGCATCATGGCGAAATCGTCGGCGCCGGCAACGGTCCTGATGCGGTAGCGCCGGTAGTTCGCCTTGTCGGCCTTGGCGTCGCGGAAGCTGACCCTGCTCCCTACGGCGAAACGGCCCTGGATGGTGGAGATGTCATAGCACTCGATCCGCCGGGGGAGGGTGCGCAGGTGGAGTCGCTCCTTCAGTTCGCCGAGGACGGCCTCGGCCCCGGCCTCCCGGTCCCGGTGCTCGCGTAGCGAATGCTCGGCGTTTTTGACGGCGAGCCGCACCAGTTCGGCCTTGGTCCCCCGGCGCGGCGCGGTGAGGGTGGTCCGCTTTCCCCGCTTTTCGGACAGCAGTTCCCCGAGGATCCCTTCGTCGCCGATGGGGGACGGGATCAGCACCTCGTCGGGAATGAGTACCTCCCGGCCGTAGTATTCGTTGAGAAATGAAGAGATCCCCTCCGCATCGTCCAGTTCCCAGTTCACGATGAAATTCCTGCTGCCGATGAGCCGGCCGCCCCGCATGAACAGCAGTGACAGCGAGAGCTCGGTTCCTTCGCGGCAGAAACCGAGCACGTCCGTATCCCCTCCGCTGGTCACCACCTTCTGCTTCTCAACCGTCACCTCGATGGCGCGGAGCAGGTCGCGGTAGCGGGCAGCCTCCTCGTACTGCTCCCGGGCGGCGGCTGCGCCCATCCGCTCCCGGAAGATCTTTGCCAGATCACGGTTTTTTCCCCGCAGGAACAGGGCCGCTCCTTCGGCCAATGCCCGGTAATCCTCGGGGGAGATGAGCCCGTGGCACGGTGCCGAGCATTGCCGGAGCTGGAAGAAGAGGCAGGGGCGCTTGCGCCGGCGACAGGTCTCCAGCGGGTAGTGTCGCAGGGGGAAGAGCTTGTAGAGTTGTTTCAACGCTTCCCGGGCGGCGGAGGCGGAGGAGTAGGGGCCGAAATAGTGGGCCCCGTCGCGTGCCACCGTGCGGATGATGGTCAGGCGGGGGAACTCTTCACGCATGTCCATGCGCAGCGAAAAGTAGGTCTTGTCGTCGCGCAGGTCGATGTTGTAACGGGGACGATGCTGCTTGATGAGGGTGTTTTCGAGGATGAGGGCCTCTTTTTCGGTGTCGGTGACGATGACGTCCAGTTCCTCGACCCGTGCCATGAGGAACTGGATCTGCCACCGTGATTCGACGTGCTTGCCGAAGTAGGAGCGCACCCGTTTCCGGAGGCTCTTCGCCTTGCCGACGTACAGGATCTCGCCGCGTGCTCCCTTCATGAGGTAGACGCCGGGAGTATTCGGGAGGGTAGCCAGTCTCGCCTTGTCGATCATGGGGAGAGTATACCGGCGGAGCGGGCCGTTTGGAAGGGGGGATCGGAGGGTCTGCACATTCCCGGAAGCATCCTGGAAGCGACCGCTCCGGTCGACGGTTTTTCGCGTAATTACAAGGGCTCACGCCGCCATTCTTCGTTGACAAGCTGGTGTTATGATGATATTTAACTGAAGCTGATTAAGACTACGCTCCCGCTTGAGGTTGGAAAGGCTAACCCCGTGACTTTTATGAAATATTTCCGCACTGCCATGTTCAAGTGCCTGACCGGATGTCTCATAATCGCGTCGCTCCTTTCCTCTCCCGCCCATGCAGTCAACTCGGAAGACTCCCAAATCTTCATCGCCGGCTTCAACGCCTACCAGAAAAAAGATTACCAGTCCGCCATCGAGCGGATGAAGACGGTTCTTGAGAAATACCCCGACACCCCCCTTCGGGACATGGCCATCTTCTGGCTCGCCCGTGCCAGCTATAAGGCGGGCTTTGATCGGGATGCGGCCCGCTCCATGTCCCAGTTCTTCAAGGAATATCCCGACAGCCCCCTCAAGGGGACCGTGGAGGATGAACTGTTGGCTCTGGTCGCACGTTACGACAAGGGCGAGCAGTTGCCGGTCATGGCCAAGCGCGAGGGGACGGAAAAGGCCACTGAGGTGGCGGCTGCCAAGAAGGCGCTTGCCGATAAGACCGCTGCTGCCAAGCAGGCTGCGGAAGCTGCCGCCCGTCAGAAGACGGATGCCGAGCGGCTTGCGACCCAGAGAGCGGCAGCAGAAAAGGCTTCCGCAGAGAAGGCTGCGGCAGAGAAGCTTGCCGCAGAACGGGCTGCCGCGGAGAAAGCCGCCACCGAGATGGCCGCGGCCCAGAAGGCCGCCGCGGACAAGGCCGTCCGTGAGAAGGCCGAAACCGAGCGTCTGGCTGCGGAAAAGGCGGCCAAGGAAAAGGCCGAGGCAGAACGGATTGCGGCCGAGAAAGCCGCCTTGGAGAAGAGGGAAGTAGAGCGCATCGCCGCGGAAAAAGCTGCCGCCGAGATGGCTGCGGCCCAGAAGGCCGCAGCGGACAAGGCCGCCCGCGAGAAGGCCGAGACCGAGCGTCTGGCTGCGGAAAAGGCGGTCAAGGAAAAGGCCGAGGCAGAACGGATTGTCGCTGAGAAAGCTGCCCAGGATAAGGCGGAAGCGGAGCGCATCGCCGCGGAGAAAGCTGCCGCCGAGATGGTTGCGGCCCAGAAGGCTGCCGCGGACAAGGCCGCCCGTGAGAAGACCGAGACCGAGCGTCTGGCTGCGGAAAAGGCGGCCAAGGAAAAGGCCGAGGCAGAACGGATTGCCGCGGAGAAAGCCGCCCAGGAGAAGAGGGATGCGGAGCGCGTCGCCGCGGAGAATGCCGCTGTCGAGATGGCTGCGGCCCAGAAGGCCGCCGCGGACAAGGCCGTCCGTGAGAAGGCCGAGACCGAGCGTCTGGCTGCGGAAAAGGCGGCCAAGGAAAAGGCCGAGTCAGAACGGATTGCCGCCGAGAAAGTCGCCCAGGATAAGGCGGAAGTGGAGCGCATCGCCGCCGAGAAAGCCGCTGTCGAGATGGCTGCCGCCCAGAAGGCCGCCGCGGACAAGGCCGTCCGTGAGAAGGCCGAGACCGAACGCCTGGCAGCGGAAAAGGCGGCCAAGGAAAAGGCCGACGCAGAGCGGATTGCCGCCGAGAAGGCCGCTCAGGAAAAGGCGGCGGTGGCACACAGGGTAGAAGCGGAAGAGCGGGCGGCGCGCAGTGCCGCGCTTCGGGAAAAGGCCATTGCAGAATACAAATCGCTGGTCGAGCGTTTCCCCGGGACGAAGGCGGCGGCAACGGCCGCGGCCAAGCTGGCGGAGCTCGGCATTGCCTTTACCCCGGCAGCCAAGGCGGTGGCGGCCGTTCCGGTGCCGGAGAAGAATGCCCAGGTCCTGTCGCTTGAAGTCGGACAGTTTGCCGATATCGAGCTGACAATCCCGCCGGCGGCCCAGAGCCTGGAGGTGGGCAAGCGCCATGAGATCCCGTTCGAGGTTGTCAATAACGGTAACGGTTCGGACAGCTTCTATCTCGAGTCGGGCTTCCCGGCCGAGTTCAACGCCCAGTTCGCGGACGCCGCCAAGAAGGAGTTGCCGGTCAATCTTACGTCGACCCTGGCGCCGGGTGAACGGTTCAGGGGGGTACTCTCCCTCGTGGTGCCGCGTGAGTTCATCGATGGCCAGAAGATAGTCTATCCGATCAAGATCGCCTCACGGCTCGAGCGCGACGCGTCCCAGGCCCGCGACATCTTCCTGACCGCGTCCGCGCCGCTGCTGCGGGCGGTGGTCAAGACCGACAAGGTCCAGATACTTCCCGGCGAGAAGGTCTCCTACCGCATTGCCCTCCTCAATATCGGCACGGCAACGGCCCAGGGGGTCGCACTCCGGTTGAACTATCCTCCCCAGTATGAGCCGGTCGGCGTCGCCGGTTCCGGTTTCAAGCAGGAGATGAAGGCGGTCCTCGTGCTCGACGGCATGCGGCTCAATTCGGGCGAAAGCCGCGAGTTCGAGGTGACCTTCCAGCTCAAGGAAGAGGCGATCGCCCAGCAGGAACTTTTCCTGCGGGCTGATATCGCCAATACGGAGCTCCAGACGCGGGATTCCTTCCTCTCCGCCGCCGCCTTTGTGAAGGCGGTGAGCGGCGTGGCGATCAGGACCAACAGCGAGAAAATCGTGGTGATCCCGGGACAGCCCGTTTCCATTCCGCTCGTGGTGACCAACACCGGCAACGTCCGCGAGGATTTCCTGATCAAGCCCAACCTCCCGGCCAACGTTACCTATACGTTCTATCAGGATCTGAACCGCGACGGCATCCGTCAGGCGAACGAACCGATCATCAACCATGTGGGACCGCTGGCGCCCAAGGAAGAATCGTACGTGATCCTCGATCTCGCCACCCCCGCCACCGAGAACGACGGGGCGAGCACGACGATCACCATGGCCTTTGAACCGGAGAGCGACAAGACCCAGACAAAGGTGGCGACGCTCCGACTGGTCTACTCGCGGCCGGTGGTCGATCTCGCCATGGCCGGCAAGGGTGGACGGCTCAAGCCAGGCGAGGTTTCGTCCTTTGAGTTGAACTTCACCAACAAGGGGTCCAACATGGCGAAGGCGGTGGAGCTGCAGAGCTTCCTGCCGCGCGACCTGGAGCTGATCGCATCGGATCCAGCCTTTGCCAAAGGGACCAATGGTGATTACTTCTGGAGGTTCGACGAACTCGGGGCCGGCGAGAAGCGGACCATCAAGGTGACCTTCCGCGTCAAGGCGGGAACTGCAGTCGGAAAGAGCATTCAGGTCCGGAATGTCCTGAAATACCAAGATCTGCTGGGGAACAGGTACTGATATGAACAACGCCCTCAGGGTTGTCGCTTCGTCTCTCGTTCTTGCCTGCCTCACACCGCCGCTCGGCGGGGCGGAGGAGTATCTCCTCTACTCCCCTGAAGCTTCCGAAGGGAAACGCCCCGCGGGTCCCGACGAAGGGGTGCTCGTCAAGAGCATCACGATCCGCAAGGGGGATACCCTCTATTCCCTTTCGCGCAAGTATGGCGGGAAGGGGGGATACTACCCCCAGATCCTTCTCTTCAACCTGATAAAAAACCCTGATCTGATCTATGCGGGGAACAAGCTGCTCGTGCCGCTCCCGCCGGAAGGGAAAGGGGAGGTGCCGACGGTGCACCCGAAGAAGAAAAAGAGTGAGAAGACGGTCCGGGTGCACCGGAAAGAGGGAGAAGGGAAGAAGGCCGTTCCGGAAAGGGTGAAAGAATCTGCGGTCTCCTCTCCCGAGCCCCGGGGCGGTGCCGGTGGAACAAAGGCGCCCGAGGCGGCGTCACGCAAGTCGGCTGCCGAGGTGCTGCGTCCGGCGACCGCTGCCCCAAAAAAGACGGATGAAAACGAGCAAGCCCTCTTCGAGGCCGGGGTCAGCGCGTATAAATCGGGCGCCCTGCAGCAGTCGATCGATGCGTTCGATCGTTTCCTCGCCCGCTACCCCGCGTCACCGCTCGTCCCCGATGCGACGCTCTATCGGGCCGACGCGCTCATGAAACTGGCCGGACAGTAACCGCTCCGCCACCCACCAACGGGGGGCTGCCCCCGCGCCACACCCTAACACCCCGCTACCTTTCGGGACGAATGCGTGTCGCACCGCCACCCGGCGGCTGTCGCACCGTCCTGCGGCCTCCCCGCCCACGATTGTCCTGACGTATCTCTACCCGTTGTTTATTTCTTCCTCCTGGGCGCGTTCTGCAGCAGCTCGGCAAAGACAGGATCCGACGGTTTGCTGGTGAGCAGCAGCCTTCCCGGAGAATCCCCTTTGCGAGTGATCTTGAAGCCGGTGACGCTGATCCGGTAGCGACCATAGTCCAGATCGTAGCGGCCAAAAGAGTAGGGGTAGTTCAGTTCCTTCAGAAGCTTTTCCGTGACGGTGGCAAAATCGTCCTTCGGCTGGGGCTGGACGATGCCATAGCCCTGAAGCTGAAGGAGCCGGTAGAGGGTGTAGTTGTACGAATCGCTCTCGCCACAGTCGAGGATAAAGCGCTTGCCTCCCGATTCGAACTGGCCGTCGACGCGGATGCTGAAGCGGCTTTCGGCATTCTGTCCCATGGAGCCGGTGACGATCCTGTTCCGGTCCAACTTCAGGGAGAGGATCTCCATGAGGGACAACGCCATGTCGCACGGTGCCGCGGGTAGAAGGGAGCGGAGGTCGTATCCCGGTTCGTCTGAGTGAACGGGCTCGTTTTGGCAGAGTTCCGCCACGCGGTACCCCCGGCGGTTGAGGTATTCCTTGAGAGGGAGCGGCAGGCACGGTTCGTTCTCGTTAACGAAGATGAGAACGCTCTCGGGGCCCCGACCGGCATCGGGAAGCGTGGTGATCCGGAAATCGGCCAGGATGGCGAGCCGGGGATCGGCACCGAGCTCCACCATGACGTTTTCGTCAATACGGGCGAATTCGGCAGTCCGGAGTAGATCGGCAAAGAAGGCCTTGAAGCTGTCCTTGCCGCGGGGAACGATCCTGATGTCGGGGTGCTTCTGGATGAGCTGCCCCTTGGTCGTGGCGTTCAGGGCGCCGCGGACGTCGACCAGAATCTTGCCGCCGTCTGCCGCCAGGAGCAGCGGATAGTCCTCTGGGGAGAGAACCCGGCCGTTGAGAGTGATCGGTTCCACTCGCCCCTGGTCGGGAACCAGCTGCTCCCAGATCCTGAGAAGGGCGACGGAGAACGGAAGGGGGGGCTGAGTCGCCGTTTCCCCCGGTGCTGCAGGGAGGGGGAGTGCGGCGGGAAGGGGGCGGGGGGCTTCAGCCACCGGTTGCTGGGGGGGCTGGGGAGGTGCCGCCGCAGGGGGAGTGGCGACCGGCGTCGGTTCCGCTGCCGGCTGTGGTGCCGGAGCGGAACCGGCCGGCTTTGCCACCTTCGGCGTAACCGATTTGCGCCTCCCCCGGGGGATGAGGAGGGTTCGACCCACCTCGAGGCGCGTGGCGCTGGTGAGATGGTTGATCCGCTGGACCTCGGGGATCAGTGCTTCCGCTTCGGCGTTGGAGAGGCCGAAGTCCCGCATCAGGATCTTGAAGAGAAAGTCCCCGGGCTTGACCGTGTAACGGGTGAGAGTCTCGTTTCCCTCGGGGGCTGATGGTTGTGCCGCGTCTCCCCCTTTGTCCGTCGGCGTTCGATGGGGACGGGCGGACGGATGCTTCGGAGGGCGTGCCGGGGGGGCGGTGCTCTCCAGTTCCCGCGGGTCGAGCTCGAAAGAGGGGGGAGCGGCGCCGGCCAAGCCGCCGTAGCAGAGCGAGAGGGTTCCCCATACCAGAAACGAGCGGGCAAGGGTGTGGGCGGTACGGTTGATCATGGTAACATCCGATGGCTATTGAAAGTAGACGACAAAGGCCCGTATGGGGCCCCGGGGGGCGGTCCGGTAGATGACGAGCCGGGCTCCGGAGGCAACGGTCCCCTTTTCCGCGAGGAACTTCCCTTTGGCTTCCTTCTCCGCAATGGCGAAATCCCGTGACTCGGTCATCTGCGCCAGCGCTCCCCGCAGGAACGACTCAGGGATACCGACTCCGCTCCGGTCGATGGCCTGGACCGCCTTGATCCCGCTCTCCTCGCGGTAGACCTTGAATTCGGTGCGTGCCCCGCGATACCGCTCCCACCCCGGATGGGCGGCGCCGTATTTTTTGTCGAAACCGTCCCGTGGAATGAACGCCGGAAGCTTGGCAAGTCCTTTGGCTGCCGGCTTCGGAGCGGCGGGTGGTTCAGATTGCTTCGGAGTCGGCACCGGTCTCTTTTCTGCGGCCTTCGGGGCAGCAGGGAGGGGGGTAGCGGTCGTGGCCGGAGAAGCGGAGACGGGACGGGCAGCCGTCACCGGCGTTTCCGAGGGTGACGGCTTGGCCGGGGCGCCGGCGCTCTGCTTTGTCGCGGGGGCTTTGGGAGGGGGAACCGGCACTTTGGTTGGCATCAGGAGGAAAAGCAGTGCCATGCCGGCGACAAAGACGGCTGCCGCCACCAGGTATGGCTGCAGCGTCCCCGTCCGGGCCCGTCCGCGGGTGTGGAGGGCGCCGTTGGCCGATCCTTCCGGTTTGACGGTCCCCTCTGCCGGGTGGTTGAGCGCCATGGTATCCTCGAGTGCAGCCAGGGCCACGGGCGCAGGGGTGTCATCCAGGGCGCTCTGCAGGGTCTGGTCGAACGGAGAGGTCTCTGTCTTCGGCAGGACCGGTTCCGCGGCGGCTGGCTCCGCCGGATTCGGCTCGGGACGGGGCGAAGGTGCGCCGTCGCCGGCGGGAAGCGGTGACGCCATGGCCTCGTCTGCCGCAGTCACGGGCTCGGCGGGTGCCGGGCTTTCGGCAGTCGAATCAGTCGAATCGGTGCCGCCCGAGATGAGCCCGATGATGGCGGCGACGAGTTCCTCGTCGGCGAGGGATACGTTCAGGCATGCATCGACAACACCCTGAACCGGCGCACAGCGGCCATCTTCACCGAACAGGGCGACCACGGGACGCTTCCCCGCAATCTCCGCCACCAAATGGCGGGCGATGATTTCTCCCGAGAGCCCGGAGAGGTGGTTCTGGATGAAGAGAAACGCAGGCGGCGCTTCGGCAATGTCCAGAATCCCCTGGCGCAGGGAACGGGAGATCCGGAAGTCGATCTGGGAGGACTCCCTGGTGAAGTCGAAGAGTTGTTCGAGCCGATCCTGGTCGGCGATGAGAAGGATTGTGACCACGTGTGCCCCGTGTGCCGGAAAGTCAGAGTATTCTAAGAGACCGTCGGCCGAGAATCAACAGCAAATGCGACGATTGCATGCAAAAATGCTGCCCCTCGGTGATGTTGGCGGGCAACCGACGGAAAAAGGGATGGACAGGGGGTCGGCGGACCGTGTACGGTTGAGGCGATTCACAACCGTTTCACCCAGGAGAGGACCTCCGCCATGGAGTACATCGCCGATCTCCACGTCCACTCGCCTTTTTCCCGGGCCACGAGCAGGGAGTGCGACCCCGCCGGACTCGCCGCCTGGGCCCGGGTGAAAGGGATCCAGGTGGTGGGTACCGGAGACTTCACCCACCCCGGCTGGCTCGCCCGGCTGAAGGAGCTCTTCGTGCCGGTCGAGCCGGGCTTCTTCCGCCTGCGGGACGAAAACGTGCCGTCGCCGCTGCCGGGCCTTCCCGCCGCCCCGGCGCCGGTCCGGTTCATGCTCTCCGCCGAGATCAGCTGCATCTATAAGCGCCACGGCGCGGTCCGCAAGGTCCACAACCTCCTCTACGTCCCCGATCTCGCCGCCGCCGAGCGGGTCAGCGTCCGGCTGGCCGGCATCGGCAACATCGAGTCCGACGGCCGTCCCATCCTCGGCCTCGACTCCCGGAACCTGCTGGAGATCCTCCTGGAGGCGGCGCCGGAGGGGTTCCTCGTCCCGGCCCACATCTGGACGCCGTGGTTTTCCCTCTTCGGCTCCAAGTCGGGATTCGACGCCGTGGAGGAGTGCTTCGGCGACCTCACCCCCCACGTCTTCGCCCTGGAGACCGGCCTCTCCTCCGACCCCGAGATGAACCGGATGATCTCGGCCCTCGACCGCTTCACCCTGATCTCCAACTCCGACTGCCACTCCCCCGGCCGCCTCGGTCGGGAGGCGAATCTTCTCGCCACCGGCTTCGATTTCTTCTCCCTGCGCGATGCCCTGAAGGAGAACCGTCGCGACCGGTTCCGCGGCACCGTGGAGTTCTTCCCCGAGGAGGGGAAGTACCACCTGGACGGCCACCGTGCCTGCGGGGTTTGCCTGGAGCCCTCTGAGACGCGGCACCTCAGCGGCCGCTGCCCGGTCTGCGGCCGCCCCCTCACCGTGGGGGTCCTCCACCGGGTGCTGGAGCTGGCGGACCGCGACCGGCCGCTCTTTCCCGAGGATGCGCCGGAAGTCTTCAGCATGGTCCCCCTCCCCGAGGTGCTCGGCGAGATCCTCGACGTCGGCCCCGCCTCCAAGGAGGTGGCGCGCCAGTACGCCCGGCTCGTGGCCCGCTTCGGTTCGGAGTTCGCCATCCTCCTCCACGCCTCAGGAGAGGAGCTGGCGGAGGCGTCGCCGCTGCTCGCCGAAGCCATCGGCCGCATCCGGGCCGGGCGCGTCATCCGCCACGGCGGCTACGACGGGGAGTACGGCACGATCCGGGTCTTCGAGGAGGGGGAGGTGGCGCGCCTCGCCGGCCAGGGAGGGCTCTTCGGCGACGACACCCCGCGGAGAGGGCGGAAAAAGGCGCCCGCCCCGCGGGTGCCGCTTCCCGCACGGCAGGAAAAGGGTGCGGCGCCGGCGGTGCCGGCGGGGCCCAATCCGGAGCAGGCTGAAGCGATCGGATGCACCGACCGGCAGATGCTGGTGGCCGCCGGCCCTGGGACCGGCAAGACCTTCACCCTCGTCGCCCGACTGGCGGCGCTGCTGGAGCGGCCCGACACGGTGCCGGAGCGGGTATGGGCCATCACCTTCACCAACCGGGCGGCCGTCGAGGTGCGTGAGCGCCTCGTCCGTGCCGCCGGTGCGGCGGGGGAGCGGGTCTTCGTCGGCACCTTCCACAGCCTCTGCCTGGGGTGGCTGCGGGCTGCCGCGCCCGACCTCGCCGTGCTGGGGGAGGAGAGCCGTGACCGCTTCCTGCGCCGCCTCTTCCCCGGGCTGGCGAAGCGGGAGCGGGACTCCCTCGCCGGGGAGATCGCCGCCTTTCTCCACCGGGCGGAGGGGGAGGGGGCCGCGGACGCGCCGCCGGAGCCGGTGCGCCGCTATCTTGACGAGCTGTCGCGCCTCGCGCTCGTCGATCTGGACGATGTGGTGCCGGAGGCGGTCCGCCGGCTGCGGCGTGACGCCTCGTTCCGGCAGCGGATCTGCGGCGGGGTGGCGCATCTCTTCGTCGACGAATTCCAGGACCTGAACGCCTCCCAGTACACCCTGGTGGAGACCCTCGGCCGGGAGGCGGAGGTCTTCGCCATCGGCGACCCGGACCAGGCGATCTACGGCTTCCGGGGGAGTTGCCCCGCCTTTTTCTTCCGCTTTGCCGAGCTCCCCGCCACCCGTCGACTCTCCCTCGTCCGGAACTACCGCTCGGCGGCGCCGATCATCGAGGCTGCCTCGGCGGTCATCGCCCGCAACCGGCTGCGGAGCGGCCTCATCCTCACTGCAGCCACGTGGGGGTCCGGTTCCATCGAGCTCCACCGGCCGACCACGGCCACGGCGGAAGCGGAGTTCATCGCGCGAAGGATCGAGGAGTTCATGGGAGGGACCAGCCACCTTTCCCTCGCCACGGGGCGGGGCGGAGAGCGGGGGCGCGGGCGGAGCTTCGGGGAGATCGCCGTCCTCTACCGGCTCACGAAGCAGGCCGACGAGCTGGCCGCCGCCCTGGAGCGGCGGGGGATCCCCTTCCAGCTCGTGGGGGCCGTCCCCTACTTCCTCGGGTCGGCGGCGCGGGGGCTCACCCGCTTCGTCCTGGCGGCGGACGGCAGCCGGGAGATGGCCCACTGGCTCGCGCTGCTGCGGGAGCTCTCCGGCATCGGCGCGGCGAGCATCGGACGGCTGGAGGAGGCGCTCCCCCTCACCGGCGACTTTTTCTCCCTTGCGGCGGCCGTGGAGCTTCCCCCGGCGGCGGCCGGCCAGGCTGCGGCCCTGGCGCAGGCCCTGGAGCGCTTCCGGGAGACCGCTGCCCAAGACGGGGTTGCCCCGGCCCTTGGGGAGGCGGCCGTCTTCCTCGGCGCCGACGGCGGGCACCCCGACTGCCGGCGCCTCCTGACCCTGGCCGGCAGCTTCGGCGCCGACCTTTCGGCCTTTGCCCGACACCTGCGGGAGTACGCCGCCGAGACGGTCTACGACGACCGTGCCGAGGGGGTGGCCCTCATGACCCTCCATGCCGCCAAGGGGCTCGAATTTCCGGTGGTCTTTCTGGCGGGGTGCGAGGAGGGACTCCTCCCCTGCGCCCTCTGGCAGGACGCCGATCTGGAGGAGGAACGGCGGCTCTTCTATGTGGGGATGACGCGGGCGCGGGAGGCACTGGTCCTCACCGCGGCGGTGGAGCGTCCCTGGTGCGGCCCCGGCGAGCGCCCCCTCTCCCGCTTCGTGGCGGAGATCCCGGAGCATCTGGTCCGGAAAGGCGTGCCCCCCCGCAACGGTTCCCCGGCGCGAGGGAGCGAGCAGCTGACCCTGTTCTGAGGGTGGTTTCTTCTCAGCCTCCGAGCACCTCGGCCCGGAACCGCTCGAATCCGGCCTGCTCGATGGCCTTTCCGAGCCGTAGCTCGCTCCCCGAGTTCCGGTACCATCCGATGATCCGGTCGATGAGGGCGAGGACCTCGTCGTCCGTCGCCAGGCCGTCGGTCAGGAGTTCGGCCAGCTGTGGCCGCGCCCCGGCGTTCCCCCCCACATAGACCCGCCACCCCTTCGGCGTTCCCATGACGCCGATATCCTTCACCGTCACTTCCGCGCAGGAGAGCATGCACCCCGAGATCCCCATCTTCATCTTGTTGGGGAGCTCCATGGCGTGATAGAGGGCGTCGATCTTCAGCCCGAGGGCGACGGAGTCCTGCACCGCCCGCTTGCACCAGGTGGTGCCGGGGCAGATCTTGACGCTCCGCACGCAGAGGCCGATGGCCGCTCCCGGCTTCTCCTGCAGGTCGCGCCAGATGGCGTCCAGGTCGTCTTCCTTCACCCCCATGAGGGCGATCCGCTGGGCCGAGGTGAGCTTCAGTTCCTTTACGCCGTAGCGGTCCGCCACGTCGCAGATTTTACGAAGCGTGGCGGTGTCGGTGATCCCTCCCGGGATATGGGGGGCGATGGCATAGGTTTCCCGATCCCGCTGGAGGATCGCCCCTTTTTCGAGGATGTCTTTCTTCATCGGTGTCTCCTTCGGTAGATGGTTGAACAGTTCTCTATCACACTTTCCGGGCCGGATAAAGGGGGAGCCCCTGCCGGTCACTCGCCGGCCCGGGCCATGTCGCGGGCAATGGTGCCGCCGCAGAGGAAAGAGAAGAGGGCGGCGGCGAGAATGGCGAGGGGGGTGGCGAGAAGGGCGGTGCGGAGCCCCAGGCGATCCGAGAGCCAGCCGATGACGGCGGGGGAGATGGCGTCTCCGAGGGCGTGGATGAAGAAGATGTTGACGGCAAACGCCATGGAGCGGATCGCCGGGCGCGTCACGTTGACGATGACGGTGTTGAGGGGGCCGGTGTTGAGGAAGAGGAAGAACTCGGCCACGAACATGGCGGTGAGGCAGTGGCCGAGGGAGGGGGCGAGGATGGCCCAGGCCGCGGCCGGCGTGCCGATGACAAACCCCCACGCCGAGACGACGAGATGTCCCCGGGGGGTGCGCCGCTGGAGCAGGTCGCCGAGCCATCCGCCGGTCAGGGTGCCGCAGATGCCGGTGACGACGGTGATGGCGCCGAAAATGGTGTTCCCCCGCGCCACGTCGAGGCCGTGCATCCTGAAGAGGAAGGTGGGTATCCACTGGGCGAGGCCGCCGAGGGCAAAGGTCATGGCGGCCATGGCGAGGGTGTTGATGAGGAACGTGCGGTTGTCCAGGAGGGTGCGGTAGCCGGGGGGGGCCGTGGCGTCCGGGGGGCTCCCGCTGCCGTCGCGGTGCGGCTCCTGCAAGAGCCCGAGGGGGAGCGCAAGGGCAAGGCCGGGAAGCCCGACGACGAGGAAGGCGGCGTGCCAGCCGAGACGGTGGCCGATGAGGCCGCCGATGAGGTAGCCGAGGGCACTGCCGACCGGGATGGCGAGGAAGAAGAGGGACAGGATCCGGGCGCGCCGTTCCTTGGGAAAGAAATCGGTCAGGAGTCCCGGCGATACGGTGCCGAAACTCGCCTCGCCGATCCCGACGGCGGCCCTGGCCGCCAGCAGGCCCCGGTAGCCGGAGACGACGCCGGCCGCCGCGGTCGCCACGCTCCAGACCGCCACCCCGGCGGCGGCAAGGCGCGGTCGGCTCCACCGGTCGCCCCACCAGCCGAAGAAGGGCGCCGAGACCATGTAGCAGATCATGAAGGCGCTGCCGATGAGGCCAAGGGCGGTGTCGGAGAGGGCGAGATCGGCCTTGATGAGCGGAAAGACGGCGTAGAGAATCTGCCGGTCGATGTAGTTGAGGAGGTTCACGGCAAGGAGGAGCGCCAGGGCGTAGCGTCCGCCGCGGGAGCGGCGGGGGGGGGGCACCGGTGCGGGCGCATCGTGGCGGGGCATGGCAGACGGCACCGCGCTAGCGCGGCACGTTCTCCGCGACGAACCGTTTCACCAGTTCGGACGTCTCCTTGGCAAGGTCGAGGAACTCGACGCCGAAGCCGTCGGGGAGCCCCTTCTTGATCCGCTGATGTCCCTGGTTGATCCAGGCGACCCGGCTTTCGGTCTCCACCAGTACCGGTCCGGGAAGGACGAAACCGAGGTGGAGGGTCTCGTCGACCTCCATGTTGCACCGGGCGGCCACATAGGCGCCATTGGGGCTGAGATCCTCGACGGTGCCGTGAAAGCTCTCGTCGCCTTTCCGGAAGACGGCGAGGCCGCCATAGCTGACGCGGAGCTGCCGCCGCTCCACGTCGGGGAGGAACCGCCGCCCGACATCGAGGAATTCGCGGCGGTCGAGGGGCTTGGTGATGATGGCGTCGCACCCCGCGGTCCGGCATGCCAGCCGGTCGTCGTCCTTCCCCTCGCCGACGACCATGATGACGGGGATCCGGTGGAGGCGGGGGTCGGCCTTGAGGCGGGCGCAGCACGCGGCGCCGCTCATCTCGGGCATCCGGTAGTCGAGGACGATGAGGGCCGGGCGGTGGGTGCGCACCCGTTCGAGGGCGGCGGGGCCGCTCTCGGCGGTCATGACCGATACGGGCGACTCCCTGAGGAATTCGCACAGCAGATTGAGGAAGAACTGCTCGTCATCCACGAGGAGGACCGTTGGCTCACCCATGGTGGTCCTCCTTCAATCCCAGTTCCCGCGTTTCGAGCCGTTTGATCCGGTCGCGCAACTCCGCGGCCTTTTCGAAGTCGAGCTTTTTCGCCGCGTCGAGCATCTCCTTGCGGAGCTTCTTGACGAGCTTCGGGATCTTCTCTGCCGGGAGGTACTCCTCCCGGGGCTCGGCGGCAAGGGGAATCGTCAGGTAGTCCCGCTCCTCGATCGATTCCAGGATGGTGCGCAGCCCCTTCTTCACCGTCTGGGGGGTGATGCCGTGCTCGGTGTTGAATGTCTCCTGAAGCGTCCGGCGGCGGGCCGTCTCGCCGATGCAGCTCTGCATGGAGCCGGTCACCGTGTCGGCGTACATGACGACGCGGCCGTTGACGTTGCGCGCGGCCCGGCCGCAGGTCTGGATGAGGGAGCGGGCCGAGCGGAGGAATCCCTCCTTGTCGGCGTCGAGGATCGCCACCAGCGACACCTCGGGGATGTCGAGCCCTTCCCGCAGGAGGTTGATCCCGACGAGGACGTCGAACTCACCGAGGCGCAGATCCCGGATGATCTGCATCCGCTGGATGGTGTCGATGTCCGAGTGGAGGTACTTCACCCGGACACCCAAGTCCCGGTAGTAGTCGGTGAGATCCTCCGCCATCCGTTTGGTGAGGGTCGTGGCGAGGACCCGCTCCCCCCGGGCCACCGTCTCGCGGATCTCGTGGAGGAGATCGTCCACCTGGCCGCTCGCCGGCCGCACCTGGATCACCGGGTCGAGGAGGCCGGTGGGGCGGATCACCTGCTCCACCACCACGCCCCCCACCTGGACCAGTTCGTAGTCGGCGGGGGTGGCCGAGACGTAGACCGCCTGGTTGAGCCGCTCGGTGAATTCCCGGAAGGTGAGGGGGCGGTTGTCGAGGGCTGCCGGAAGGCGGAAGCCGTAGTTGACCAGGGTCTCCTTGCGGCTGCGGTCTCCCCGGTACATCCCCCCCACCTGGGGGACGGTGACGTGGGATTCGTCGGCGAAGAGGAGGTAATCGCGGGGGAAGTAGTCGAGGAGGGTGTAGGGGGGCTCCCCCGCCGCCCGGCCGTCGAAGTAGCGGGAGTAGTTCTCGATTCCCTGGCAGAATCCTATCTCCTCCATCATCTCCAGGTCATACATGGTCCGCTGCTCTATCCGCTGGGCCTCCACCAGCATGTTCTCTCCCCGGAACCACTGGATCCGCTCCCGCAGGTCGGTCCGGATCTCTTCGATGGCCCGCTCCAGCGTCTCCCGGGTCGCCACGTAGTGGGAGGCGGGGTAGATGGCGCACTTGGCGAGGCGCTGGAGCACGAGGCCGCGCAGGGGGTCGATCTCGGCGATGGCCTCCACCGTGTCGCCAAAGAACTCGATCCGCAGCGCCTTCTCGTCCTCATGGGCCGGGAAGATCTCCACGATATCGCCCCGCACGCGAAAGGTCCCCCGGTGGAAGTCGACGTCGTTACGCTCGTACTGGATCTCCACCAGTTTCCTCAGGAGCGTCTCCCGGCCGTACTCCTCCCCCTGGTGAAAGAAGACGTGCATCGCCTGGTACTCGGCGGGGGAGCCGATGCCGTAGATGCAGGAGACCGAGGCGACGATGATCACGTCACGCCGGGTGAGGAGGCTGCGGGTGGCGGCGTGGCGCAGCTTGTCGATCTCGTCGTTGATGGAGGAGTCCTTCTCGATGAAGGTGTCGGTGGTGGGGAGGTACGCTTCGGGCTGGTAATAGTCGTAGTAGGAGACGAAATACTCCACGGCATTGTGGGGGAAGAGCTCCTTGAACTCGCCGTAGAGCTGGGCCGCCAGGGTCTTGTTGGGGGCAAGAATGAGGGCGGGGCGGTTCACCGAGGCGATGACGTTGGCCATGGTGAACGTCTTGCCGCTGCCGGTGACCCCCAGCAGGACCTGCTCGCGGTCGCCGCGGAGGATGCCGTCGCCCAGTTCGGCGATCGCCTTCGGTTGGTCCCCGCGGGGAGCGTAGTCACTGACAAGGGTGAAGCGATCCATGGGGGGGATAGTAGCATGAACGGCGGCGCATTGCACCGGGCAAAAGGGCGATGCCCCGCAACACCCCGCTTATTTCGCCGAGTTGTAGAGCTTGGGAATCAGGTTCAGCTGGAGCCAGTAGCTGCCGATAAGGCGCAGCGCCTCGCTCAGCTGGTTGAAGTCGACCGGTTTCCGGATGTAGCTGTTGGCCCCGAGACGGTGACATTCGAGAATGTCCTGCTCTTCGTTGGACGAGGTGAAGACCACCACCGGCAGGAGCCTGGTCCGTTCGTCGGCCCGCAAACGGCGCAGGACCTCGAGGCCGTCCACCTTGGGGAGCTTCAGGTCGAGCAAAATGAGGCGCGGCATGACACCCATGTCGCGGTCGTGGTACGAACCGGTGCCGAACAGATAGTCCAGGGCCTCGACTCCATCGCGCGCCACCACCACGTCGGAAGAAATCCCGTGCTTGCGGAGCGCCCGCAGTGTCAGGATTTCGTCGTCGGGGTTGTCTTCAACGAGAAGAATGTGCCTGTTGGTCATGGGGTCCGTGGGACCCTTCTCATCCCGGCAACCGGTGAAGAAGAGGCGGTGAGATGTTTACATTTTGTTACCTTACCATAAGTGAAAATAAAAAAGGGAGTGTCTAAAAAAAATATACTGAGGTTGTACGTCTGGGCGGTGGGGGCGAGTCGGAGATGTTGCGCTTGATTTTTGGCTATCCCGGTGCAATACTCGATTCTAATACTGATTCGACGGAGGTTTCGTATGTTCGGTTTCGGCATGCCCGAACTCATTGTCATTCTCGTTATCGTCCTGGTGGTTTTCGGGGCCGGACGGCTGCCGGAGATCGGCGGCGCCCTCGGCAAAAGCATCAGGAACTTCAAGAAGGCCTCGGAGGGGAAGGAAGAGATCGAGATCAAGGCCGAAAAGAAGGACGATACCAGGAAAGAAGGGTAGATCCCCTCGGGAGGAAGGGAGGCCGCCTCTTGCGGCAGCCCTCCTTCCCGTTATCCTGTCGCCGTTCAGTGCCGTTTCAGGCACCGCCGGCGGTCAGTGCTTCTTCTTTTTCTTCACCTTTTTCCCCCCGGCTCCCTTCGAACCGTCGGATTTTTTCGACACCCCTGACTTCTTCCCCCCTTTTCCCTTTTTCCCCTTGCGCCCTTTCTTCGAGTACTTGGTCGGTTCGGGAGAGAGTTCCTCCTTGATGTTGCTCAGGAGCACCGCAGTCTCTTCGAGCCCCGGGTCGGCCTTCTTGGCCGCTTCCAGGGCCTCCTTCGCTTCGGTGATCTTGCCGGTCTTGACGTAGACCCGGCCGAGGGCGTTCAGGGACTTGGCATGGTCTCCCTTGAGCTCCACCGCCTTCTTGTACTCTTCCTCCGCCGGACCATACTCCTTTTTGAACTCATAGATCAGACCGAGCTTGTAGTGGCTTGCCGGGTCCTTGGGGGCGAGTTCCACCCCCTCTTTGAGCAGCGCAATAAGCTCGTCGTATTTCTTCCCCTTCACGTAGAGCGACGTCAGGACGTTGCGGCTCTCCGCATCGTCCTTCTTGAGGCGAAGCACTTCCCGGTACTGCTTCTCGGCCTCCTCCGTCTGGTTTCCCTTCCGGTAGAGGGCTGCCAGCTCCCGGTGGGCCTCCAGGTTGTCGGGGTTGAGCTTCAGCGCTTCCTGGTAGGAGGCGACGGCTTCCTTGGGATTCTTGGCGGTGACGAAGACCCGGGCGAGTTTCAGGTGGAGGAGCGGATTGTTGTCGCCTCGCTTGAGGAGTTCCCGGTACTGCTCGATGGCCTGGGGGTAACTGCCGCGCAGTGAATAGATATCCGCCAGCCGGCGCCGGGCGTCGCCGTTCTCGGGGGTGGCCTGCAGCGCCTGCTTGTACTCGACGACGGCTTCATCGATGAGTCCCTTGCGCTCGTAGAGGACGCCGAGGTCGTAGTAGATGTCGCCGGTACCCTTCTTGAGCCGTACGAGTTCCTTGTAGGATGCGATGGCCTCGTCGTCGAGCCCCGCCGCCATCTGGGCATCGCCAAGCTTCAGGAGTGCTTCGGGCCACTCTCCCTTTTCTTTGACGGCGGCCCGGTACTCTTCGGCGGCCTTGGCATACTCCTTCGCCTTCGCCAGGTCGTCTCCCCGCCGGAGATGCTCTTCGGGGAGGATGCCGCGCTGTTTCCCCGCAAGGAGGTATTCGTAGTCGGCAGCCTGGCGGTCCCCCTTTTTCTCGTAGGCGTCGGCCAGGAGCAGGTGGATCTCTTTGTTCTGGGGGGCGGCGATCTGGGCCTGTTTCAGCTCCTCGATCGCCTTGTCGGTCCGTCCGTCGACGGTGTAGAGGGCCGCAAGGCCGAGGCGGGCCCGCTCGCTCGTGGGGGCAAGGGCGATGGCCTTGCGGAATTCCTGCTCGGCCGTGTCGGAACGCCCCATGGCCCGGTGGAGCTCAGCCAGGTCGGTGTGGACGGCCGGGTCCTCGGGGAGGGCTTTGGCCGCTTCGCCGTAATGGTAGAGGGCGAGGGAGTAGAGCTTGCGCTCGGTGAAGATCTTTCCCAGTCCGCGATGATAGAGGGGGTCGGGGGTGGTGGCGATGGCCCGGGTCAACTCCACGACCGCATCGTCGTATGCCCCCTTCCGGAGGAGGGCCAATCCCAGATTCCCCTGAACCCGCGGCAGCGACGAATCGAGGCGGAGCACTTCGCGGTATCCCTTGATGGCGTCGTCGAGACGATTCTCCCGCTCGGCCCGGAGTGCCAGAACAAAACGCCCCGGGGCACCATTGGGGCAGTATTCCAGGATGCGGTCCTCGGCACCCTTCGGATCGCTTTCATCGCCCGTGGCGAGATCGACGGCAATGCTCCGGGCCTCGCCGCAGCGCTGCTCGGCCGACCTGGCGGCGCCGGTGGTCAGGGCGGCGACGGAAAGGGTGAGGGTGAGGGTTGCGATGGTTCTTTTCACGAGATTCCTCCCGGAACGTTTTTGTGAGTAAGTGCCCGAGAAACAGGCCGGATGTTCGATGGTGGTGCGGACCCCTCCCGGGGGCGGCATTCGGCCGAGGGCGGCGATCGGGTTACGGCCGGCGGTGGAGCGGGGAGCGGCAGGGAACCGGTGGCCGGCAGGCACAGAGTGCTTGGTCGTTCGGCCGGAGGCGGCCCGCGCTTTCTGCTTTTGATAGGGCTCCGCCCGCAGGCGAGACGGGGGGGATTATACACAGTGGGGAGGGGAAATTCAATTTTTAACGCTGCCGGGCCGCCAGGAGGGGCGCGCCGGGCAGATTACCTTGACTTCGAACGCAAAGATGATTAAATCATCAAAAACTTGGGTCCGGCCTCCGCAGCAGAGGGGAGGAGCCACGGGGCCCGATGGGCAGACGGGGGTGTTATGGCTGTGATTCCCAAGGAACCGCTCGACTGGATGACGCTGCTGCAGCTCAAGGTGGACGAGGTCTTTGACCTCCTCGCCCGGAGCGATAGCGGGGAGCGCCTCGGCGAATGCGATTTCGTCCCCCTCGTCGATATTTTCGAGACGCCCGATTCCTTCACCATCGAAGTGGAACTCCCCGGTTTCGAGGGGAGCGAGATATCCCTCAAGCTCTGCTGCAACATGCTGATCGTCGAGGGAACAAAGCGGGACGACACCCGCGAGGGGGTCGGCTACATCTGTCTGGAGCGTCATTTCGGCCGTTTCTGCCGGGCCATAGAGGTGCCGCCGACCGTCGACCTTGCCGGCGTCAGGGCGCGCTACCGGCAGGGGGTCCTGACGGTGGTCTTTCCCCGCCTGTCGGACAAGGGGCAGATCATCCGCGAGATACCGATTGAACAAGGAGATGTGTGATGAAAGATAAAGAAGATACCGTGGAAGCAAAGCAGGAAAGCGAAGAGCTCAAGATACCGGACATCCTGCCGCTCCTGCCGGTGCGGGACGTGGTGGTCTATCCGTACATGATCCTCCCCCTCTTCGTGGGGAGGGAGATTTCGATCAGCGCGGTGGACCAGGCCCTCTCCCGCGACCGCCTCATTTTCCTCGCCACCCAGAAGGAGATGGGGGACGAGGAGCCGACCCCGGAGGGGATCTATTCCGTCGGCACCGTGGCGATGATCATGCGGATGCTCAAGCTTCCCGACGGGCGGGTGAAGATCCTCGTCCAGGGTCTCGCCAAGGGGCGGATCGTCGAGTTCGTCGACGACAAGCCCTATTTCTCGGTCCGGATCGAGCGGATCGTGGAACCGGCGGCCACCGAGGAGTCCCTGGAGACCGAGGCCCTGATGCGGGCGGTCAAGGAGCAGCTCTCCAAGGTCGTCTCCCTCGGCAAGGTGATCTCCCCGGAAGTCCTCGTCATCGTCGAGAACATGCAGGAGCCGGGAAGCCTGGCCGATCTCATCGCGAGCAATATCGGCCTCAAGGTGGACGACGCCCAGCGGCTCCTCGAGATCATCGATCCCCTGGAGCGGCTTCAGAAGGTGAACGAACTCCTCAGCAAGGAACACGAGCTCCTCGACATGCAGGCGAAGATCCAGTCGGCCGCCAAAGAGGAGATGGGGAAGAGCCAGCGCGAGTACTTCCTGCGGGAGCAGCTTCGTGCCATCCAGCAGGAGCTCGGCGAGACCGATGCCCGTGCCGAGGAGATCAGCGAGCTCCGCAAGTCGATCGATCAGGCCAAGATGCCGTCGGCGGTGGAGAAGGAAGCCCTCAAGCAGCTCGGCCGGCTGGAGCAGATGCACCCCGATGCCGCCGAAGCGGGGATGCTCCGGACGTACCTCGACTGGCTGGTGGAGCTGCCGTGGGGGAAATCGACCAAGGATGTCCTTGATATCAAGCGGGCGAAGGAGATCCTGGACGAGGATCATTTCTACCTGGAGAAGATCAAGGAGCGGATCCTGGAGTTCCTCGCCGTCCGCAAGCTCAAGAAGAAGATGAAGGGGCCGATCCTCTGCTTCGTGGGCCCTCCGGGGGTGGGGAAGACCTCTCTCGGCAAGTCCATCGCCCGGGCCATGGGGCGAAAGTTTGTCCGGATCTCCCTCGGAGGGGTGCGCGACGAGGCGGAGATCCGCGGCCACCGCCGCACCTACGTCGGCGCGCTGCCGGGGCGGATCATCCAGGGGCTCAAGCAGGCCGGCTCCAACAACCCGGTCTTCATGCTCGACGAGCTCGACAAGCTCGGCTCCGACTTCCGGGGCGATCCCTCCTCGGCGCTGCTGGAGGTTCTCGATCCGGAGCAGAACCACATGTTCTCGGACCACTACATCAACCTCCCCTTCAGCCTCTCCAACGTGATGTTCATCGCCACGGCCAACCAGATGGACACCATCCCGGGGCCGCTCCTCGACCGGATGGAGGTGATTTCCCTGGCCGGCTACACCGAGGAGGAGAAGCTGGAGATCTCCAAGCGCTACCTGATCCCGCGCCAGACCAAGGAGAACGGCATCACCGACAAGCAGATCAGCTTCACCGACGAGGCGATCCGGACGATCATCGCCAAGTACACCCGGGAGGCAGGGCTGCGGAACCTGGAACGGGAGATCGGCGGGGTCTGCCGCAAGGTGGCGCGGAAGGTGGCCGAGGGGGATACGCGGCACTTCCGGATCACCCCGGCGGCGGTGGCGAAGTATCTCGGTCCGGCCAAGTTCATCCGCGAGGGGGAGATGGAGAAGAACGAGATCGGCACGGTGACCGGTCTCGCCTGGACCCCGGTGGGGGGCGAGGTCCTCTTCGTGGAGGCAACGACCATGAACGGCAAGGGGGGGCTCACCCTCACCGGCCACCTGGGAGATGTCATGAAGGAGTCGGTGCAGGCGGCCCTCTCCTATATCCGGTCCAAGTCCAGGGAGTTCCATCTTCCGGACGATTTCCTCTCGGGGGTCGACATTCACGTCCACGTTCCGGCCGGCGCCATCCCGAAGGACGGCCCCTCCGCCGGTGTCACCATGGCGACGGCCCTCGTCTCCGCCCTCTCCCGCATCCCGGTCCGCAAGGATGTGGCGATGACCGGCGAGATCACGCTGCGGGGGAAGGTGCTCCCCATCGGCGGCCTCAAGGAGAAGATGCTCGCCGCCATCCGTGCCGGCATCAAGACCATCGTCATTCCGGAGCAGAACCTGAAGGATCTGGAGGAGGTGCCGAAACATATCCTGAAAAAGGTTACGGTCGTCACTGCCAAGGTGATCGACGATGTCCTCCAGGTGGCCCTTGAGACGTTCCCGCCGGCTCCTCCTGCAGGGGCTGAAAAGCCGGCGGCCAAGGCGAAAACCGCTCCTCGCCGGGTCACGGCGCCGGCCAAAGGGGTTGTTGCGGGGGCCAAAGGGTGAATCTCCGGGAGATAGGGGAATTCGGCCTCATCGGCCGGATCGCCTCCCGGGTGACAACGGGGCCGGCGGTGCGGATCGGCATCGGCGACGATGCCGCCGCCACCGAGCCGACCCCGGGGCGCCTCATTCTCACCACCTCCGACATGCTCGTAGAGGGGGTCCACTTCGATCTTTCCTTCACTGATCCGTACCGGCTCGGCCGAAAGTCCCTGGCGGTGAACCTCTCCGATATCGCCGCCATGGGAGGGGAGCCCCGGGACTTCCTTCTCTCACTCGCCATCCCGCCCGGGCTGTCCGTCGAGTTTCTCGACCGCTTCGCCGAGGGGATGCTCTCCCTGGCCGACGAGCACGCCGTGGCGTTGGTCGGTGGGGACACCTGCCGTTCGCCGGCGGGACTCGTCATTTCCGTCACCCTCCATGGTGAGCAGCAGCCCGACTCGATCGTCCGCCGCCACGGGGCCCGACCCGACGACCGCCTCTTCATCACCGGCACGGTGGGCGATTCGGCCATGGGGCTGGAGCTTCTGCGCAGGGGGGAACGGGAGGGATGGGCAGTGGAGCGCCATCTCGACCCGTCGCCCCGGGTTGCGGCAGGCCGGGCACTGGCCGCGGCGGGGCTTGCCACGGCCATGATCGATGTGAGCGACGGCGTCGTCGCCGACCTGGGGCACATTCTGGAACAATCCGGTTGTGGCGCCCGGGTGGAGGCGGCGCTCCTCCCCCGCTCTCCGTTCTTTCGCGAAGAAGCGGGGCGGGTCGCCTCTTCACCGGATCTCCTGGCTCTGACCGGCGGCGAGGACTACGAGCTCCTCTTTTCCGTGCGTGCGGAGCGCGAGCATGAGGTCGCCGCGGTACTCCGGGGGACGGGGACGACCGCCACCGCCATCGGCAGTATCACCGCCGGCAGCGGGGTGACGGTCGTGGCGGCCGATGGCGCGGAGCTGGCGCTTCCCCGTGGTGGTTACAACCACTTTGCGAACGGAATGTGAACAGTCTCTGACCCGGGTGCCGGTTTCGGAACGATTGTTGCTGCCGAAAAATCTCAAATCCCCGCATACGGACGACTCCCGTGATGAAACACTCGACGCCCATCCCCCAGCAGGCGGAAGATTTCCCCTTCGAATTCTCCGAGGCGGCGTTTGCGCGGATTCGCCAGATCCTCCGGGAACGCCGGAACTTCGATATCGGCAGCTACAAAGACAAGTACATGAAGCGCCGTATCGCCATCAGGGTGCGGGCGACCCATGCCGTCTCGGCGACGGTTTACAGCGAACTGCTGGCCGGAAGCGAGCGGGAGCTCGACGCGCTCCTCAAAGGGCTCACCATCCACGTGAGCCACTTCTTCCGCAACCGCTCCACCTTCGGCAGGATCCGGGACGAAGTCCTCCCCGCCCTCTTTGCCCGGCTCCACCGGGAGGGGAGGGCGGAGGCGACCTTCTGGAGCGTGGGGTGCTCCAGCGGCGAAGAGCCCTATTCCCTGGCGATCCTGCTGAAGGATTCATTCCCCGAGGAGCTGAATAGGCTCAAGATTTCCGTGGTGGCGACCGATATAAATGAGGGGATACTCGACGCGGCCCGGAGGGGAGGGTACCCGCCGGACCGCCTCCACGAGACCCCTCCCGAGGTCGTGACCCGCCATTTCACGGCAAATGGCGGCAAGTTCCACCTGGCGCCCGACATCCGGTCGATGGTGGCGTTTCGGCGTGGCGACCTCTTCGATTACGCGTCGTACCTCGCAAGCGACCTGATCCTCTGCCGCAACGTCCTCATCTATTTCGAGCGGGAAGAGCAGGAGCGGATTCTCATGGGGCTCGCCGCCTCGCTGCCGGCCGGCGGCATCCTGGTGCTCGGCAAGGCCGAAACCCTCGTGGGCGAAAGCCGGCGGCGCTTCGTGACGGTCTGTCCCGTGGAGCGGATCTACCAGAAGAACAGGCTGTCGCTCTACTGAACGGCCCGGCTAGCGGGTAGCAGCTTGCCGCCGACCGGTTCGCGGCGCGCGGAGAAGAACAACTGAGCAACTCAATATGGAGGATCAATGGCCAAGACAGTGATGATCGTGGATGATGCTCTGTTCATGCGGAACATGCTGCGGGGCATTCTTGAGGGGGAAGGGTTCCAGGTTGTCGCCGAGGCGGCCGATGGTGCGGAGGCGGTGGTCAAGTACCGCGACGTGCGTCCCGACATCGTGACCCTCGATATCATCATGCCGGTGAAAAACGGCATCGAAGCGTTGCGGGAGATCATGGTCATCGATCCCCACGCGCGGGTTGTCATCTGCAGCGCCGTGGGGCAGGAGTCCCTCGTCCAGAAGGCACAGAGCGTCGGCGCGCGCGATTTCATCCTCAAGCCGTTCAACCCCGACCGGGTCAAAGAGGTCATGCGGCAGGTGGCCGCGGGGTAGCACATGGACATGTCCCGGTACCGGGATCTGTTCGTCGCCGAGGCCCGGGAGCACCTCGCCGTGATGGGTGAGACCATCCTGGCGCTGGAAAAAGCGCCGGCGTCCCCCGAGCTCATCGATTCGCTTTTCCGCTGCGCCCATTCCCTCAAGGGGATGGCCTCATCCATGGAGTATCCCGAGATCGCCACCCTCGCCCACAGCGCTGAGGGGGTGTTGAGCCGGGTTCGTGCGGGGGCGCTCTCCTTCGATGCCGGTGCGGCGGACCTCCTGCTGACTGCCGCCGGTCTCCTGGGGCGGATGGTCGATGCCGTCGCCGCAGGGGAGAAGGGCGCAGTCGATGCCTCTCCCCTCATCGAGCAACTCCTCGCCTTCGGCACGGAACCGGAAACGGTGGGGGAGGGGAAAACGTCGGGTGGACGGGCTGCGTCGTCGCCGTCACCCGTCGATGACGCACCTCTCCCGGCGAAGCGCTGATGCTGCTCCGGCTTCGCTACCGCTGACGCCGTCACCGATCTTTCCGGCAGCGCCGTTCTCGGCGACGGCCGGGTTATCTTTCATTCTCGATCTTGTCAGCCTGCTCGGCCCGTTGTGGGGGACGCGCCGGTTGCCGACTCCACATGCCGGTATCGCTTAAGGGGGGGACTGCATGAAATTTGATTCGTTGACGGAGGAGCACCTCGACGCGCTGCGGGAGGTGAGCAACATCGGCGTTGCCCATGCCGCCACGGCACTCTCGCAGTTGATCGGCCGCAGTATCTCGCTTCAGGTCCCCAAGGTCCTCATGACCGAAATCACCAAGGTCCCCGAAGCCTTCGGCGGTGCGGAGAAAATCGTGGTCGGCATCTACCTCCAGATGCTGGGCGACGCCCGGGGGAACATCCTCATCGTCCTGCCGCGCGAAAGCGCCCTGAAGCTCCTGTCGCGGCTTCTCCCCCGGGAGAAGAGCGAGGGGGCGCTCCTCACCGAGCTGGAGATCTCCGCGCTCAAGGAAGTGGGGAACATCCTGGCTTCGGCCTACCTCAACGCCCTCGGCACGCTGATGCACAAGACGCTCATTCCGTCGGTGCCGGTCCTCTCGTTCGACATGGCCGGGGCGGTCATCGACTACGTCCTGATCGAGCTGGGGGAGGTGGGAGACCTGGCGCTCGTGGTGGAGACAGAGTTCTTCGGGGAGGACGAGAAGATCAACGGCCAGTTCTTCCTCCTCCCTGATCCCGATTCCCTCAAGATCATTCTGAATGCCATCGGGGTGAGCCTTTGAGCAGAATCCTCAGTGTCGGCATATCCGAGTTCAGGGTGGCGGCGGCGCCGTCGATCCTCATGACCTACGGTCTCGGGTCCTGTGTTGGCATTGCCCTCTACGATCCCGTCGCCCTCACCGGGAGCCTCGCCCATACCCTTCTCCCGGCACCGGTACGCTTCCAGGACGACGGTGGCAGGTCTGCCAAATTTACCTGCTGGGCCGTGGATCTCATGGTGGAGGAGCTGGGCAAATGCGGTTGCGCCATTGACCGTCTTGTGGCAAAATTGGCCGGCGGTGCCACCATGTTCGAGCCCCGGCATCGGACCACCCATGGGGGCATCGGCGAACGGAACGTGACGGCGGCGCGGGAGGCTCTGGAACGGTGCGGAATACCGCTCGTCGCCGAGGATACCGGGGGAGACTACGGTCGAAGCCTCGAATTCAACACGGCCACCGGCATCATCATGGTGCGGGCGCTGCAGCGCCCCATCAAGCAGCTGTGAGGGAGGGGAGATGAATGCTCTGAGATTCCTGCTGGCGGGACTGGCGCTTCTCGGCTCCGTGGCGTCGGCAGCGGCCGCCCCGGTCGGAACGGTGAACGTCGGGCTCCAGGACGTGATCGACACGGTGGAGAAGTCGTTTCTGCCCAACTCATCCGACCCCTTTGGCGCCCCGCCGCTGAAGACGGTGTCCGCCGATTTCTTCCAGCGGTCGACCCTTGCCGCGAAACAGCGTGAAATGCGGGCCGATGGAGAGATGTTCTTCCGCAGCGCGACAAACCGCGACCCCCTGATGTTCCGGTTCGACTATTTCCGTCCGCTGCAGCAGGAGATCGTCTCCAACGGCCGGACCCTCTGGATGTACCTTCCTGAGAATCGCCAGGTGATCCTGAGCGATGTGACGCCGGTCTTCAACCCGTACACCTTCAACCCCGAGCGGGACCGGGCGTCGAATTTCCTCCAGGGGCTGCCGCGGATATCGAAGGACTTTCTCGTGGTGCTCGCCTCCGATCAGCGCGACATCGCGGGAAACTACGTGTTGGAGCTCACCCCCCGGCGTGCAACCGCCTCCATCACCAAACTCTATGTCGTCGTCAACCGCGACACGGTCCTGAGCTACGTGCGGAGCGGCAGGAACATCTCCGCCACCTTCGCGGCCCTCGGGCGGCCGGAATGGGCCTTCCCGATCCTCTCCACCACCATGGTGGACCACGACGGGAACACGACGACCATCGAATTCAGCAACGTGCGGGCCAACATCATGCTGAGCGACAGCCTCTTCACCTTTGCCATCCCGCCGGGGGTGGAGATTGTGAAGCCCCCCCGGGGGCGCTGAGCCAGCCAGTCCCAGCGATTGTCTCGACGAGGGCGGTATGGGTCATGCCGCCCTCGCTGTTTACTTCCCGTCTCAACGTCCAGGAGGAGTCGATGATGTTCCGGATGATTGCCCCGTGTCTTGTCGCCCTGATCGTGATGGCGTCGTCGCCGGCGGCCGTAGTGGCGGCGTCGCTCGGCGACGTGGTTACCACCCTGGAGCAGGGATATGCGTCGCTCAGAGACCTGCAGGCGGCGTTTTCCCAGCGCACCGAGCTGGCGTCGGTGAAGCGGGCCCAGAGCGGGTCGGGAGAGCTCTTCATCCGGAAGGGGAGCGGTGGTGCGATGTTTCGCTTCAACTACGTCAAGCCGCCCCAGCAGATTGTCTCCAACGGCAAGACCGTCTGGTACTACCTCCCGGAGAACCGCCAGGTGATGACCATGGATGCCTCCGCCCTCTTCACGGGGGGAGGAGGGGTGGCGCTCTCCTATCTGACCGGCATGGGAGAGGTGTCGAAGGATTTCACGGCCCGTCTCGTGGGTGAGGGGCGCGACGCCAAGGGGAACTACCTCCTGGAACTCGTGCCAAAGAAGCCGGGACAGGCGTTTACCAAGCTCCATCTCACCGTGTCGGGGCGGGCGGTGGACGAGTTCGTCAAGAGCGGAAAGGCTTCGGTGCCGTTTCCGATCGTCTCGTCGGTGGTCTTCGACCAGCTCGGGAACCGGACGGCCATCGAGTTCAGCAAGGTCCGCGTGAACCGTGGCGTGAGCGCCGCGCTCTTCACCTTCAAGGTCCCTGCGGGGGTTGAGGTCATCGCCAACCCCCTCGGGAAAAAATAATCACACGATACGGACAGGGGAGGAATCCGGATGCCTTCATTTGACATTGTTTCCAAGGTAGAGATGCAGGAGGTCGATAATGCGGTGAACCAGACCGTGAAGGAGATCGGCCAGCGGTACGATTTCAAGGGGGCCAAATGCGAGGTGACCCTGGAGAAGGATTCGATCAAGATCCTCGCCGATGACGACTTCCGGCTCAAGGCGGTGGTCGACATCCTCCAGTCCAAGTTCATCAAGCGCAACATCTCCCCCAAGGCGCTCCAGTACGGCAAGGCGGAGACGGCGTCGGGCGGGATGGTGCGTCAGACCGTCACCATCCAGCAGGGGGTCTCCAAGGAGAAGGGGAAGGAGATCGTCGCCGTCATCAAGGATTCCAAGCTCAAGGTGCAGGGGCAGATTCAGGACGACCAGGTCCGGGTGACGGGGAAGAACCGCGATGACCTCCAGGAGGCGATCCGGCTCCTCAAGGGGAAGGATTTGGGGATCGAACTGCAGTTCGTCAATTTCCGCGATTAGATGCCGCCCCGGCTTCGGCCGGCGTCAGCCGTCAATACACACGAAGAGGTGAAAGTGAGTAACGCCGTCAAGGAAAAGATCAGCATGGTCAGCCTCGGCTGCCCGAAAAACCTGGTGGACGCCGAGGTCATGCTCGGCTGCCTCGCCAACAATAGCTACGAGATCACCACCGACGAACGGGAGGCCGACATCATCATCGTCAACACCTGCTCGTTCATAAAGGAGGCGAAACAGGAGAGCATCGACACGATCCTCGACCTGGCCGACCGCAAGCACGACGCCAAGTGCAAGCTTCTCATCGTCACCGGGTGTCTCCCCCAGCGCTATCAGGAGGAGCTGGCCACGGAGCTCCCCGAGGTCGACATCTTCGTCGGCACCGGCGATTATCCGCGGATTGCCGAGATCATCGCGGAGAAGCGGGGGAGAGAGGAGCAGATCCGCTACGTGGGGGATCCGAATTTCATCTACGACGAGTCCCTGCCGCGTCTCAAATCGTCCCCCTCCTACACCGCCTATCTCAAGATCGCCGAAGGATGCTCCAACTGCTGCTCCTACTGCGTGATCCCCTCGCTGCGGGGAGCGTTCCGCTCCCGGCAGCTGGAGGAGCTGCTGCGGGAGGCGCGGGAACTGGCCGCCGGCGGGGTGAAGGAGCTGAACCTCATTGCTCAGGACATCACCGCCTACGGGCGCGATCTGCCGGGGCGTCCGACCCTCGAAACTCTCATCGAGGGGCTCGCGGCCATCGACGGGGTGCGGTGGATCCGTCTCCTCTACGCCTACCCGGACGGGATCACCAACAGCCTCATCGAAACCATCAAGAACGAGCCGAAGGTCTGCAAGTACCTCGATCTTCCGATTCAGCACATCAGCGACCCCGTCCTGAAGCGGATGAACCGCCGCAGCGGCGAGGCCGAGATCCGTGCCCTCGTGGCGAAGCTCAAGGAGGAGATTCCGGACATCGCCCTGCGGACCTCCCTCATCGTCGGCTTTCCCGGCGAGACCGACGAGGATTTCCGCACTCTCGTCCACTTCGTGGAAGAGGCCCAGTTCGACCGTCTCGGTGTCTTCTGCTATTCCCGCGAGGAGGGGACCCCGGCGGCGGAGATGGCCGACCAGGTCTCCGAGCGGGTCAAGCGGGAGCGCCACAAGAAGCTGATGCGGACCCAGGCCCGCCTCTCCTTCAAGCGGAACCGGCGCCTCATCGACACCGTCGAGGAGGTGGTGGTTGAAGGGTACAGCGAGGAGACGGAACTCTTGCTCAAGGGGCGCTCCTCACGCCAGGCCCCCGACATCGACGGCCAGGTCTACATCACCGCCGGCACCGCCAATGTCGGCGACATCGTCCGGCTGCGGATCACCGATTCCTCGGACTACGACCTGATCGGCGAAATTGTTTCCTGAGAGGGGGGCAGCAGGACTGCTGACTGGGCCCGGTTTTTGCTTGACAAAAGAGCCGATTTGGGTAATATTTCGTGACCTTTTAACCCCCAATAACGATATGGAGTGATGTAAATGGTTGAAAAACAAGAAGAAATGAAGGATATTCTCCTCAGGATGAAGGAGGAGATCCTTGCAGGGATAAACAAGGCGATGAAGTCAGGCTCCGAGTCCACCGCGGGCGAGCCGACCGGCGACATCTACGACCAGGCGTCCAGTGAGCGCGACCGGGAGCTGGGCCTGCTGCTGAACGATCGGGAGCGCGGGAAGCTCCGCCAGATCGATGAAGCCCTCACGCGGCTCGAGGATAACGAGTACGGGGTCTGCGAGGAGTGCGAGGAGGATATCCCCCTCGGCCGTCTCAAGGCGATGCCCTTCGCCCGCTTCTGCGTCAAGTGCCAGTCGGACATGGAGAAGCTCCAGGCCCAGACTCGCCGGTTTGAAGAGGACCGGGCGTACCGGGAGATATCCTTCAACGAGGAAGAGGAGGGGTAGAAACCCCTTCCCGGAGATGACAGAAAGGGCGCTGCCGGTTAACGGCAGCGCCCTTTCTGCGTTGGGATTGGCCTCCCGCCGCATCCGGCTCGGAGGCTGTCGGCCTAGGCGACGATGAGGCTCGTGCCGGTCATCTCCGCCGGCTTGGGGATGCCGAGGATGTCAAGCATGGTCGGCGCGATGTCGGCCAGGATTCCGGGGCGAAGCCGCACCTCCCTGCGGGAGTCGTCCACGAGAATCAGGGGGACCAGGTCGCTTGTGTGGGCGGTATGGGGGCCGCCGTTCTCGTCCACCATGATCTCGGCATTGCCATGGTCGGCGGTGATGATGGCGGTCCCCCCCTTTTCGCGCACCTTGGCCACGAGCCTGCCGACGCACTGGTCCACCGCCTCGATGGCCCGGATGGCGGCGTCGAGGATGCCGGTGTGCCCCACCATGTCGGCGTTGGCGAGGTTGAGGACGATCACGTCGTGGGTCCCCTCGTTAAGCCGCTTCAGGAGCTCGTCGGTGACGGCGAAAGCGCTCATCTCCGGCTTCAGGTCGTAGGTCGCGACCTCCTTCGGCGAGGGGATCAGACAGCGGTCTTCGCCGGGGGAGGGGGTCTCGTTCCCTCCATTGAAGAAGAAGGTGACGTGGGCGTATTTCTCGGTCTCGGCGATCCGGAGCTGACGAAGCCCCGCGCGGCTCACGACCTCGCCGAGGATGTTGGTGAGCTCTTCGGAGGCAAAGGCGATGGGGAGCCCGAAGGTGGCGTCGTATTCGGTCATGCAGACGTAGGAGGCGAGGGCCGGCGCGTTCCCCCGCGGGAAGCCGGCGAACGCGGGGTCGGCAAGGGCGCGGGTGATCTCCCGTGCCCGGTCGGAGCGGAAGTTGAAGAAGATGAATCCGTCGCCGTCCCGGACCGTTCCCGCCGGGTCGCCATCGCCGGCAATGACCGTTGGTTCCACGAATTCATCGGTGACGCCGGCGGCATAGCTGGCGGCAATGGCCGCGGCCGCGCCGGGCTGACGGATTCCGGTCCCCCGCACCATGGCGTCGTAGGCCCGCTCCACCCGTTCCCACCGGTTGTCCCGGTCCATGGCGTAGTAGCGGCCGATGACCGTGGCGACCGCGCCGATGCCGATCTTTCCCATCTCCGCTTCGAGCTGAGCCAGGTAGTCGGCGCCGCTTTGAGGCGGGGTGTCACGGCCGTCGAGGAGGGCGTGGACGTACACCTCGGCGATCCCCTCGCGCTTGGCCAGCTCCAGCAGGGCATAGAGGTGGGTGAGGTGCGAGTGGACGCCGCCGTCGGAGAGGAGACCGGCAAGGTGGAGCCGCCCCCCGCCCCCTTCGTCCGGGCGATGCAGTCGCGGAGCACCGGATTGGCGAAGAAGTCGCCGTCCTGGATCGCCTTGGTGATCCGGGTCAGGTCCTGGTAGACGACGCGGCCGGCGCCGATGTTCAGGTGCCCCACCTCCGAGTTCCCCATCTGGCCGTCGGGGAGCCCCACGGCCAGACCCGAGGTCTGCATCTCAACGCAGGGATAGGTGGCGCAGAGGCTGGACATGTTCGGCGTCCGTGCCAGGGCGATGGCGTTGTTCTCGCGGTGGGGGCTGAGCCCCCAGCCGTCGAGGATCATGAGGAGCAGCGGCTTTTTCGGCATGGGCACTCCTTTGCGTTCAGTGGTGGTACGGTTCTCCGTTGATGATCGTGTGAGCGCGGTAGATCTGCTCCAGGAGCACGACACGGACCATCTGGTGGGTGAGGGTCATGCGGGAGAGGGCGATGGTCTTGTCCGCCCGGGCCCGGAAGCTGTCGGCGAAGCCGTAGGCGCCGCCAATGGCGAAGGCGAGCTCCGGCACGGCGGTGTCCCGCTGCCGGGCAATGAAGGCGGCGAACTGGGGGGAGGTCATCTCGTCGCCCCGCTCGTCGAGGAGGACGAGCCGGGCGTTTCGCGGGAGGAGCTTTTCGAGCCGGTCACCCTCCCGGGCCCGCATCGCTTCGGCGGCGGCCCCCTTTTCGTCCCGCGCCTCGGCGATCTCCAGGGGGGCGTAGCGCCTGATCCGGCCGGCGTACTCGTCGATCCCGCGCCGCACCCACTCCTCCTGGGTCTTGCCGACCCAGAGGACGCGGAGCTTCACGCCCCGTGGCCCTCTTTTCCCTCCCAGAGGTACTCGGCCGGGATCTCCAGCAGGGGGGCTTCCGCCCAGAGTTCATCCAGGTCGTAGTAGCCGCGGAGTTCCTCGCGGAACACGTGGACGATGACGTCGCCGTAGTCGATGACGATCCAGTTCCCTTCGTTGAGCCCTTCCACATCCAGGGCCTTGCCGTAGGGCTTGAGCCCCTTCTTCACCGAATCGGCGATGGCCTGGGCCTGCTTGTCGGAGCGGCCAGTGGCGAGCACCAGGTAGTCGGCAATGGAGGTGAGGCGCCGGATCTCCATAACCTTCACGTCGAGGGCCTTTTTGTCGAGGGCGAACCGGGCGCACTGCAGCGCCCGCTCCTGGGGGGTGAGCGTTGGTTTATCCTGCATCGGTATAAATCCTTTGTTCCTTGATGTAGTGCTCGACCCGTTCCGGTACCAGATACCTGATCGACCGGCCGAGGCGGGCGAGTGTGCGGATGGCGCTGGACGAGATGTCGAGGGGGACGCCGGCCAGGTGGTAAACCGAATATCCCGAGCGGTGGGCAAGTCGTTTTTCGGCGTCATGATAGCAGAACTGGCTTGCGATGGCAACCGGCAGAGCCGTCGTCAGATCGGGCACTTCCGCCCCCGGCCGCTCCACCACGACAATGTTGCATGCGTCGAAGATGGCGGTGTATTCCCGCCACGAGCCGATGTCGAGAAACGAGTCGCTGCCGATGATGAAAAAGAACTCGTCCCCCGGATGCTCGCGGCGCAACTCCCGGAGCGTGTCGATGGAGTACGATTTCCCGGCGCGCCGTCCTTCGATGTCCGATACGGCGAAGGCGGGGTTGTCGACGGTGGCGCGGCGCACCATTTTGCACCGGGTCTCGAACGGCAGCTCCCCCGCCATCGGCTTGTGGGGAGGCGCGGCGGCCGGGATGAAGATCACCCGGTCAAGGGCGAAGCGGTCCCGGACCTCCTCCGCGATGCGGAGGTGGGCAAGGTGGATCGGATTGAAGGTGCCGCCGAGGATGCCGGTTTTCATTCGTTACCCTGGATTCGGCAGGTGTCGGCATGCTTCATTCGCGGAAACGCGCTCGTTCTGCCGTTCTAGGCTCATTTCGCTGCAACCGATTAACTCGCCCTTCGGGCTCGGACAGAATCGGCTGCTGACGCTCCATTTCGCCAAGAACGCCAACGAACGAGCGCGTAATCGCTCATTACGCATGCCGACACCTGCCGGATGCCGCTACTGCCTCACCTGGCCGTTGCCGTAGACGATAAACTTCGTCGTCGTCAGGTCCTCCAGTCCCATGGGGCCGAAGGAGTGGAGCTTGGTGGTGGAAATGCCGATCTCGGCGCCGAGGCCGAGCTGGTTGCCGTCCGCGAAGCGGGTGGAGGCGTTGACGAGCACCGTGCTCGAATTCACCTCCCGGATGAAGCGCTGGGCGTTGCGGTAGTCGTCCGTGATGATCGCCTCGGTGTGGAGAGAGCCGTAGCGGTTGATATGGGCCACCGCCTCGTCCAGGCCGTCGACCACGCGGGCGGCGAGGATCAGCTCCAGGTACTCGGCGGCCCAGTCCTCTTCGGTGGCGGCCTTGGCAGCCGGGGCGAACTGCCGGAAGCAGTCGTCACCCCGCAGCTCCACCTGGAGGCCGGCAAGGGTGGCGGCGATGCGGGGGACGAAGGTTTCGGCGATGTCCTTGTGGACCAGGAGGGTTTCCAGGGAGTTGCAGACGCCGGGGCGCTGGACTTTGGCGTTGACGACGATCCGCTCCGCCATGTCGAAGTCGGCGGCGGCGTCGACGAAGATATGGCAGACCCCCTTGTAGTGCTTGATGACCGGGATCTTGGAGTGCTCCACCACGAAGCGGATCAGGCTCTCGCCACCTCGGGGAATGATGAGGTCGATGGACTCCTCCTGCTTGAGCATCTCCAGGACCCCCTCCCGCTCGGGAAAGGGGATTACCGAGAGGGCCGCCTCGGGAATCCCCGCCTTCTTCATCTCACCGGTCAGGATGCGGGCGATGGCTATGTTTGAGTGGAGCGCCTCGGAGCCGCCGCGGAGGATCACGCCGTTCCCCGCCTTGAGGCAGAGGGCCGCGGCGTCGGCGGTGACGTTGGGGCGCGCCTCGTAGATGATCCCGATGACGCCGAGGGGGATCCGCATCTTTCCCACCATCAGGTCGTTGGGGCGCTTCCACATTTTGGTAACTTCCCCGACCGGGTCCGGGAGTGCCGCCACCTCCCGCAGGCCGTCCGCCATCGCCCGGATCCGTGCCTCGTTCAGCATGAGGCGGTCGAGCATGGCCGCCGAGAGCCCCTTCTGCTCCCCCGCCTCCAGGTCCTTCCGGTTCTCCTCGATCAGGTGGGGGGTGTTGTTGATGAGGGCCATGGCCATGGCCACGAGGAGGTCGTTCTTGGCCCCGGTGGAGAGCTTTGCCATGGCGATGGCAGCCTGGCGGGCGTCGGCGGCGATGGTGCGTATCTTCTCTGCGATGGTCATGTCCTGCCCTCCGTTAAAGAATGACGAGGTTGTCCCGGTGGATGATCTCATCCCCGTACTTGTAGCCGAGGATCGTCTCGATTTCGCCGCTGCGGTGGCCGAGGATCCGTTCGATCTCGGCGTGGGAGTAGTCGACGAGCCCCCGGGCGACCTCGATTTCGTCGGGACCGCAGACCCGGACGCAGGCCCCCCGGTCGAATTCCCCCTCCACCCGGACCACGCCGGAAGGGAGGAGGCTCTTCCCCTGGCGGGCGAGGACTGCCCGGGCACCGTCGTCCACGATGATCCGTCCCGACGGCTTCAGGGTGTGGGCGATCCAGTGCTTGCGCCGGTTGAGGCTCTCCCGCGCCGGCAGAAAGAGGGTGCCGACCTCGCGCCCCGCGAAGGCCTCGGTCAGGATTCCCGGCACCTTGCCGTTCACCATGAGGGTCGGGACGCCGGACTGGGCCGCCTTCTTCGCCGCGGCGAGCTTGGTCACCATCCCGCCGGTCCCTACGGTGGAGGCGCTGCCGCCGGCAGCCCGCTCGGTCTCCCGCGTGACGCTTTTCACCAGGTGGATGAGGCGTGCGTCGGGGTTCGCGCGGGGGTCCGAGTCGTAGAACCCGTCGATATCGGTCAGGATGACGAGCAGGTGCGCCTCGGCCAGGTTGGTCACCAGGGCCGAGAGGTTGTCGTTGTCGCCGAACTTGATCTCGTCCACCACCACCGTGTCGTTCTCGTTGATGACCGGGATGACCCCGAAGGAGAGCAGCGTGTCGAGGGTGGCGCGGGCGTTGAGGAAGCGGAGGCGGTTGGCTAGGTCGTCCCGGGTGAGGAGGATCTGGGCCACCTTGTGGCCGAACCGGCCGAAGGCCTCCTCGTAAGTGCGCATGAGGTGCGACTGGCCAATGGCCGCTGCCGCCTGTTTCTGGGGGATGCTCCGGGGGCGCCCTTCGATCCCCAGCTCGCGCCGGCCGGCGGCTACGGCGCCGGAGGAGACGATGATCACCTCGTGGCCGTCTTCACGCAGGGTGGCGACTTCGGCGGCCAGGCCGTCGATGAGGTCGAGGTCGAGGCCGTTGTCCTCGCAGGTGAGGACCCGGCTGCCGATCTTGATGACGATACGTTTGGCCTTCTTCAGGTTCTCGGTTCGCATGGGCTCTGTCACGGGGCCGGAGTTCCGGCCGGTCTCAGGAAAATACCGTGTCTGCCGTCAGCGGCAAACGGCTCCTACCACTCTTCCTCGGCGCTTCCCCACAGGTTGCGGGCGATCTCGTCGAGCAGCGGCGCAATCCCCTCGCCGGTGGCGGCGGAGATGGGGAAGACCGCGAGCCCCCGCTCTTCGAACCAGGGGAGGATCTCCGGCAGGTTTTCGCGCACCGCCGGGAGGTCAAGCTTGTTGACCACGACGATCTGCCGCTTCTCGGCCAGCTCCGGGCTGAAGAGGGCCAGCTCGCGGTTCAGGGTCTCGAACTCCCGGATCGGGTCCCGGTCGGGAATCCAGGAGAGGTCGAGGATGTGGAGCAGGACGTTGGTCCGCTCCACGTGCTTCAGGAAGCGGTGGCCGAGTCCCGCCCCCTCGGCCGCCCCTTCGATGATGCCGGGGATGTCGGCCACCACGAAGGAGCGGTAGTTCTTGTACGGTACCACCCCCAGGTTCGGCTTGAGGGTGGTGAAGGGGTAGTCGGCGATCTTAGGCCGGGCGGCGGAGACCTTGGTGATGAACGACGACTTCCCGACGTTGGGGAAGCCGAGGAGCCCCACGTCGGCCATGAGCTTGAGTTCGAGCCGGAGCCAGCGCTCCTCCCCCGCTTCCCCCGGCTGAGCGAACTTGGGAGCCCGGTTGGTGGAGGTGGCGAACCGGGCATTCCCCTGGCCGCCGCGTCCCCCCTTGAGGAGCACCAGGGTCTGGTCCTGCTCGGTCATGTCGGCGAGGACCTCCCCGCTCTCGGCATCCTTGATGATGGTTCCGGCGGGGATCCGGATCTCCAGGTTGTCGCCGTTGGCGCCGTGGCGGTCGCTCCCCATGCCGTTTTTCCCCTTCCCCGCCTTGAGGTGGGGGCGGTAGCGGAGGTCGAGGAGGGTGGAGAGGTTGGGGTCCACCGTGATGACGACATCACCCCCCTTGCCGCCGTCGCCGCCGTTGGGGCCGCCGTAGGGGATGAACTTCTCCCGGCGGAAGGAGACACAGCCGGCGCCGCCGTGGCCCGATTCCGCGTGGATCTTTACTTCATCGATGAACTGCATGGTGTACCATTTCCCTTGTTTCGAGAAACAACAAAAGCCCGGAACTCGAAAGTCCCAGGCTTTTGGGTTCCTGTTGCGCGGCGGAAATCAGTTCGCCGGGTAGACGGAAACCTTCTTCTTGTCCCGCCCCAGCCGTTCGAACTTCACGACACCGTCGATCAGGGCAAAGAGGGTGTAGTCCTTGCCGCAGCCGACGTTGGTGCCGGGGTGGATCTGGGTGCCGCGCTGGCGGTAGATGATGTTCCCCGCCTTGACGGTCTCCCCGCCGAACTTTTTGCAGCCGAGTCGTTTGGATTCCGAATCGCGTCCGTTCCGTGTGGAACCGACGCCTTTTTTGTGTGCCATGGTGTCAAACCTCCCGACGGCTTCCTGTAGCGATCAGTCAGGATTGCGGGCCGTCGTAACTAATGTGTCCGATGTTGATTAACCGTTGATCTTCTCGATCTTGAGGATCGTTCTCGGTTGACGGTGCCCGCGCAGTTTCCTGCTGTTTTTGCGCCGCTTCGACTTGAAGACGAGGATCTTCTTGTCTTTGCCCTGCTCGACGATCTTGCCGACCACAGAGGCGCTGGGCACTAACGGTGTTCCGATCTTGACCGTGTCGCCGCCAACCATCAGGACTTCGCTGAGTTCGATCGTGTCGCCAACGGCGCCGTCGAGCTTTTCGACTTTCAGAAAGTCGCCTTCGGAAACTTTATACTGCTTCCCTCCGGTTCTCACTACTGCGTACATGTACTTCACCACCTTTACGCAAATTTTTTGAAGAGCGTGAAAGTATATCGGGAAAAGCACCATGAGTCAAGGAGTTTTTTATCCGACCTCGACCATCACGTCGTCGCCCGCCACCTGCACCGGGTAGGTCTTCAGGGTGTACTCGGGAAATTCCCGGCAGGCGCCGGTCTTCAGGTTGAAGCGATAGCCGTGGCGCTGGCAGGAGAGGTGCTCCGCATCCTTGATCAGGGCGCCGGCGAGGGGGGCTCCCTGGTGGGGGCACTCGGTTTCGCAGGCGTAGACCTCACTCTTGATCCTGACGAGGAGAATCTCCTGGCCGTTGACGGTGACGACTTTCTTCCCCCAGTCGGGGATCTCGGAAACCTTGGCGGCGAATACCATGGCAAACCTCCTCAGTTAAATTGGGATGTCAGGGGATGACGATCCGTATCGCGTGGGCCGACTGCTCGGCCCGGGCCCGGGCCTGATCGGTGTCGGCCCCCAGGGAGAGCGCCACTCCCATCCGCCGTCCCGGCCGGGTGTCAGGCTTGCCGAAGAGGCGGAGCTTCGTCTCCGGTACGGAGAGCGCCTCGCCCAGGCCGTCGAAGGTGACCTCGCCGGCCGGGGCGGTGGCCAGGATCACGTGGGAGGCGGCCGGGGCGACGTTCACGACGTCGGGGATGGGGAGGCCGAGGATCGCCCGGACGTGGAGCTCGAACTCGGAGAGGTTCTGGGAGATCATCGTCACCATCCCGGTGTCGTGGGGGCGGGGGGAGACCTCGCTGAACCAGACCCGGTCCCCCTTGATGAAGAGCTCCACCCCGAAGATGCCGAAACCGCCGAGGGCGTCGGTCACCGCCCTGGCCTGCCGCTGGGACTCCGCCAGGGCGGCCGGCGTCATGGCCATCGGCTGCCACGACTCGTGGTAGTCCCCCTTGATCTGGATGTGGCCGATGGGGGGGCAGAAGGTGGTGCCGCCGGCGTGGCGCACCGTCAGGAGCGTGATCTCGTAGTCGAAGGAGATGAACTCCTCGACGATCACCGTGTCGGAGGCCCCCCGCGCCCCTTCCATGGCGTAGGTCCAGGCGCCGTCGATCTCCTCGGCTCCCTTCACGACGCTCTGTCCCTTGCCGGAGGAACTCATGATCGGCTTCACCACGCAGGGGAGGCCGATCTCCGTCACCGCCGCGCGGAACGCCTCACGGCTTGCGGCAAAGCGGTAGGCCGCCGTCGGCAGCCCCAGCTCCTCTGCGGCCAGGCGGCGGATCCCCTCGCGGTTCATGGTCAGGTTGGTGGCGCGGGCCGTGGGGATCACGGTGTACCCTTCCTGCTCCAGCTCCCGGAGGTAGGGGGTGTCGATCGCCTCGATCTCCGGGACGATGAGATGGGGGCGCTCCTGGGCCACGATCCGGCCGAGCTCGCTCCGGTCCAGCATGTTGATCACATGGGCGCGGTGGGCCACCTGCATGGCCGGGGCGTCGGCGTAGCGGTCCACGGCGATGACCTCCACACCGAGCCGCTGGGCCTCGATGACCACTTCCTTGCCGAGCTCGCCGGAGCCGAGGAGCATGAGGCGGATGGCGCTTTTCTTGAGGGGGGTTCCGATCATGACGAGTTATCCTTTGCGTGTCAGCTGATGGCGATCTCGAACTGCTCCTGGTGGAAGCCCGGCTTGGCCCGGACGGTGATCCGCTTCTTGAACTTTTTCTCCAGCTCCTCCAGCCCCCGGCGCTCCTCGTCGTAGAGGAGGTCGGCCACCTGGGGATGGACGGTGAGCATCACCTTGGTGCCGCGGATGTCGAGCATCTCGCGCCGCAACTCCCGGAAGATCTCGTGGCAGACCGTGGTCTTGGCCTTCACGTAACCGCGCCCCTCGCAGTAGGGGCACTGCTCGCAGAGCATCCGCCCGATGGACTCCCGCACCCGCTTGCGGGTCATCTCCACCAGACCGAGTTCCGAGATCTTCAGGATGTTGGTCTTGGACTTGTCGCTCTTCAGCGCCTCTTCCAGGGCGGTGAAGACCTTCTCGCGGTTCACCTCCTTCTCCATGTCGATGAAGTCGATGATGATGATCCCGCCGATGTTGCGCAGCCTGAGCTGGTAGGCGATCTCCTTCACCGCCTCCAGATTGGTCTTGAGGATGGTGTCCTCCAGGTTGTGCTTCCCCACGAAGCGGCCGGTGTTGACGTCGATGGCGGTCAGCGCCTCGGTCTGCTCGATGATGATGTAGCCCCCCGATTTCAGCCAGACCTTGCGCCCCAGGGCCCGGCTGATCTCCACCTCCAGCCCGAAGTGGTCGAAGATCGGCTCGTCCTCGTCGTAGAGCTCCATGGTGTACTTCATCTTCGGCATGAAGGTGGAGATGAACTGGACGATCTTGTCGTGCTCGTGCTTGGAGTCGACGACGATCTTGTTCACGTTCTCGGTGAGGATGTCGCGGATTACCTTCTGGGTCACGTCGAGGTCGGCGTGGATTAGGCTCGGGGCGTGCCCCCGCTCGTTGCGCTTGACGATCTCCTCCCAGAGCTTCGTCAGGTAGTGCATGTCGGCGACGAGGTCCTCCTCGCTCTTCCCCTCGGCGGCGGTCCGGACGATGAAGCCGCCGGCGGCGGGCTTCACCCGCTCCACGATCTCCTTGAGCCGCTCCCGCTCTTCCTCTTCCTCAATCCGTCGGGAGATCCCCACGTGGTCCACGGTCGGCATGTAGACCAGATGCCGGCCGGGGAGCGAGATGTGGGAGGTGATCCGGGCCCCCTTGGTGCCGATCGGCTCCTTGGAGACCTGGACGAGGATCTCCTGCCCCTCCTGGAGCAGCTCCTCGATGGGGTGGAGCGGCTGGATCACCTGCTCGCTCTCCCCCTCTCCCTTGCCGTTGCCGTCCATGAAGGTCTCGAACTCCTCCATGGCATCGAAGACGTCGGCGACGTAGAGGAAAGCCGCCTTCTCCAGGCCGATGTCGACGAAGGCCGCCTGCATGCCGGGAAGGACGCGGACGACCTTCCCCTTGTAGATGTTGCCGACGATTCCCCGGACCCGGCTCCGCTCGATGTAGAGCTCGGCGATGGTGCCGTTCTCGATGAGGGCAATGCGGGTCTCGTGGGAGGAGGTGTTGATGACGAGTTCATTGGCCATTGGTCGTATCCTGTATCTGTATGGGTAATGGTAACGGCGTGTCTCTGAATATGACGTCGAGCTTTTCGATCCGGGCGCCGGCCAGGGCCTCGGGGGGGAGGCCGGTGACGGCGGCGGTGAACTCCAGCGGTTTCCCCCGGCCGATGACCAGTTCCAGGGCGGTGCCGGAGACCGTGAGCCCTGCCAGTTCGTGGCGCAGGTCGTACTCGGCCGGCTTTTTTCCCTTCTTTTCCTTGCGGAAGGGGAAGCTTTCGAGGGCGAGGAAGGCGGCTGCCCGGTCGGCGAGGCCGGTCGTAGCCTCCGCCGGGAGGATGACCCGGTAGCGGACCTTGTCCATGAGGACCGAGAGGGACGGCGTGCCGGGAGGGACCACCCGCGCTTCCGTGATCCGCATCCCGTCGGGGAGAGTGGCGTTGAGCCGCTCCGTGAGCTCCTCGGGGGTGAAGTCCGGGGCGACCTCCAGGTCCAGATATTCGGCCCACGATTCTACACCGACCGAAAGGGCGGTGGCAAACGAGAATTTGGGGTGGGGGTGGAACCCCCGGGAGTACCGGATCGGGATCCGGCCGCGCCCCACGGCCCGGGTGAAGAGGCCGATCATCTCCAGGTGGCTCAGGTAGCGGAGCGGTCCGGTCTTGGTGTAGCGGCAGCGGATGGTCACCTTCCCGTCGTCCGCCGGCTGTGCCGCGATCCGGGGCGTCCGGGCGCCCGGTCCCCCCTCCGCCGCGAGCCGCATCGCGATCCGGTCGAAATCGCAGACCCCGCAGCCGGTGCAGCGGCCGAAACGGCAGTCCTCCGTCGGGGCGCCGAGGCCCGACCGGCCCAGTTCTCCCAGGAGGAATTCCCTGGTGACGCCGAAGTCGAGATGATCCCAGGGGAGGACCTCGTCCCGCTCCCGCCGGCGGTGGTAGAAGCAGGGGTCGATGCCGACGCCCTCGAAGGCGTCGCGCCACGCCGCCGCGTTGAAGCGGTCGCCCCAGCCGTCGAAGCGGCAGCCGAGCTCCCACGCCCGGATCAGGGCGGCGCCGAGGCGCCGGTCTCCCCGGGCGAAGACCCCCTCCATGAACGAGAGGGGGGGGGCGTGCCACTTGAAGACGAGCCGCTTCGCCCGCAGCTCCGTGCGCAGAAGCGCCTGGCGGGCGAGGATCTCGTCGTGGCCGATCTGAGGCTCCCACTGGAAGGGGGTGTGGGCCTTGGGGACGAAGGTGGAGACCGAGACGTTCACCTCGCCGCCGCTCCCGGCCCGCTTCCCTTCGAGCTTCACCTTTCTCCCGAGTTCCACGATGCCGTGGAGGTCCTCTTCGATCTCGCCGGGGAGGCCGATCATGAAGTAGAGCTTGATGAGTCGCCAGCCGTTGGAGTAAGCCTCGAAGGCGTTGCGGAGCAGGTCCTCCTCGGTGATCCCCTTGTTGATGATCCGGCGCAGCCGCTCGCTCCCCGCCTCGGGGGCAAGGGTGAAGCCGGTCTTGCGCACCTTCCGGATCTCCTCCACGAGCTCCTGGTTGAGGCTCCCCACCCGCAGCGACGGCAGCGACACCGCCACCTTCTCCTCGGCGTAACGGACCATCAGTTCCTTGAGGAGCGGGGTGAGGCAGCCGTAATCGCCGGTGGAGAGAGAGAGAAGCGAGATCTCGTCGTAGCCGGTCCCCCTCAGCGTTTCCTCCACCAGTTCCAGGATCTTCTCCGGCGAGCGCTCCCGCACCGGCCGGTAGAGGTAGCCGGCCTGGCAGAAGCGGCAGCCGCGGGTGCACCCCCGGCCGATCTCGATGCTCACCCGGTCGTGGACCGTCTTGAGGAAGGGGACCACCGGCGCGGTGGGGTAGGTGGCCTCGTTCAGGTCGGCGACGAAGCGGCGCCGCACCGGCCCGTACCCTTCCCGCAGCGGGGTGATGGCCCTGATGCGGCCATCGTCGTGATACTCAACCGTGAAGAACGACGGGACGTAGACGCCGTCGATCCGGGCGAGCCGCTCCAGGAGCTCGCGCTTCGGGCCCCCGCTCTTCTTCCAGTCGCGACAGGCGGCAGCGATCTCCACCACCGCCTCTTCGCCGTCACCGAGGAGAAACGCGTCGAAGATGTCGGCCAGCGGCTCGGGGTTGCAGGCGCAGGGGCCGCCGCCGATGACGAGGGGGTAGCCATTCTCCCGCTCGGCGGCGAGGAAGGGGATTCCCGCCAGGTCGAGCATGGTGAGGATATTGGTATACGAGAGCTCGTACTGCAGGGTGAAGCCGAGGATGTCGGTCCGGGCCAGGGGGGTGCCGCTCTCCAGGGTGGCGAGGGGGATCCCCGTGCTCCGCAGCTGTTCTTCCCGGTCGGCCCACGGGGTGTAGGCCCGTTCCGCCGCCACCCACGGGAGGTCGTTGAGGACCGCGTAGAGGATCTGGAGGCCCAGGTGGCTCATCCCCACTTCATAGACATCGGGGAAGGCGAGGGCGAAACGGATCTCTGCCCCTTCCTTGGGGCGGGAGCCGACCTCGTTTCCCATGTAGCGGGCCGGTTTCTCTATGGCAAGCAAGCTGTTGTGCGACACGTATTACGCTCCAGGTGCCGCGGCTCGTGGCCGCAGTGCACGAAAACATTTTAAAATACTCCATAATTGCCATTAAGGCAAGGAACCAGATTGGTTTCGGCCGGCCGGCAGCGTGCTGTCAGTTCTGCCTTATATGCGGTATGTGGTGGATGATATGCGGCGCCATTGGACCCCTGTAGTGCGGCTGCGGGGCGCCGGGAGCGGAGTTAGGGTCTGTAAAGTCGGCTAGTTGCGGCAATAATGGAAAAGTGGCACGGACCCTGCTATAACGCCGGTTACTAAATATCTTTTTGGAGGTTTGTGATGAAAAAAGTTCTGTCCTCGATCGTAGCCGCCCTGGTAGCCGTTTCTTTCGCTGGCGTTGTGTTCGCCGCTGAAGCGAAGAAAGAAGAAGCTCCGGCTGCTGCTCCGGCTGCTGCTGAGAAGAAAGAAGAGAAGAAGCCGGCTAAGAAAGCCAAGAAAGCCAAGAAAGCCAAGAAAGCCGAGAAGAAAGAAGAAGCTCCGGCTGCTCCGGCTGCCGAGAAGAAGTAATTCTTCTTTACGAGCAATGAAAAAAGCCGCATCTTCGGATGCGGCTTTTTTTGTGCCCATTTCGACCTGCCGGAAGCGTCGCAGCAGGGATGCGGAGGGGCTCCTATTCCTTCTGCCAGACGTAGGGCGGCTCCAGGTACGGCTCGAAGAAACCGGGCCAGGCGACGAAGAAGGTCGCCAGCTCCCCCACGCCGCTCAAGGTTCTGACCACGGTCATCCCCACTCCCTTCAGCGGACCGATGAGAATTCCCTTCGTCGGACCCGACTCCTGCCACGTCACGTACACCTGTTTCGGCAGCTCAAGCCAGCCGGTGGCCGTATTGGCCACCCCCCGCGAGAATTTGTTCGCCATGCCGTCCACGACCTCCTGCGGCGAGGCATTGTCGACGTTGCGCAATCCTCCGGCGAAAGCCGGCGGGAGGCAGGCCGTCGCGGTCACGATCGTCAGCAGTGCCGCTGCCATGCGGAGGCGTCCCCTCATTGGCTGTCACCCCGCTTTTCGGCCGGTTCGCCGGCCACCTGTCCCGGCTCACCCCGCGGCTCTTCCCACCCCTTCCAGACATAGTCGGGCTCTATCATCGGGTCGTAGTAGCCGGGTTGGGGGACGAGGAAGAAGACCGTCTCGGCGGCGCCGATGAACGCCCGGTAGGCGGTCATGCCGATCCCCTTGAGGGGGCCGATGACATAGCCGACCGTCCCTCGGTCCCGGACGCTCAGATATGACTGCTTGGGGAGCTCGACGACGGCGGTGGCGATGTTGGTGACGCCACGGGCGAACTTGAAGGCCATCTTCTCCGCGATGAACTCGGGTTTGGGGCCATCTGAGGCGAAGGCTGGCGGGGTCAGGGCGAGGGTGGCAAGAAGGAGGGCGGAAAGCGTGACGGAACGCATAAAATTCTCCTTGTGATGGGTGGTAAACGCCTGATACCCCTTGTAACACAAATACTTTGGAGTGGCAAGCAACGAGGCTTTTCTGCAGGCTGCATCCGGCAAGCCGCGGGGGGCACGGGCAGACAGGTTCGCGCGAACCCCTCAGTCAAAGAGCGAGCGCTCCCGCGGCAGGAACGGCGCGAACCGCTTCAGCATCTGGCGGAGCTTGTCCAGGTAGTATTCCGTGTTCTCGTCGGGGCGGGCGGGATCGTACCGGGATGCCGGTTTGCAGCTTTCGTACACCGTCACCCCCTTTCCCCGGCCGGCGACGTAGTAGCTGATCTGATCGCCGGCACGGTACTCGTGGTCTGCCTTGAGTGCAATCTCGAAGGCTGCCGACGGATTGCGCTTCCCCTGGCGCACCTTCTGGAGGTAGGTGGCCGGCGATTCGCCGAGGGTTTCGGTCCGGGCGAGCCGGTCGACGGGGATGAGGTGGTCCCGGAGACGCCGGGCGTATTCGTCGTGGAGAAGGGGGATCGCCTCCCCTTCGCCGGTCAGCAGGAGCCGGATCATCTCCGCCATGAATTCCCGCAGGTAGCGCTCGATCCCCCGGGACTTGAGGGCGCTTCCCTTGACGCGCACCGCACCGTCGTGACCGAGGAGGGCGTAGTTTTTCATCTTGTAGGAAAACATGGCGTGGTACCGGCCGTCCAGTTCCACCTCGATCCCCTCGGGAAGGGTCGCCGACAGCTCGCTGACCAGGGACTGTTCCTGTTCGGGCGAGGTGATTCCGGGCGGGGGGATGAAGTAGATGCCGTCGGTGTCCACCTCCACGGGGTGGGCACCCCGGTCCCTCAGCCACTGGAGCATGGTGCCAATGGTCTCCCGGCCGAGCCGGGTCACCTCCGCGGCGGCCCGGACGTCGGCGAAGGGGTGGAGGGTGGTGCCGAGGTAGCCGTAGAAGGAGTTGATCAGGATCTTGAACGTCTGCTGAAGGGCGTCGTAGTACTCCCGCTCGTGCGGCTCCTCTGCCTGGCGGGCGAGGGCCTTGGCCCGCAGGCGGAACTCCCGCAGGCTTTTCAGCAGCGGCAGGTAGAGGCCGAGGTTCTCCCGGGCCGGCGCGATACCGTAGGCAAGCATGAGGGATGGATAGAGGGAGGCGACGTCGCAGTGGACGATGGGGGAGAGTACCCCGGTCTCGAAGATGTCGGTGTACCCCCCCTCGAAGGGGGTCGCCTCCCCGGTGGGGATCGGGACGGCCCGTTCCTGCCGCAGGTATTCCCTCAGGAAGAGGGCGTTGATCCGGGTGGCGTTGCCCCGGATGACGCAGGTCTGATAGGTGTAAGGGAAGATTCGGGCCTGGAGGAACCAGGAGTAGGAGAGGAGTCGCGACAGGGCCAGGGTCTCCCGCACGTCGTCCAGATTGTAGCGCCGCAGGCTCTCGGGATCGGTCCGGAAGATCTCGTCCATGGCCTGGCGGTCCAGGTAGACCCGGTCGGGAGCGGCGATGCCGAAGTGGCGCGCCGCCTGCTTGAGTCCGTGGCTCTCCAGCTCGCGGCTCGTGACGTCGTAGATCAGGAGGAGGAAGTAGGTGTCGATGACGGAGCGGCCGTAGATGTCCCAGCGGGGGTAGTCGACGGCCCGCTCGGCCACGGTGAAGCGCGACGGGTGGACCCGCGGCACGCTCCCGTCGCGACCCCAGGCGAGCCGCACCCCGTGGCGGGCGGCCCGGACGCGGAGATACTCCAGGTCGAAGCGGAAGAGGTTGTGCCCCTCGATCACGTCCGGGTCCCGCTCGCGGATGATGGCCGTGAGCCGCTCCAGCATCTCCCGCTCGTCCAGCTCGTGCCCCGAGAGGTATGCCTCGAATCCCCCTTCCTCCATGACGGCGATGGAGAGGATCCGGTCCTCCTCCCGGGCGGGGTTGGAGAATTCGAATCCCGGGGCGCAGGCGGTTTCGATGTCGAGGGCGAGGCGGCGGAGCTGCGCGAACTCCACCCCCTTGAAGAGGGTCGTGCCGGTGAGGAGGAGGTGCTGGTGGACCGGGTCAGAGAGAAAGAGGTAGGGGGCGCCGGGGGCCGACGGGGTGTGGCCGCTCCGTTTCGCCAGCAGCTCCTTCGCTTCGGTGCAGTCGTGCCAGTCACGGAAGAGGGCGAGGTGGCGGAGTTCGCCGGGCCCGGCCAGGGGGCGCAGCTCGACGTCACCCCTGAAGCCGCTCAAGAGGTCGGGCTCCGTCAGGACGATGAAGGGGCGGAAGGGGACATCCCGGAATACGGCCCCGTGGGGGGTACGGATGAAGAGGCGGATGAAGCGTCCCGCCAGTTCCGCCGCCACGACCCCTTCCGTCGGGTCGGCTCCGAAGAGAAGCGGCGTATCGGTCAGGTGGAGATCGTCCATGGCTATTGGTCCGAGGTTGACTGCGGGGCTGAAACAGAAACGGCACGGCCCGGTGGACCATGCCGTCTGTTTCATCTGTTGTTTCGGGCCTATCCCACCGAGTGCTTGGCAAGGTAGTCGGCTACCCCCGCCGCAGTCGGCTTCATCGCCTCGTCCCCCTCCTGCCAGTTAGCGGGGCAGACCTGATCGCCGTGGGTCTCGACGAACTGGAGGGCGTCGACCATCCGCATCGCCTCGGCGACGCTGCGGCCGAGGGGGAGATCGTTGATGACCGCGTGGCGGACGATCCCCTTGGTGTCGATCAGGAAGAGGCCGCGCAGCGCCACGGAGTTGTTGAAGAGGACCCCGTACTGCTTGGCGATCTCCTTGTTGAGGTCGGAGACGAGGGGGTACTGGATGTTGCCGATGCCGCCGTCCTCCACCTTGGTGTTCTTCCAGGCGAAGTGGGTGAACTTGGAGTCGACGGAGACGCCGATGACCTCGCAGTTCTTCTCCTTGAATTTGCCGATCGTCTTGTTGAAGGCGAGAATTTCCGACGGGCAGACGAAGGTGAAGTCGAGGGGATAGAAGAAGAGGATCACGTACTTGCCGCGGAAACTCGAAAGCTTGAGGGTGCCGAAGGTGTTATCGGGCAAGACCGCATCAGCGGTGAAATCAGGGGCTTCCTGGGTTACGAGGGTACACATGCACATGGGGAGTATCTCCTTTCCGGCGTGAAATTGGTTTGCACAGGGAAATAGATACCAGCCGGAAAACCCCTTGTCAATTAAAAAAGATAAAAAGAGTCTTTTTTGTCTTTTGCGGTGAACGCGATGCCGGGAAGGGGGAGATAAGCGTGAGTCCGTGACGGATGCCGCCCCGCTTCGCTCCGCGTGCCGCTCGCACCGCCCCGGTACGGCTCATTTCGCTACCGGCCTGAAACTCACCCTGACGGGTTCGGACAATCAGGCCGGTGGCCGCTCCATGTCGCCTACCGCGGCTGGCACTCGGGCACAGTCGCTCCGTCGGGACGACATCCGTCACGGACTCAGGATAAAAATGGCCGGGGGAGGGGAAGGTTACTTGACGGTCCCCTGGATGCCGATGGTGACTTCGCGGAAGGGGATCTCCTTCCCCGAGGCGGCCAGGGCCTGGCGGGCCGCCATGACGATGCCGCCGCAGCACGGGACTTCCATCCGCACGACCGTGATGCTCCTGATGGTGGAGACGCGGAAGATCTCCGTCAGCTTTTCCTGGTAGAACCGGTTGTCGTCGAGCTTGGGGCAGCCGATGACCAGCGCCCTGCCGTCGAGGAAGTCGCGGTGGAAGTCGGCGTAGGCGAAGGGGACGCAGTCGGCGGCGATGACGAGGTCGGCATCCTGGAAGTAGGGGGCGGTGGGGGGAACCAGGTGGAGCTGGACCGGCCACTGGCGGAGTCTGCTCGGCTGGGGGGGCGCCGTTGTTTCCGCGCCGCTCTGCGCAGGGGCATCGAAGACCATGGCGCGGGAGCCGGGACAGCCGCCGCCATGGTGGTGCTGGGGCGCGGCCTGCGCCGGCGCGTGGTGGGCAGGTCCCCGGCCGATGTCTTTCAGATGCTTCTCCACCGCCTCCTCGTTGAATTCGTCGGCCTCCCGCTCGATGATCCGGATGGCATCGCGGGGGCAGTCCCCGAGGCAGGCGCCGAGGCCGTCGCAGAGGTTGTCGGCGGAGAGCACCGCCTTGCCGTTGACGATCCTGATGGCCCCTTCGGCGCAGGCCGGGACGCAGAGGCCGCAGCCGTTGCACGCATCTTCGTCGATCTGAACGATTTTTCTGATCATGGTGTTTCTCCCCGAATGAAAATGAACGGTGATGCCGTCTAGAAAAAATAGTGCCAAAGGTAGTCGAACCGGCCGCGCATGATCATGCGCCGCCCCGAGAACGCCATGACCTCGCGGATCCTGGCGCGGTACTCCTTGCCGTAGCAATGGATGCGGCAGTGCTTGCACGACGGTTTCGGGTCGAGGGGGCACTTGCGCCGCTTGGCGATGCCGTGGGCCAGAAGCCCGGCGCATTCGCCGCAGAGCTCCACCCCCTGCCGGTACCGGTGGGCGATCTCCGGCGGGAGGTCGAAGGGGGCGCGGTCCCCGCGGTCGTGGCGGGCATGGCAGTAAACCCGGACGAAGTCGATCAGGACCCGCAGGTCGTGCTGCTGTTTTTTCGTGAATGGTTCCATGGGGCCAATCATAGGATAAACGGCAGGCGGTTGTCATGACCCAGATCAAAAAACTCCGCTTTCATCCGGGGGGCGGTTTTGCTTTTCGGGCTGTTCTGTGCTATGTAACCCCCATGAACAGACGAACTCCCCTTATTATCCCCCGTGCCGACCACCCCATCTCCCGCTCCCTCGTCAGTCCCAACGCCCTGCGCGTCCTCTACCGCCTCAAGGAGAACGGCCACCTCGCCTTTCTCGTGGGGGGATGCGTCCGCGATCTGCTCCTGGGGCGGGAGCCGAAGGACTTCGACGTGGCCACCGACGCCACCCCGAACCAGGTGAAGCGGATCTTCCGCAACTGCCGCTTGGTGGGGCGGCGGTTCCGCCTCGCCCATATCCACTTCCAGGACGAGATCATCGAGGTCGCCACCTTCCGCGCCCTCGCCACGGGAGAGGAGGAGCCCGAGCCGGAGCCGGCCGCCGGAGGAGAGCCCGGTGAGGGGGAGCGTCCCCGGCCGCCGCGGCATCTGGTGAGCGAGGAGGGGGTGGTGCTGCGGGACAACGTCTTCGGCACCCCGGAGGAGGACGCGCTGCGGCGCGACTTCACCGTCAACGCCCTTTCCTACACTGTCGCCGATTTTTCGATCATCGACTACGTGGGGGGGATGGAGGACCTGCGGCGGGGGGTGATCCGGACCATCGGCGACCCCCTCGTCCGCTTCACCGAGGATCCGGTCCGGATGCTCCGGGCGGTCCGCTTCGCCGCGCTCCTCGGCTTCGCCGTGGAGGATGAGACCTGGCATGCGGTTTTGGAACTCGCTCCCGCCATAACGCGGGCCACGGCGCCGCGGCTCTACGAGGAGGTCTTGAAACTCTTCCTCTCCGGCGAGGGGGAGCGGGTCTACCAGCTCATGCGCCAGACCGGGCTCTTCGGGCACCTCTTCCCCCGTTTCAGTGCCTGGCTCGACCGGGAGAGCGACGGCTTTCCCCATGCCCAACTCGGCAAGGCCCTCGAATGGGTCGACAGCCAGATGGGGAGCGGGGAGCCGGTGTCGCCGCCGCTCCTTCTGGCGCTCATGTTCGGGGAGTTCCTGGAGGAGCGGGCCGATGAGCTCGCCGCGTCGGGAGTCCCCCCCCAGGAGTCGATGAGTGCCGCCGTAGCCGAATTCCTCGGCGAGCAGGCCCCCCTGGTCACCGTACCCCACCGGATCGGCCTCGCCGTGCGGGAGATGCTGGCGCTGCAGTACCGCCTCCGGAAGATCCCCGGCAAGCGCCCCCAGGCGGTGCTCGCCCGCAACTGCTTTGCCGAGGCGATCGCCTACCTGCGGTGCCGCTCCCTCCTCACGGGTGAGGGGACGAAGGTCCTCGACTGGTGGGAGCGTTACGCGCGGGAGAGCGTCATGCCTCCCGTGGAGGGGGGGAGCGGCGAAGGGGACAGTGCGCCGCGCCGGAAGAGGCGCCGTCGGCGGCGGGGGAAGAAGCCGCCGGCATCCTGAGCCGTCATCCCTCAGACGTGATTGCGCAGCATCAGTTCCGTGGGGGTGGGGGTGAGGTAGACCTGGCCGAGGAGATACTCATCCCCGCACGTCCTGGCGTAGTGCCGCAGGAGCGTCACCGGCACCACCAGGGGGACGAGCCGCCGGCGGTATTCGTCGATCACCTCGCCGAGCTCGTCCCGCTCGTCCCGCGGGAGCCGTTTCCTGAAGGAGCAGGCGATGTGCCGGAGGACGGCGGTGTTCTTGGGGACGGTGGCGAGGCGGGCGAGGGCCTTCATGAAGAGCGCCCCGTAGCGCGCGAAGAGCTCGTCCCGCGGCACCTCCTTTCCGCGGGCCACCAGCCCCCCCAACTCCCGGCAGAGCTCCGGACTGTGAGCCATGAGCAGGAGTTTGTGGGCGGTGTGGAACTTCGCGAGGCGGCCGGGCGTCCCCCCTCCCGCCACCAGGTCTTTCCACCGCCGGTACGCGAAAATCCGCACGACGAAGTTCTCCCGCAGCTCCAGGTCGTGGAGCCGCCCCTCCTCTTCCACCGGCAGGAGCGGGAAGCGTGCCGTCACCGCCTCGGCAAAGAGCCCCCGCCCCATCCTCGCCGGCATCCCCGCCCGGTGGACCTTCACCCTGAAGAGCCCGGAACTGGGCGAATCCTTCTTGAAGATGAAGCCGCAGAGGTCCGCGGCCGCCAGTTCCCCGACCTTCTCCGCGTACCACCTCCGCATCCGTTCCGTGTGATCAATACGGCTCCTGGTGGTGACGAGCCGGACCTCCCCCGTTACCTCTTCGAGCCGCATCGGTTCCCGGGGAGCAGGCAGGCCGCAGCCGACTTCGGGGCAGACCGGGACGAGGCGGAAGAACGCCCCGAGGGTGTCGGTGAGGTAACGGTCGTGCTTGTGCCCTCCGTCGTAGCGGACCCGCTCCCCGAGGAGGCAGGAACTGATTCCGATGGCGATTGGTGTCTCCATTGCGCTCTCCGTCGTGCGAGAAAAATTATTAATGATATGCCGCCGGATGCCGATAAAACAAAGGTGGCTCAAGGGTTGGTCCCCGCCGTGGCCGGAGCGTCGGTCGGTTCAGTGGCAGTATTTTTAATTAACAATCACCGCGGCACCGATCGCAGCCAGCCTTGAAAATAAGGGATTTGCTGCTATAATTTGTGCCATTTCCTCTGATGGAAATCAACCCCGCCGGAGAGGTTTTCGTGGATTGGGAGTGCTGCTGGGACAGGGAGGTCATCGAGCCGGGCGATTGCCCCAACATCGGCGAAGGTGAGGAGGTGCTCTACTCCTCACTCCGGCGCCGGATGGCGGAGAAGTGCATCGAGTGTCCCCGTTTCCAGGCCGACCTGAAGCGGTTGCGGGATGAGGGGAACCCCCTGGCGGAGATCCTGCCGCACGTCCTGACCGAGCTCCAGGAGCAGCGGGGAAAGCTCCAGGCCATGGGGAGCTTCCTCGACAGCCGGGACCGGGAGATCAAGTTCCTTCACGAGATCAGCCTCGTGCTCCAGACCTCCGTGGACCTCGACGAGGTGCTGTCGGTGGTCATGACCGCCATCACCGCGGGCAAGGGGTTCGGGATGAACCGGGCGTTTCTGCTCCTGGCCGACAAGGAGCGGAAGAACCTGAAGGGGTACCTGGGGGTCGGCCCCCGGAGCTACGGCGAGGCCTGGGAGATCTGGGGCGATATCCAGCGCGACGACTTCACCCTCAAGGAGATGGCGAAGAACTTCTACAAGACGAAGCTCTCCTCGGAGAAGCAGAAGTTCCACGACATCCTGGAACGGCTCGCCGTCCCCCTTGCCGAGCACGGCCACATCCTCAACCGCTCGCTGCGGGAGAAACGGCCGGTTCTGGTGGAAAACGCGTTCCACAATCCCGATGTCGACTGCTCCCTCGCCCAGCTCCTGGGGGTCGACACCTTCCTGATCACCCCGCTCATCTCCCGTAACCGGCGGATCGGTGTCATCATCTCCGACAACTGCATCACCCACAAGCCGATCACCCCCCAGGATGTCCAGTCCCTGGAGACCTTCGCCTTCCCGGTCGCCTTTGCCATCGAGCGGGCCTCGCTCTACGAACGGCTCCAGGAGGAGCTCCTCAAGGTGACCGCCGCCAACGTGAAGCTCCAGGAGCAGCAGGAGCTGATCGTGAAGATGGAACGGATGGCCCTCGTGGGGAAGATCACGTCGAGCATCGCCCACTCCATCCGCAACCCTCTCATGATCATCGGCGGGTTTGCCCGCTCGCTCCTCAAGGGGGCCGGTGAGGGGGACCCGAAGCGGGAGTACCTGGAGTCGATCGTGCGTGAGGCACGCCAGCTGGAGGGGGTTCTCGCGGAGGTCCTCAACTACTCCGACTCCCTCTACCCGACACTGGACACCTGGGACGTGAACCATCTGGCGAGCGCGGTCTGCCGGGAACTCGATGGCCGGTTCGCCGAGCGGCGCATCACCTGCCACCTGCGGCTGGATGCGGGGCTGCCGCCGGCACGCATCGATTACAAGCAGGTCTCCTACTGCCTGCGGACCGTCCTCGCCACCTGCATGGAGGGGTTGCCGGACGGGGGGGATGTCCGGATCGAGACCCGCCTCGACGATGGCTGGATCGTCCTGTCGGTGCAGGATGCCGGCCGGCCGGTCCGCCGGGAGAGCCTGGAGGCGATGACCACCCCCCTCGGCAGCGCGCAGGAGATGGGGAACGGCCTCGGCCTCGCCATCTGCAGGACCATCATGGAGAAGCATGGCAACGTCTTCGACATCGAGAGCCCCCCGGCGGGGGGGACCCGTTATATCATCAAACTACCCGTGAACAGGGAGGGTATTGCCCATGGCTAGACTGCTCGTAGTGGACGATGAAAGCAGCATCCGGCTCCTCTATTCCCAGGAGCTGGCGGATGAGGGGTACGAGGTGGTCACCGCCGCCACCGCCACCGAAGCGGCGGAAAAGATCCGGGAGAACGAGTTCGACCTGGTCGTCCTCGACATCAAGCTCAAGAACGAGAGCGGGCTCGACCTGCTGCAGAAGGTGGTGAAGGAGCGGCACAACATGCCGGTGATCCTCTGCACCGCCTTCTCCTGCTTCAAGGACGATTTTTCCGCCTGGCTCGCCGACGGCTACGTGGTGAAGTCGAGCGACCTTACGGAGCTGAAGGACGAGATCGCCAAGGTCCTCGCCAAGAAGAAACAGCTCAAGGGATAGAACCGGGGGGCACTCCCGTCACATTTGCAGATGCACTGACTCAACCGAAAAGGAGCGTTCCAGATGAAAGCTGTGATTATGGCCGGCGGGTTCGGCACCCGCATCCAACCGCTGACGAGCAACATCCCGAAACCGATGATCCCGCTGCTGAACCGTCCGATCATGCTCCACATCGTGGAACTGCTGAAGAAGTACGAGATCACCGATCTCGTGATGCTCCTCTATCACCAGCCGGCGGTGATCAAGAACTTCTTCCGCGACGGCACCGACTTCGGGGTGAAGATCACCTACGTCACCCCTCTGGAGGACATGGGGACCGCCGGGGCGGTGAAGTGCGCCGAGAAGTACCTGGACGAGCGGTTCCTCATCATCAGCGGCGATCTCCTGACCGACTTCAACCTCCAGAAGGTGATCGACTTCCACGAGGAGAACAAGGCCCTCGCCACCATCACCCTCACCTCGGTGAAGGATCCGCTCCAGTTCGGCGTGGTCATCACCGACAAGCAGAAGCGGATCACTCAGTTCCTGGAGAAGCCGGGGTGGGGGGAGGTGATCTCCGACACCATCAACACCGGGATCTACGTCCTGGAGCCGGAGATTTTCAAGTACATCCCCGAGAGTGAGAACTTCGACTTCTCCCAGGATCTCTTCCCGAAGCTGCTGGAGAAGCAGGAGCCGCTCTTCGGCTACACCGCCAAGGGGTACTGGCGCGACATTGGCAACACCGACTCCTACCGTGAGGCCCACCACGACATCTTCAAAGGGCGGGTGAACGTGAAGATCGACGAGCCGAAGCAGGACCTGGTGGGGAAGGATCTGCGGCTCGGCACCGACGTGAACCTGGACGACCACGTGACCCTGGAGGGGACGGTGGTGGTGGGGGACAACTCCCAGGTCTTCGAGGGGGCCCAGATCAAGGACTCGGTCATCGGCCGCAACTGCACCGTCGAGGCGGGGGTGAAGCTCAACCGCTGCGTCATCTGGGACAACGTCTACGTGAAGAAGGGGGCGAAGCTCAACGACAGCGTGCTCTGCGGCAACGTCCGGGTCGGCCACGGGGTGGTGATGGAGGAAGGGGTCATCGTCGCCGACGACACCGCCATCGGCGAGGAATCCTATATCAAGCGCGACGTGAAGATCTGGCCCCGCAAGGTGATCGAGGCGGGCGCCACGGTGACCGGCAACCTGATCTGGGGCGAGAAGTGGAAGAAGTCCCTCTTCGAGGGGGCGATGGTCAAGGGGCTCACCAACATCGAGCTCACCCCCGAGTTCGTGGCCAAGCTCGGCTGCGCCTACGGCACCGCCCTCGGCAAGGGGAGTTACATCCTCTCCGGCCGCGATGCCTACCGCTCCTCCCGGATGCTGAAGCGGAGCTTCATCGGCGGGCTCCTCTCCGCCGGCATCAACGTCCGCGACCTCACCATGGTGCCGATGCCGGTGCTGCGCTACAAGCTCCGGAGCTTCGGCGAGGTGGGGGGGGTCCAGTTCCGCCAGGCCATCGACGACCCCGCTTCCACCGAGATCGTCTTCCTCGACGGCGACGGCCTCGACTTCTCCAGCTCCATGGGGAAGAACGTGGAGCGGATCTTCTTCAAGGAGAACTTCCGCCGCGCCCACCACACCGAGCCGGGCGGCCTCTCCGAGCTCCCCCAGGTGATGGATTTCTACCGTGAAGGGTTCCTCCACGCCATCGACAAGGCGCCGCTGCAGAAGAAGAAGTTTAAGGTGGTGATCGACTTCAACCACTCGGCGGCGAGCCAGCTCCTCCCCGGTATCCTCACCTCCATCGGCTGCGAGGTCATCAGCCTCAACGCCTACGTGGACGAAGAGCGGGGAATCCAGGCGATGACCGAGCGGACCCAGAGCCTCTCCCAGCTCTCCAAGATCGTCGCCACCCTGGAGGCCAACGCCGGCTTCTGGCTCGACCCGACCATCGAGGGGGTCATCGTCCTCGACGAAGGGGGGCGGGTCTACGAGGGGGCGGAGCTCCTGCCGCTCATGGTGGGGCTCATGCTGAAGGCGGGGGAGAAGGGGCTCTTCGCCGTGCCGGTCTCGGCCCCGTCCGCCATCGAGCGGATGGCCCAGGAGCGCGGCTGCGCCGCCACCAGGACCAAGAGCGCCGACCGGGCCATGATCGAGGCGGCCCAGTCGTCGGAGGTGATCCTCGCCGGCACCATGGACGGCCGCTTCGCCTTCCCGAAGTTCCAGGCCGCCTTCGACGGGATGTACGCCATCGCCCGGACCATCGAACTGGTGGCCCGGTGCGGGGTGCCGATCTCGAAAGTGATGGCGGAGATTCCCCAGCGGGCCTTCCTCCAGAGCCGCGTCCCCTGCGTCTGGGACATGAAGGGGGGGATCATGCGGAAGATGAGTGAGGACAGCCTCGACAAGGAGGCGAGCTTCATCGACGGCATCAAGGTCCACTTCGGCGAGGACTGGGCGCTGGTGCTCCCCGACCAGTACCACCCCTACGTCCACATCGTGGCCGAGGCGCGGGACCCGAAGACCGCCCAGAAGCTCCTCACCGACTACCAGAAAAAAGTGGAGCAGTGGAAGAAGGAGCTCTCCTAGATGGCCGAGCCGCTGCGCGTAGCCTTTCTCTGGCACATGCACCAGCCTTACTACAAGGACCCGGTGAAGGGAGAGTACGCCCTTCCCTGGACCTACCTCCACGCCGTGAAGGACTACTACGACATGGCGGCCATCGTCGACGCCACCCCCGGCGCCCGGGCGGTCTTCAACCTGGTGCCGTCGCTCCTGGACCAGCTCCTGGACTACGCCTCCGGCGAGGCGGTGGACCCGTGGCTCGTCCGGGGGAAGATGTCCCCCGCCGACATGGACGAAGAGGACCGCCTCTTCGTCCTGGAGAACTTCTTCTCCGCCAACCGGCAGCGGCTCATCGACCCCTCCCCCCGCTACCGGGAGCTCCTCGCCCTGGCGGGGGGCGGCAGGAAGGCGAAGGGGCGCGACCGCCTGAGGCATTTCGGCGATCAGGAGCTGCGCGACCTCCAGGTCTGCTTCTTCCTCGCCTGGACCGGGGAGGCGGCCCGCCGCCGCTATCCCGAGCTGAAGGAGCTCGCCCACAAGGGGCGCGGCTTCACCGAAGAGGAGAAGGCCCACCTCTTCGACCGCCACACCGAGATCCTCAACGCCATCATCCCCCTCTACCGGAAACTCCACGAGGAGGGGAAGGCGGAGCTTGCCGTCTCCCCCTACTATCACCCGATCCTGCCGCTCCTCTGCGATATGAAGGCGGCCCAGACCGCCATGCCGCGGGCCAATCTCCCCGCGGCCCGCTTCCGTCACCCCGAGGATGCCCGGAGTCAGGTCGCCCGGGGGGTTGCCCGCTTCCGTGAGCTCTTCGGCTTCGCTCCGGCGGGGATGTGGCCGTCGGAGGGGTCGGTGAGCGACGAGGCCCTCTCGATCATGGCCGGTTGCGGCCTCAAGTGGGTCGCCACCGACGAGGAGATCCTCGGCCGGACCCTTCCCGGCGGCCTCGGCCCCGACAAGGGGCTCCTCTATCACCCCTACACCTTCCGGTCCGGCGCCCGGGAGCTGAAGATGTTCTTCCGGGACCACCTCCTCTCCGACCTGATCGGCTTCACCTACTCGTCGTGGGACCCCCCCGGGCCGTGGAGGATTTCGTGGGGAGGCTCCGCGCCATCCGCCAGCGGGTCCCCGAGGCGCGGGTGGTGCCGGTCATCCTCGACGGCGAAAATGCCTGGGAGTACTATCCCGACAACGGTTACGACTTTCTCCGCTCCCTCTACGGCGCCGTCGCCGCCGCGGAAGGGGTCGAGCTCGTCACCTTTTCGGAGGCCCTCGCCCGGGAGCCCGAGCGGCGGGTGCTGGAGCACATCTACCCCGGCTCCTGGATCAACGGCAACTACGGCATCTGGGTGGGGCACCCGGAGGAGAACCTGGCGTGGGACTTCCTGGAACGGGCCCGGGAAGCGGCCGTCACCGCCAGCCCCCACGTGGCCGAGCTCCTGGCGGTGGGGGGGACGGCGAGGCCGGGGAGGCGGCGGAGATGCGCCGGGCGCGGCTCGTCGCCACCTCCCTCTATGCCGCCGAGGGGAGCGACTGGTTCTGGTGGTACGGCGACGACCATTTCTCCTCCCACAGCGACCGTTTCGACCGGCTGTTCCGCCGGCACCTGATGAACGTCTACCGCCTGCTGGGGCTCGAAACCCCGCGGGAGCTCTTCGAGCCCATCAAGAAGATGAGCCCGGCGGGGCTCGTGCGGGAGCCGGCGGCCCTCATCACGCCGACCATCAACGGTGTCGTCGACGACTACTTCGAATGGCTCGCCGCGGGACTCTACGACCTGACCAAGCAGTCGTCCGCCATGCATGCGGCGGAGAGCCTCCTGCAGTCGTTCTTCTACGGGTTCGACCGGGACAACCTCTACGTCCGCCTCGACGGTCCCGCCCCCCTCGCCGATTCCGTGACCGAGGGGGACGAGCTGCACCTCTACCTCGCCACCACGTGCGAGCACCGGCTCGACCTTCTCCCCGGCACTGCCGGCGCCACCCTGTACGTCAAAGGGGCGAAGGGGTGGCGGAAAGCCCGCGGCCGCTGCCGGTGGGCCATGGGGCGGGTCTGCGAGGCCGCCGTTCCCCTGGCATCCCTCGGCCTCGAGCCCCACGGGAAGCTCGCCGCCTTCGTGACCCTGACCCGCGCCGGCGAGGAGTTCGGCCGCTGGCCGGCCGACGCACCCCTCCTCCTCCCCTATGCGGGGCCCGACCTCGACACCGACAATTGGATCATATGATGACGGAGGAACGATGTCCGAACTGAGATGGGACCCCCTGAAGCAGCACTGGGTGATCATTGCCACCGATCGCGGCCGGCGGCCGCGGGATTTCCTCGTGGAGCCCGAGCCGACCGAGATGACGAGCTGCCCCTTCTGCTACGGCAATGAGGACAAGACTCCCCGGGAAATCTACGCCGCCCGGCCGGCGGGCCCCCCCAACTCCCCTGGCTGGAAGGTGCGGGTGATCCCGAACAAATACCCGGCGCTCCGGATCGAGGGGGAGCTCAACAGCCGGGGCTATGGTCTCTACGACGTCATGAACGGGATCGGGGCCCACGAGATCATCATCGAGACCCCTGACCACAACCGGGGACTCGCCGAACTCACCCCGGCGGAGATCACCGAGGTCCTCAAGGCGTGGCGCGCCCGGTTTCTCGACCTGCGCAACGACACCCGCTTCCGTTACATGGTGCTGTTCAAGAACCACGGCCTGCGGGCAGGGGCGACCCTCTCCCACTCCCACAGCCAGCTCATCGCCGTGCCGCTCATCCCCCCCGTGGCGGCCACCGAGCTGCGGATCTGCCGGGAGCACTTCGAGAGCAAGGAACGGTGCATCTTCTGCGACCTGATCGACTTCGAACTCCAGAGCGGCGAACGGGTGGTGCGCGAGTTCGCCAATCACGTCGTGATGACCCCCTACGCCTCCTGCTTCCCGTTCGAGCTCAGGCTCTACCCCAAGCGCCACGGCCACGACTTCGCGCTTCTCTCCGACGGGGAGCTGGGGGAGCTGGCGGTGGCGATGAAGGATATGCTCGGGCGTCTGAAGGGCGTCCTCAAGGACCCGCCGTACAACTTCATCCTCCATACGGCCCCGCCGCGGCAGCCGCGGCTCGGCAAGCCGGACTACTGGAGCTCCCTGGAGTACGATTATCACTGGCACATCGAGCTCGTACCCCGGCTCACCCAGATTGCCGGCTTCGAATGGGGGACCGGCTTCCACATCAACCCCACCTCGCCGGAGGATGCCGCCGCCTTCCTCCGTGAGGCGGAGTTTTGAGATGACGGGGCGGGACGCCGGGAGGGGGCGATGAAGATACTGGTGGTTGCTTCCGAGGTCACCCCGTTCGCCAAGACGGGGGGGCTCGCCGACGTGGCCGCGGCCCTGCCGAAGGAGCTCCGGCGCATGGGGCACGACGTTCGGGTGATCATGCCGTTCTATGGCTGCGTCGCCGCATCGGGGCAGACGATCCGCAAGGCCCGCAAGAGCGTGGAGGTGGAGGTCGGCGGCGCGCTCTACAAGGGGTTTCTCCGCCAGGCGTCCCTGGGGGAGGTGCCGCTCTATCTCGTGGAACAGCGGGAGCTGTTCGGCCGCGACCACCTCTACGGCACCGCCGAGGGGGACGACCCCGACAACCCCCGCCGCTTCGCCTTTTTCTGCCGCAGCGTCCTGCAGTTCCTGAAGCGGATGGATTTTCGTCCCGACGTGATCCACTGCCACGACTGGCAGACGGCCCTGATCCCGATCATCCTCCGGCACGAGCTCGGCGACGATCCGTTCTTTGCGCCGGCGGCCACGGTCTTCACCATCCACAATCTCGCCTACCAGGGGATTCACCCCCGGCCGGCCCTGGCGGAGATGGGGCTCAGCCCGGCGCTCTTCACGATGGAGGGGGTCGAATATTTCGGCCGGGTAAACCTCATGAAGGGGGCGATCCTCTCCGCCACCGTCATCACCACCGTTTCTCCCACCTACTGCCGCGAGATCCGCACGCCGGAACAGGGGTGCGGCCTGGAAGGGGTGCTGGCGGAGCGCAGCGGCGATCTCCACGGCATCCTCAACGGCCTCGATACCGACGAGTGGAACCCCGCCACGGACCGGCGGATCGTTCGCACCTACTCGTCCCGGGCCCTGGCCGGGAAGGGTGGGGACAAGCATGAGCTGCAGCGGGAACTCGGCCTCCCCCTTGCGGCGACGGTTCCCCTCATCGGCATGGTGGGACGGATCGTCGAGCAGAAGGGGATCGAGCTGGTTGCGGCGCTCCTCCCCCGTTTTGCCGCTGAGGAGCTCCAACTCGTCATCCTCGGCACCGGCGATGCGCGGTACATGGAGTTGCTGGACCGGTTCCGGCGGCGGGGGGTGGCGAACATCTCCATCAACCTCGGGTTTCGGGATCCGCTGGCCCCGCGGATCTATGCCGGAAGCGACATGTTCCTCATGCCGTCGCGCTTCGAGCCGTGCGGTCTCTCTCAGCTCATCGCACTTCGCTACGGGGCGGTCCCCATCGTTCGCCGCACCGGCGGTCTTGCCGATACGGTGGTCGACGCCACCGCCGACCCCCGGGAGGGGAACGGATTCTCCTTTGCTGAGTATTCTCCCGATGCCTGCTGGGAGGCGGTCCAGAGGGCCCTGACCGCTTGCCGCGATCGCGAGGGGTGGCGAAAAATCGTGCGGCGCGCTATGCTGAAGGATGTCTCCTGGCGCAATGCCGCGGGGGAATACGAGGAGCTGTACCGGGCGGCCATCGAGAAGAGGCGGGGGTGAGGGACCGATGAGCGAAGAGGCGAATGAACTGGACGAGCTGAGCAAGGAGATCCGGAAGGTGATCGATGCCAACCGGAAGTTTCTGGAGCGGGTCCTCGACGACGATTTCGATGCCGAAGATGCCCCCGAGGAGCAGGACGACGAGGGGTTCGAAGAGTTGTAGCCTCCCGACGGCTCATCTGGCCGTGGGGGACGGGAGCACCGATCGAAACGATGACGAAACGAAAGAGCCCCGGGGGACAACCTCCGGGGCTCTTTCGTTTCAGTCAGCTCATGGTGCGGCGGGGGATCAGTGCTTCCCTCCCCCCGGGACGTCTTCGCCGCCGGCGGAGTGGCAGTCGCTGCAGTTGGTCTTCATGATCTCGTCCCCGATGTCGACCGGGTGGACGAACTGCTTGACTTCCTTGCCGGCAGGGATGTTCTCCTGCTTCTGCCCGATGACGGTGTGGCACATGTTGCAGTCCTTGGAAATCACCCTGCCGTTGGTGGCCTTGTGCTTGCCGTCGTGGCAGCGAAAGCAACCCGGCGTGTAGAAGTGGCCGATGTGGTTCGGGTAGGTGTTCCAGGTGACCTTCATCTCGGGGAAGAAGTTCCGGCTGTAGATGTCCTTGATCTGGTCGACCGCCTGGTTGATGGCGGCACCCTTCTGCTTGGCCACCTCCGGGTAGTTCTTGGCGTAGTAGTCGGGGATGCCGGCGGCGATGGCCGCATGGGCCTCGGCCTTGGTCTTGTACGGCTTCTCCAGCAGCTCGACGCCGATTTTCTTGATGTAGGGGAGCGCCGCATCGATCTTGTTCGAGACGATATGCTCATCCATCTCCTGGCCCGGCGAACGGTAGATGTGGGTCGGCCGGTTGTGACAGTCGGTGCAGTCCATGAGGCGCTTCTTCGCCGTGGCGATCTGTTCCTTGGTGAGCGGCTTCTCGGTGCTCATGTACTCCAGGAAGGAGCCGTCCTTCTGCTTGACGGCGATGTACGGGATCTCGAGGCGCTTCTTGTCGTTGGCGATGTAGTAGACCTCAGTGCCGATATGCCAGTGGATCCCCTTGGCATGGGGGGACTTGGGGGTGCCGCCGATGTTGATCAGGAGGTTGACCTCCCGCGGGGTGTTCTCCTTGTTCGGGGCGTAGTGATAGAAGACCTTCTGTCGGCCGGCATAGAACTTCTCGGGCCAGTGGCAGTGCTCGCAGGTGTCGCGGGCGGGGCGCAGGTTCTCGATGGGGGTCTCGATGGGGGTCGGGTAACTGTGGGTGGCGACCGCCCATACCTGGCGCAGGCCGGAAATCTTCGCCTTCACGTACCACTCGGCGCCGGGGCCCACGTGGCACTCAACGCACTTGACCCGGGCATGGGGGGAGTTGGACCACGCCGTGTGTTCCGGCGTCATGACCGTATGGCAGAGCTCGCCGCAGAAGGTGGTCGATTCGGTGAATTCGAAGCCGAGGATGGAGGCGATGGATACGATCAGGACGAAAATGACGCTGGCAAGCACGAAGAAGATGAAGAGGTGCCGCTTGTGCGGATCGTTGAAGTCGAGCCGGGGGTAAAGGGGGATCTCCTCCGGGGTGACCGTTCGCCGCTGCTGGCGAACCCGCCATGCCCCCACCGGCACGAGCAGCAGGCCAACGATGAGCATCCCCGGGAACGCGAAGTAGACCAGGAGCCCGATGTAGGGGTGCTCGAACCCGGTGATCGCCTCCATGGCGAGGAATGCGATGATGAGTCCTGTTGCCACGAAGGCAAGGAGGAGACCCACCAAGCTGATCGGGTTCCAGAGATAGCCTGCAGTCTTACGTAACGTCATACATCCTCCTCAGCTAAAACACTTTTTTGCATTGTTGTCAGACAAGGTGTAAACACTGACACGTTTAAACTAGGCATTATTACTACTCAACGCGTTCAGTTGTCAATTTAAAAAGTCTTTCGCCGGGGAAAAGCGTTGTTTGGAAGGAGAGATGACCAAGGCTGTTTTCATGAAACTAGGTTAAAATGCGGTTTGGCAGGCGTGGGGGCGGCTTGACAAACGGGAGGCTCTTCTGCTAGCCTCAGAAGGCTTTCTGAGCTGCTTCGGGGGCGGGTTACCCGCTGGCCCCGTCCGGCCTTTTTCGACTTTAATGAACGAGGAGACGATACGTCATGGCAAAAAAACTCTTCATTCCAGGACCGGTTGAGGTTCACCCTGACATCCTCCAGGCGATGGCTACCCCCATGATCGGACATCGGATGCCCGAGTATGCCGACTTGCACGGCCGGGTAACTGCCGGGCTCAAAAGGCTCCTTGCCACGGAATCGCGGGTCTTCCTCGCCACGTCCAGCGCCTTCGGCGTCATGGAGGGGGCGGTGCGAAACCTGGTCGGCAGCCGCTGCGTCAACTTCTGCAATGGCGCCTTTTCCGACAAGTGGCACGACGTCACGAAGCGCTGCGGCAAGGAGGCCGATGCGGTGAAGGTGGAGTGGGGCGAGCCGATCACCGCCGAGGTGGTGGACCGCGCCCTTGCCACGGGGAAGTACGACAGTATGACCCTCATCCATAACGAAACCTCCACCGGGGTCATGTCTCCCCTGCCTGAGATCGCCGCGGTGCTCAGGAAATATCCGGAGGTGGTCTCCATTATCGACACGGTCTCCTCCATGAGCGCCCTGAGCATTCCGGTTGACGAGCTCGGCATCGACTGCTGCATCTTCGGCGTCCAGAAGGCCTTTGCCCTGCCGCCGGGGCTCGCGGTCTTCACCGCCAGTGAAAAGGCGCTCTCCCGGGCACGGACGGTGGAGGGGCGCGGCTACTACTTCGACTTCGTGGAGTTCGAGACCAACGACGCCAAGAACAACACCCCGTCCACCCCCTGCATCTCCTTGATCTACGCCCTTGACCGGCAGCTCGGCAGGATGTTCGGCGAGGGAGTGGAGCAGCGCTGGGCCCGGCATCGGGAGATGGCATCCTTCGTTCGGGGATGGGTTGCCGAGCGGGGGTACGGTTTCTTTGCGGCCGAGCCCTATCGTTCCGTCACCCTCACCTGTGCCGTCAACTCCCGCGGCACCGACCTTGCGGCGCTCAAGAAGATGCTTGCCGAGCGGGGATACGCCTTCGACGACGGCTACGGGAAGATCAAGGGGAAGACCTTCCGCATTCCCCACATGGGGGATATGCGGCGGCAGGATCTGGAAGAGTTCCTGGCGGTTGTGGATGACTGCCTCGGGGGGCTTCCCGGCTGAAGGGGGTAAGACAGCCGCCTCGAGCTGTTTTTTCGGGAATTGCTGCTATACTTTTCCCAGGCGGTCCGTTGTCGCGGTCCCTGCGGAAACGGGGAAGAGGCTTCCGGAATGCTGTCTGTGTGGCCGTGCTCGTCTGAGACGGGTATGGCCGATCGATTCAGGGCCAGGTTTGGGTGGATGGAAGAGGGGGCTCTTCGCGATCCGGGCCGGTCGGTGAGAGGAGGGTGTGGCTATGAAATGTCCGGAGTGCGGGAGCAGGACGTCGGTCGAGATCGATATGCATTCGGAGGGGTTCACCGCCGATGAATCGCCGGTCAAGGAGTGTGGCTCCTGCGGGCTCGTCTGGCGGGTGAGGGTCGTTAAGGGAAAGCCGACGGTCGACATCATCAAGGCAGCCGAAAAGAAGGTTCAATAAAGGCGAAAGCCTCTCGCGAGAGAGGCTTTCTGTCGTTTGCGGCACGGTTTCCCCGTCGGTCAGGCCGGTTCGAAGAGTTCCTTCCCGGCCCCGCAGATGGGGCACACCCACCCGTCGGGCAGATCTTCGAACGGGGTGCCGGGGGGGACGCCGTTCTCCGGGTCCCCGGCGGCGGGATCGTATTCGTATTGGCAGATCGTGCAGCGCCAGCGTTGCATCGGACACCTCCTCGTTTTTTTCGGTCAGCAGTGTTACTCCTGCCAGGATATGGCCTGGACCGGGCAGCCGTCGATGGCCTGCTGGATCTCCCCTTCGGAGGCCCCCGCCGCATCGTAGACCTCCGACTTCCCATCATCGTTGAACCTGAACACACCGGGGCAGGTCGACACGCAGAGTCCGCAGCTGATGCATGCCTCCTGATCGACCTGGGGTCTTCTTGCCATTGACAATCCCTCCTTCAGAATCAAATGTTCCCAATTGTAGCAATCGGGGGTCCTGTGTCAATCCGGGAATGGCATAGAATTCAGTCTCGCGTGCCTAACTTTTCGTCATTTCTGATTATTTTACTGGCACTTGATATTTTTTTGTGATAATAAATCCGGTTACAATAAACAGGGTTATGGGCGGACCTCCGGGGGGGCTTTGCCGGACTCCGCATCGCAACGGTAGAGCTGTGCAACACACATATACTGCTGGGAGGAGGGAGAAGAGGCATGAGTTACGAAGTTCCGAAGAATGAAAAACTGTTGAAATGGGTCGAGGAAGTCACGGTCCTGTGCGAGCCGGAGCGGATCCACTGGTGCGACGGCTCCCAGGAAGAGTACGACGAACTCTGCAATCTGCTGGTCAAGAGCGGCACCTTCCGCACGCTCAATCCGGAAAAACGTCCCAACAGCTACCTGGCTTGGTCCGATCCGATCGACGTGGCGCGGGTGGAAGACCGCACCTACATCTGCAGCCTCTCCAAGCAGGATGCCGGCCCGACCAACAACTGGATGCATCCGAAGGCGATGAAGGAGAAGCTCCAGGGGCTCTTCAAAGGGTGCATGAAGGGGCGGACCATGTACATCATCCCCTTCAGCATGGGGCCGCTGGGCTCGCCGATCGCCAAGATCGGAATAGAGATCTCCGACTCCCCCTACGTGGCGGTCAACATGAAGATCATGACCCGCATGGGGAAGGCGGTGCTGGATGTCCTCGGCAACGGGGAGTTCGTGCCGTGCCTGCACTCGGTGGGTGCCCCCCTGGCGCCGGGTCAGAAGGATGTGGCCTGGCCGTGCAACAAGGAGAAGTACATCGTCCACTTCCCCGAAGAGCGGGCGATCTGGTCCTTCGGCTCGGGCTACGGCGGCAACGCCCTGCTCGGCAAGAAGTGCCTGGCCCTGCGCATCGCCTCCAAGCAAGGGAAGGATGAAGGGTGGCTGGCCGAGCATATGCTGATCCTCGGCGTCGAGTCGCCGGCCGGCGATAAGACCTATGTGGGTGCCGCCTTCCCGAGCGCCTGCGGCAAGACCAACTTCGCCATGCTGATCCCGCCCAAGCCGCTGCAGGACAAGGGATGGAAGGTTACCACCCTGGGGGACGACATCGCCTGGATCAAGCCCGGCCCCGACGGCCAGGTCTACGCCATCAACCCCGAGTACGGCTACTTCGGCGTCGCCCCCGGCACCAACGTCAAGACCAACCCCAACGCCATGACCTCCTGCGCCTCCAACACCATCTTCACCAACGTGGCGCTGACCGAGGATGGCGACGTCTGGTGGGAGGGGATGACCGACGAGCCGCCGGCAAAGCTCACCGACTGGCAGGGAAATGAGTGGACGCCGGGATGCGGCCGTCCGGCCGCCCACCCCAATGCCCGCTTCACCGCGCCGGCCTCCCAGTGCCCCTCCATCGACCCCGACTGGGAAAACCCCAAGGGGGTGCCGATGAGCGCCTTCATCTTCGGCGGCCGCCGCAAGGATACCGTGCCGCTGGTCTACCAGGCCTTCAACTGGAACTTCGGCGTCTATCTCGCCTCCACCCTCGGGTCTGAGACCACCGCCGCGGCCGTCGGCGCCACCGGCAACGTCCGTCGCGACCCCTTTGCCATGCTCCCCTTCTGCGGCTACCACATGGCCGATTACTTCAGCCACTGGCTCCAGTTCGGCCGTACCATTCCCAAGCCGCCCCGCATCTTCAGTGTCAACTGGTTCCGCAAGGATGCCAACGGCAAATTCATCTGGCCCGGCTACGGCGACAACATGCGGGTCCTCAAGTGGATCGTCGAGCGGGTCCAGGGCAAGGCCGCTGCCGTCGAGTCACCGCTGGGGTGGATGCCGCGCTACGAGGATATGGATTGGGACGGGCTGGATATGACTCGCGAGAAGTTCAACGAGCTGACCTCCGTCGACCGCGACGTCTGGCAGAACGAGCTCGTTGCCCACGAGGAGCTGTTCGTTAAGCTCTACGACCGTCTCCCCAAGGAGTTCCTGCACATCCGCCAGCTCATCACCTCCAGCCTCTGGCGTTCGCCGGAGCACTGGGAGCAGATCGGGGAGGTTCACCCCGAGGGATGGAACGAGTAAGCACCGCGTGACGCGCCTCGGCTTCCCGCGGGAGCCGGGGCGCGAAGCGTCCGTGTGAAAAGATGAAAAGGGTGGGAGGATGCCGGAACACGGCACGCCTCCCACCCTTTTTTCATGGCCGGCGTTTCCCGGCCACCCTGTAGTTGTAAAACATTATTTTATCTGGTAAGGTATACGAAATCCGCTGTACGCGGCGATCATCCAAGATAGCGAGGTTGCAATGGCCCAGGCGTTTGATTTTACCCGGTTGCGGAGACTCACGGTAATCCATGCGGTGGTTCAGCTCTTTCTCCTGATCCTGCTGGCCGGCTCGGCCTACGTGTTCCTGGTCAAGGTCCCGTCGGCGTCGGTATTGGGGAGCATCGTCCGGGTGGTGGTGATCCAGCTCGCCCTCTTCTACCCCATCTACAAATTCGCCGGCGCGGATGCCGAGCGGGAGGTGGCGTCGTCCGCGCCGCACCTCACCACCGACGAGCAGAACGCCCTGCGCCGCAAGCGGGTCTTCAGCGACATCGTCAAGGGGGCGCTCTTCATCTTCTTCGTGGTCTTCACCCTCCGGGCCCCGGGGGCGCCGGCGGTGCAGTTCATGATCCTCTCCCTCTTCCTTCTCTCCTACCTCTGCTACTTCCAGTGCTTCAACCAGGTGGCGAAGCGACTGATGCGGCAGAAGAGCTGAAAAACCGCGTCATCTCGCCGAAAACCTCGTCGCTCGGGCCGCTGGCCAGTTTCACCGGCGGCAGCGAGCGGAGGAAGAACCTGCCGTAGTTCTTGGTGAGGACCCGGCTGTCGAGGATCAGGACCGCCCCCCGGTCCTCCCGGCTCCGGATCAGCCTCCCGAATCCCTGCTTGAACTTGATGACCGCCTGGGGGACCGTGTACTCCATGAAGGGATCCCCCCCCCGCTCCGCGATGTGCTCGGCCCGCGCCTCCAGGATCGGCTCCGTCGGCACCCGGAAGGGGAGTCGCGTGATCGCCACGAGCTCCAGCGCCTTCCCCTGAACGTCGACCCCCTCCCAGAAGGAGTCGGTGCCGAAGAGGACGGCGTTTTTCTCCCGACGGAAGCGGGAGAGGAGATGGTGGCGGTTCACCTCGCCCTGGCGCAGGGGGGTGAGGCCGCGCCGCTTCATGGTCTCGGCCATGCGACCGTAGAGCCGCGTCAGGAGATCGTAGGAGGTGAAGAGGACGAAGGCGTGCCCTTCGGAGATGGCGAGCCCCCGGTGGAGGGCCACCTCCAGCGCCTCGCCGAAGCCGCGGGCGACCGGTTCGGGGAGGTCGGACGGGATGCCGACGAAGGCCTGGTGCTCGTAATCGAAGGGGGAGGCGAGGAGGAGCTCCGTCACCCGCTCCCGGTTCACCAGCCCGATGCCGGTCCGCCGCTTCAGGAAGTCGAAGGTCTCCCCCACCGCCAGGGTGGCCGAGGTGACCACTACCGTCCGGAAGGCGTCGATGACCGTCGCCTTGAGGGATTGGGCCACCTCCAGAGGAGAGGAGCAGAGCCGCACCGTGATCCCCTTCGCCCCCTTCTTCACCTCGAACCAGCGGCAGACCTCGTCGTCGCGGGCGATGAAGGCGAGGAGGTCCGCCGCGCTCGCCTCCAGCCGTCCGGCGATCCCCTTGAGATCGATGAGGGTTCCGGAGAGCTTTTCCTGGCTCCGCTCGGGAAGCCGGCCGCACCCCTTGAGAAATTCCTTCACCTGCTGCACATAGCCGTTGAGATCCGCCGCCAGCTCCCGGGCCTCGTCCTCCACCTCGCGCCAGAGCTTCGCATTGTGGAGCGCCGGGGTGACCCGCAGCTTCCGTTCGCCTCCCGTTTCCCCCTTCAGATGGGTGAGGAGGGCAAGCCCCACGGCGTCCAGCGCCCGGGTGGCGGCGTCGACCAGGGTCTGGCGGCGCGGGAGGAGGGTCCCTTCCAGAAGCTCGGCCAGCTCCCGGTAGAGGTCGTCGAAGACCTCGGGGACTTCCCGGGCGAGCTGGGACGAGAGTTGGGGGAGGAGCCCCCGCTGCGGCTTGCGCGGGTTCTGCAGCTTGCCGAGGAGCTTCAGGAGCCCCTGGCGGGAGATCTGGGAGGAGAGGTGCCCCGTGGCTACATCCTCCAGATGGTGCCCCTCGTCGAAGATCAGCCGCTCGAAGGGGGGGAGGATGGCGGTGGAACCGTAGCCGGTCTCCCGGCGCAGCGCCACGTCGGCCATGAGGAGGGAGTGGTTCACCACCAGGAGGTCGGCGCTGGCCGCCTGCCGGCGGGCGGTGTAGAAGAAGCAGCGGGCGTAGAAGGGGCATTTGACCCGGCCGCACTGGTCGGCCTCGCACGCCACCTCGTCCCAGCTCTCCTCCTTCGGGATGAAGGAGAGGTCGCTCTTGCACCCCTCGCTGGTCTGGGCGCTCCAGGCGACGATGGCCGCCAGTTCCCCCGCTGCCGGGTCGTCGGCGAAGAGGGAGGGCTCGCTCTTCACCCCTTCGAGCTTGCGGAGGCAGAGATAGTTCCCCCGCCCCTTGACCAGAACCGCCCGGAATCCGAGGCTGCCGTGCTCCCGGAGGAACGGGATGTCCTTGCGGGTGAGCTGCTCCTGCAGGTTGATGGTGTTGGTGGAGACGACCACCCGCTCCTTGTTGCGGATGGCCCAGAGGGCCGCGGGGACCAGGTAGGCGAGGGATTTGCCGGTACCGGTGCCGGCCTCGATCACCGCCACCCGGTTGTCGTTGAACGCTTCAGTGACGGCGAAAGCCATCCGGAGCTGCTCGTCGCGGAATTCGTAGCCGGGGAGATTCTCTGCAAAGACGCCGCCGTGGGCGAACATCCGCTCGATCTCCGGGAAGGAGAGCCGCTCCACCTCCCGGCGGGCGAAGGGGGCCACCGCCTGGTAACAGTCGGTCACGTCGTTGTTGACGATGGAGAAGCCGACCCCCTGGTTTCCAAGGAGGGAGGCGATCTCGATGTCGGCTTGGGACGGGGTGAGGAGGCCGGAGGGGTGGTTGTGGATCACCACGTCGCCGAAGCTCGTGGCGATCATGATGGCGGCCACGGCGTCCCGGTTCCCCCGGGCGAGGGGCTCTGCCTCCACCACGATCCGGTTCTCGTCGGTGCGGCCGAGGAAAAAGACCTCGTTTCCGCCGGCGTCGCGGATCGCCTCGCGCATGGCGACGATGGCCTGTTCTGAAAAGTACTGTTTCATCCGGTCGAGGATACCGGAGAGCGGGGCGGGGTGGCAACGAAAAAGGGGCGGATCGCTCCGCCCCTCGCTCCCGCCGGGTCGGCCGCCGGCAGTTACTTCTTGTGGCACTCCCCGCACTTGGTGGGGCCGGCCTTCTTCTGCTCGTGACACCCCTTGCAGGTCTTGTGCGCCCAATCCTTGCCGAATCCCTCGATCTTGCCGGGACCCTTCTCGTGGCAGGTCTTGCAGTCGCCCGCAATCTGCTGGTGCTTCTTGTGGTCGAAGGTCACCGCGCCGTTTTTGGCCGGGAAGGTGACGGTGTCGGCCGCCAGCGCCGTGCCGGCGGCGATGAGGGTGAAGGCCAGCGTTGCAATCAGCTTGTTCATGGTGCATCTCCTTTTTCCGTGGGTTGTGCGAAATCGCATGGTCCCATTCTAGCGGGATGCACCCGGCGCGGGGTATCGACATCTATCGGGATTCGACCCGATGTCGGGTCCGGCAGCACCCGGAATGGCTGTGAAATCGGTCGGTTACTTCCCCTGGTGGCAGCCGTTGCAGCGAGTCGGCCCCTTTTTCAGTTCCTCGTGGCACCCCTTGCACCCCTTGCCGTGGGCGAGCACCTTGTTGAACCCGTCGATCTTCCCCGGCCCCTTCTCGTGGCAGCCGCGGCACTGGCCGAGGGCCTCCTGGTGCTTCTTGTGGGGGAAGACCACGGTGCCGATCCGGGTAGGGAAGGTGATTTTCTCGATGGCGAGGGCAGGTCCGGCAACGAGGATAAGCGCCGTCGCCGCGACGAGAATTCTGGTCTGCATGGAAAGGACTCCTTTTGACAACGGGTGGCGATGCGAACAACGATCGATTGCAAATTTCCTGCCCTCTTCCGGGAGGGGGCTCAAATCGCTTTCGCCGGGGGGCGAAAACCTGTTACAATTGAACGCTATGGAAACTACCGCCGAGAAAAACGACAAGGCCGGCGCCCCCATCGTCGCCATCGACGGCTCGACCATAAAGAGGATCCGCGAAGCGAAAAAGCTGACCCAGCTCTACGTGGCGAGCGTGGTGGGGGTGACCACCGACACCATCTCCCGCTGGGAGAACAACCGCTATCCGACCATCAAGCGGGATAACGCCGAGAAGCTGGCGACGGCCCTGGAGGTCGCCGTGGAGGAGATCCTGAGACGGGAGCCTTCCGCCGAAGAGCTTCCGGCCGAGCCACCACCCCCGCCGGTGACGTCCCGAAAGCGCTGGTGGTGGGGCGCCCTGCTCCTGGCGGTGGCCGTGGCGGTGGCGGGCGTGTTCCTCTTCCAGCGCTCGACCCCCCCCCTGCCGCCCGGCGGCTTCTCGCCCCTTTCGGCGCCCCGGGGCTGGTGGTGCCGGTACAGGTGAAGATCGCGCGGGAAGCGGGAGATGCCTCCGGTTTCATCGTTAAGGAGCGGTTTCCCGCCGGTTGGCGTTTTATGGGCGCCAATCCGCCGATCACCGGTGAGGTGGGGGACCAGGGGGTGAAGTGGCTCATCCCCGGCGGCGCGGGGCCGGTTACCATCTCCTACGCCCTCCAGATCCCGCCGGATACCCCGCTGGGGGGGCGCGTCACCTTCGACGGCGAGCTGGTCTTGCGGGACGATGGCGCCACCCGCCGGGAGCCGGTCGGCGGCGGGAAGGTCCTGACCGTTGCCGGCATCCACTGGGCCGACACCAACGGCGACCGCCGGATCGACGACAACGAGATCATGCCCGCCTACTACTTGACCGAGGAGATGAAGGGGCTCGGCCTCGACTGGAAGACCATCGAGACCATCTGGAGCGGCACGGGGTATACCTGGGACGACCGGCAGAAGCGCTTCGAGGTCGTGCGGTGACGGAGCGCCAGCGGCGCTACCGCGCCTTTTCCGACGAGCTTCGCCGGGAATTCGGTTGCCGCGTGCAGCGGGTATCCGTTGACGCCGGCTTCACCTGCCCCAACCGCGACGGGAACCGCGGCACGGGGGGGTGCATCTTCTGCGGCGGCAAGGGGTCCGGCTCCTTCGGCATCCGGCCGGAGCTCTCCGTTACCGACCAGCTCGGCCACGGCAGGGAGTTCCTCGCCCGCCGCTACGGCGCCGTGAAATTCCTCGCCTACTTCCAGGCCTACTCCAACACCTACGCCCCCCCCGAACGACTTCGGGCGCTGTACGACGAGGCCCTCGCCGTTCCCGGCATCGCTGGCCTCATCGTTGGCACCCGCCCCGACTGTCTTCCTCCCCCCGTCATCGACCTGCTGGCCGAATATGCCCGCACGACCTACTTCTGGCTCGAACTGGGACTCCAGTCCCCCGTCGACCGGACCCTGGCCCTCATCAACCGGGGGCACGACTTCGCCGCCTTCCAGGAGGGGATGCACCGCTGCACGGCGGAGGGAATCCGGGTCTGCGCCCACATCATCCTCGGCCTGCCGGGGGAGAGCAGGGAGGCGATGCTGGCCACGGCCGGCATCCTGAACCGCCTCGGGGTCGCCGGGGTGAAGCTGCACCAGCTCCACGTGATGAAGGGGACGCCGCTTGAGGAGATGTACCAACGGGGCGAGGTGCGCTGCCTGGGGCGGGACGACTACGTGGGGGTGGTCTGCGACTTTCTGGAGCGGCTCGATCCGGGGATCGTCATCCACCGCCTCGTGGGAGACGCCCCTGCCGACCAGCTGGTGGCTCCCCTCTGGTCGCTGCGCAAGGGGGAGGTGCTGGAGGCCATCGACGGGGAGCTGGCGCGGCGCGGGACGCGTCAGGGGAGCGCGCTGGTGGCGGGCTAGAAGCTAGAAGGGGTAGCCGAGGCCGACGAAGATCGCCGGCCCATCCTTGCCGACGCCGAGATCCACCCGGCCGACGATGTTGGGGCGCACGACCGCCCGGAAGCCGATGCCGGGGTTGAACTCGAAGCTCTTGGTCTTTGCCTTGTCGAGGGACTCCATGACGGCGCCGAGGTCGATGAAGGGGGCGAGCTCCCAGTCGGTGTTGACGTCGAAGACGCTCCAGCGGAAGAGCCTGATCCGCTCCTCCAGGTTGCAGAGGAGATAGCTGGAGTCGATGAAGCGGTTGCGGCCGTAGCCCCGGAGGGTATTCTCCCCCCCGAGGATGCTCCGCTCCAGGAACGGGACGTCGTCGCCGAGGGTCTGGTTGTAGGCGAGCCGCACCACCGAGATGTAGCGGGCGTCGGCAAAGGGGAAGTAACCCTTGGTTTCCGCCTCGTAGTGACGATAGCCGGCGTCGCTGCCGAGGAAGCGGGCGCTCCACTCGATGGCGGCCTTGGCGTAGAGACCCCTGGTCGGCATGTCGCGGGAATCGAGGGTGTTGTAGACGAGGGCGAGCTTCTGGGCGTGGGCGACGAACCCGTCGAGCCCGGGGACCTCTGCGTTTGAGAAACGGTCGCGGGTGTAGGGGAGGTTCTGGACCGCCCCCTGTGCGATCCAGACCTTGCGAATCCGTTCGCCGACCACGAGCTGGAGCTTGTCGACGATGTCGTAGCCGGCGCTGACGGTGAACCCGAGCTCCTGGTCGGCATAGTTGGTCTCGTTGGCCTTGCGGCTCTCCGACTGGAATCCGAAGAACCGGGCCGAGCCGTCGCTGAGCCGGTAGAAGAAGGCGTTGGTTTCGAGCTTCCCCTCCAGCAGGCTCTTGTCCCGGAGGCGGAGCTCGTAGTCCTCGTTGATCTTGGTCGATTTCGAGAGGTTCAGCTCCCAGTTCCGGTCGGGACGCGGGAAGAAGGCGCCGTAGAGGGAGAAGGTGGTGCCGAAGTTCTGGTTGTAGTTGATCTGGGGGGCGAGGAGGGTGCTCACCTCGTCCTTGGCGTTGTGGAGGAGAAACGCGGAGAGCGCCCCCACGGTGGCCCCCTCGTTGGGGCTCGTGGCGATGACCGGCAGGGGGATGCTCACCACCTTCGTCGGGTCGCCGAAGGTCTCGTTGGTGAGGGGGTAGGGGAGCTTCTCCCGGGGGACCATATTCGTGCAGGCGCCGAGAATCATGGCCACGGCGCCAAGGATGATCATGCGTATCGGACTCATGGGGTGTCTTCCTGCCTGCGTGATGAATAGCTTCAAAGAATAACCCGTTTCGGCCCGATCTTCAACCAGAAATGCCGGCAGTTACTTCGCCTCCTCCATCTGCTCCAGCCAGTGGAGCCAGGCGAGGAGTTCCGCCACCGCCCGGTAGAGGGCCGGCGGAATCTCTCCGTCGAGGTCGACCTGCATCAGCTGGCTCACCAGCTCGGGAGACTGGTGGACGTAGACCCCCGCCTCCCGCGCGCAGGCGATGATCGCCTCGGCGGCGACGCCGTATCCCTTCGCCACCACCTGGGGGGCGTACTGCCCCTCCTTGTAGGTGAGGGCCACCGCTTTCCTGTCCCGTTCATACTCCGCCATGACGCACCGTCAGGCCGGAAAGGGTGATGCCGGCTCCTTCCATGTTTTCCTGCAGTCGCCCGGCTCCCTCCGACAGGAGGGCCGTGGTCTGCTCCTCGGCCGCCACCAGCGAGACGGCGACCCCTTCGCCTGCCAGATTGAGGACCGCCCGGACCTCGCCGAGGCGGGGAAAGGCGATCCGCACCTCGGTCTGCCAGTTCCGCCCCCCCTTACCCCCTTCCGCTTCCCGTTCCTGCACCGTCCACTCCATGTCCTGGCCGGGCCAGACCTGGCCGAGCCAGCTGAAGACGCCGGTAGTGAGGACCGCGAGTTGCTCCTTGATGATCGGGATGGTCTGGGGCTCCACCCCTCTCTGGAGTGGGGGGGGGAGTCGGGGAGCGCCGCCGGCCGGTCGATGGCCGTTTCGCCGCCGGTCCGTGCTGCGCCGCCGGTGATCTCTCCCGCAGTCGGCGTGCCGAGGGGGGCCCCGGCGCGAGTCAGGTGTGGCTCCCCGTTTCGGGGCGAAATCGGGGTGGAACGGGGCATTTCCCCGTCGACGGTTACCCGCGGCTCACCTCCCGCGGCGGCCGGTGACGCCGGGGGGGGCGGTTCCGGCGCCTTGGCCGCAGGAAGCGGCTCCCGCTCCGGCAGCAGCGGGACCTCTCGCGGGAGCGCCGCTCCCGGCGCCGGCGCTCCGTCCGGCGGGAGCGGGGAGGCCGTCGGCGCGGCCGGCGAGGCCGAGGGCGAGGAGTGGGAGGCCGCACCGTGAACGGATGGATCGTGAATGGCTGCGTCGTGGGCTGGTGCCGCTGGCGGAGCGCCCGGTGCCGCCGGCGCGGGAGCTGCGCCTTCGGCTGGCGGCGGTGCGAAGCCGGCCGGCGGTGCGTCGGTGGCACCGGGACGGAGTGCCGCTGCCGCCTGGTCGGGGTGTCCGGCCTCCGGCAATGCTGCCGCGGCGGGGGGGGGCGGTGCCGGTGCCATCCCGTCCGCGGGGGGCGGTTCGCTCCCCTTGGCGGGGGACGCATCAGCAGTAGTGGCTGCGGGTGCGGGGAGGGCGGCGTCGCGTGATGCTCCCCCTGCCGGGGGAGAGGGATTCTGGCCTCGGGGGGCCGGCTCGCCCTCCGAAGCGGCGGGGGACGCTGCGGAAGAGGGCGCAGCCGGCGGGGCCGCCGCCGGCGTCTCCGCCGTTTCGGCCGGCAGGAGCGCGGCAAGGCGCGAGAGGGTCCCCTGGGGCTCCTTCAGAAGATCCACCAGGGGGCGGTCTCCCCGCATCCACCCGGCCAGGTGCGATTCGTAGAAATTTCCGCTCCGGGAGAGGGCGTTCTTGAGCCCTTCGGCCAGGGTCGCCGGATCGCTGGAGGGGGAGGGGAGGATGAGGGACGGTCGGGGAAGCGGGGCAGTGGCGGAGGGGGAGTTTCCCTCTTGGGCGAGGCCGTTGAGCCAGCGCCCGGCATCGCTGATCTGGACCGGGGCGCCGGAGTTGGCCGATTTCGACAGGGCGAAGATGATGCGGGGCTCGTCGGTGACGTAGGTGAGCTCCACCGCCTGCCCCGGCTGGAGGTTGAGGGGGAGCTCCATCTTGAGGAGCTCGTTGGCGACCCGGACGAGGTAGCGGCTCTGGGGGAGGCTCGCCATCACCTCTCCCTGGACCACCTGCCCCGGGGTCAGGTTGAGGGGGGTGAGGGACTGCCAGGTCCCCTCCACGAGGGAGGCGGCGGTGTCCTTGAGGAGCGCCTGGGCGATCCGGGCTATTTCCTGCGTGACGATCATGCCATACGTATCGGCCGAAACGGGAAAAACTTAACACATCCGTCGGGCGTTTTCCCCGTGTCACCCCCAGGCGAGGAGCCCCTGCTCGTAGACCGGGCCGATCTTCGGGTGCCGGGGCATGACCCGCACCATGAAGCCGTGCCTGCCGCAGAAATGGGGCTCGATCTTCCCGGCGAAGCGGTGCAGCCCGTCGCTGACGGCCCCGCCGTGGGAGAGGGGGAGCAGTTCGCCGCCGACGATGTTTCCCCGGGAGTCGAGGACGCCGCAGTAGAGATCCACCGTCACCTGGTCGGGGAGGATGTCGCCGAGGGAGACCTCCGCCGTCACCGGGATGGCCGCTCCGAGGGGAACCTCGGCGGTGGCCCCCGCATCCAGGCGGGTGACCCGGACCTGGCTCCATCCCCGGTGCATCTCCCCCTTCCACCGGGTGAGGTCGACGGCGAGGGCGAGCCGGTCGCCGGAGAGCTTCTCCCACTGGCCGTAGGCGGGAAGGTAGCAGAGCTGGGTGTACTCCTGCACCATCCGCTCGGTGCTGAAGAGGGGGCAGAGGGTCTGGAGGCTCGCCTTGATGCAGGAGAGCCAGCCGCGGGGGATGTCGTCGGTCCCCCGGTCATAAAAGAGGGGGACGATCTCTTTCTCCAGCAGGTCGTAAATGGCGCGGCTCTCCACCTCGTTCTGGTAGTCGACGTCGTCGTAGACCTCGCCGTTGCCGATGGCCCAGCCGTTGTTCCCCCGGTACCCCTCGGGCCACCAGCCGTCCAGGACGCTCATGTTGAGCCCCCCGTTGAAGGCGACCTTCATGCCGCTGGTGCCACTCGCCTCCAGGGGGCGGCGGGGGGTGTTGAGCCAGACGTCCACCCCCTGCACCAGGTGTCGCGCCACCGCCATGTCGTAGTCCTCGATGAAGACGATCTTCCCCCGGAAGCGCCCGCCGATGGAGTGCTGGAAGATCTCGCGGATCAGCTCCTTCCCCTCCACGTCGTGGGGGTGGGCCTTGCCGGCGAAGATGATCTGCACCGGCCGGTCGCTGCTGCCGAGGATCCTTTCGAGCCGCGCCAGATCGCGGAAGAGGAGGGTCCCCCGCTTGTAGGTGGCGAAGCGGCGCGCGAAGCCGATGGTGAGGGCCTCCGGGTCCAGGACCTCCTCCGCCGCGGCGATCTCCTTGGCGGTGGCCCCCACCTGCCGGAGGTGGTCCTTCAGACGGCGGCGGGCGAAGAGGACGAGCCGTTCGCGGCACCGCTCGTGGGTCCGCCAGAGCTCCGAGTCGGGGATGTTGGCGACCCGCTTCCAGAGGACCGGATCGGTGGAGTCCTCGCGCCAGCGGGATCCCAGGTAGCGGGTGAGGAGCCCCGCCATCTCGTTGGAGAGCCAGGTCTTGGTGTGGACGCCGTTGGTGACGGAGGTGATGGGGATATGCTCGTCGGGGAGCTCGGGCCAGAGGTTCTTCCACATCCGCCGCGAGATCTCGCCGTGGAGCTGGCTGACGCCGTTGGCATGGTTGGCGAGCTTCAGGGCGAGGACCGCCATGCAGAAGGTCTCGTTGAGGTTGCGGGGATTGATCCGGCCGAGCCCCAGGAACTCTTCGCGGGAGATGCCGAGGGAGCGGTAGAGGCGCCCTAGGTACCGCTCCAGGAGGTCGGGGGGGAAGTGGTCGATGCCGGCGTCCACCGGGGTGTGGGTGGTGAAGATGTTGCCGGCCCGTACCGCCTCCATCGCCTCCGCGAAGCTCAGGCCGTGCTCCTCCATCAGGAGCCGGGTTCGCTCCAGGGCCAGGAACGCCGCGTGCCCCTCGTTCATGTGGCAGACGTTGGGGGTGATGCCGAGCTGGTGCAGGGCCCGGATGCCGCCGACGCCGAGGAGGATCTCCTGGCGGATCCGCATCTCCTGGTCGCCGCCGTAGAGCTGGGCCGTGATCTCCCGGTCCTCCGGGGCATTCCCCTCCAGGTTCGTGTCGAGGAGGTAGAGGGGGACCCGCCCCACCTGCACGCTCCAGATGTGGGCCGTCACCGTCCGCCCCGCCATGTCGAGCACCACCGCCACCGGCTCGCCGCTCTCGTCCCGTTCCAGGCGCAGCGGCAGGTTGTAGAAGTCGTTCTCGGGGTAGAGCTCCTGCTGCCACCCCTCGATGTTGAGGTACTGGCGGAAGTATCCCTGGCGGTAGAGGAGCCCGATCCCCACCAGGGGGATGCCGAGGTCGCTGGCCGATTTCAGGTGGTCGCCCGCCAGGATGCCGAGCCCGCCGGAGTAGGTGGGGAGCGATTCGTGGAGACCGAACTCCATGGAGAAGTAGGCGGCGATGAGGCTTTTCCCGCCGTTGCAGCTGCGGTCGAACCAGGTGCGGGCCCCCATGTAGTCGCGGAACTTCTCGCTGACCCGCTGGAGCTGCGACATGAACCCCTCGTCGGCCACCAGCTTCTCCAGCGTCGTCTGCTGGAGGATGCCGAGCATCTCCACCGGGTTGTGGCGGGTCTGCTGCCAGAGGTCGATGTCGAGCCGCTTGAAGAGCTCGACCCCTTCGGGCTCCCAGGTCCACCAGAGGTTGTAGGCAAGCTTCTGCAGGGGGGCCAGTTCACCGCTGAGGGTCGGGAGGACGGTGAACCGGTGGATGCTGCGGACAAAATCCATGGAAAACCTCCGGCGTGCAGGCTGAAGTTTCACGGCTGACGGGTGAAGATTGAAGGAAAGGCTACCGTGAAAGGGGGGCGCGTCAAGGGGGCGAAACCACGTTTTTACCCTGGGTGCCGGTTACCCCGGTTTTTCGATGCCGAATTTTTCCAGGCGGTACTGGAGGGTCTTGTAGCTCATGCCGAGCAGCGGCGCTGCCTTGGCGATGACCCAGTCGGCCCGCTCCATCGCCTTGATGATGAGGTTCTTCTCCAGTTCCTCGAACTGGATCCCGTCGGCGGGGAGCTCGAAGGGGACCCAGCCGGCCTGGGAAAGCCCCTCCGTCACCTCGATCGGGAGGTCGGACGGCTCGATCTGATCGCTCTCCGCCATGAGAACCCCCCGCTCGATGACCGACTCCAGCTGCCGGACGTTCCCGGGCCAGCTGTAGTTCATGACGAGCTTCAGCGCCGGCCGGGAGATCCCCTTCACGCCGATGCCGGACTGGCTGCTGTACTTGCGGACGAAAAAATCGGCCAGGGTGGCGATGTCGCTCCCCCGCTCCCGCAGCGGCGGGAGGTTGATCCGGATGACGTTGAGCCGGTAGAAGAGGTCCTCCCGGAACCCCCCCCTCCTGATCTCCGCCTCCAGTTCCCGGTTGGTGGCGGAGAGGATCCGGACATCCACCGGGACGTTCACCTTCCCCCCCACCCGGCGGATCTCCTTGGTCTGGATGGCGCGCAGGAGCTTTGCCTGCATCGCCACGCTCATCTCGCCGATCTCGTCGAGGAAGACGGTCCCCCCGTCGGCCGCTTCGAAGATCCCGATCTCCCGGCTGCTGGCGCCGGTGAAGGCCCCTTTTTCGTGGCCGAAGAGCTCGCTCTCCATGAGGGTTTCGGGGATGGCGGCGCAGTTGATGGCGAAAAACGGCTTCTCCTTGCGGGGGCTCCCGTCGTGGATGGCGCTGGCCACCAGCTCCTTCCCGGTCCCCGATTCGCCGTAGATGAGGACCGTCGAGTTGGTGGGGGCGATCTTGGTGATGACCCGGTAGACCTCCTTCATCTTCGGGTGGGCGCCGATGATGTTGGGGATGGCGTTGGTCTCCTCCAGCTTCCGGTGGAGTGCCCGGTTCTCCTTCACGAGGCTCACCCGCTCCAGGGCGCGCCGCAGGGTGAGGAGGAGGTTGTCCCGCTCCAGCGGCTTCTCCAGGTAGTCGAAGGCGCCGAGCTTCATCGCCTCCACCGCCGAGTCCACGGTGCCGTGGGCCGTCATCATGATGGTGCACTGCTGGGGGTCGTCGGTGAGGACCTGCTCCATGAGCTCCATCCCCGACATCCCCTGCATCTTCAGATCGGTGAGGATGATGTCGAACTCCCTGCCTTCCAGCGTCTCCAGTGCCTCCCGGGCGCCGGAGACCGCCACCGTCCGGTGCCCCTCCCCCTCCAGGATCGTCTGGAGGATCTCGCGCTGGCCGCGCTCGTCGTCAACGATGAGAATGGTCCCTTTCATTCCGTCTCCTTTGGTCGTGCCGGCAGAACCACCGTGAATGTCGTCCCCGCCCCCTCCGTGCTCGCCACGCGGATCTCGCCGCCGTGCTCCCGGATGATCCGTTCGGTGATCGCCAGGCCAAGGCCGATGCCCGCCTCCTTGGTGGTGAACCACGGCTGGAAGATCTTCGCCACGTCCTCCTCGCGGATCCCCCCCCCCTGGTCGGCGAAGGTGAGGAGGAAGGCGCGCTGCTCCGGATCGAAGGCGGCGCCGAGGGTGACGGTCCCGCCGGCAGGCATCGCCTGGGCCGCGTTGGTGACGAAGTTGAAGACGCAGTTGCGGAGCATCTCCCCGTCGGCGCGCAAGGGGGGAAGGTCGGGGGGGATGTGGGCCTCCACCGTCACCCGCTGCTCGGCGAGCTTGTCGTGGAGCACCGGCAGCGCCTTTGCCAGCAGATCCGGGTACGACAACTCCGTGATCCGCAGCTTGAGCGGCCGGCCGTAGTTCATGAAGTTGACCACCATGTAGTTGGCCCGGCGGACCTCCTCCTTGATCTTGTCGGCCAGGGGGACGAACTGCTCCTGACGGTCGGGGCAGGCTGCCTGGAATTCACTCTTCAGGTGGTCGATGGCGAGGCTGATGTAGTTCAGGGGGTTGCGGATCTCGTGGGCGATCCCCGAGGCGAGCTGCCCCACCTTGGAGAGGTGTTCCGCCTCGTAGAGCCGCTTCTCCAGCGACTCCCGCTCCCGGAGCTTGGCCACCATCTCGTTGCAGTTGCGGGCCAGCTCCCCGATCTCGTCCCCGCTCTGGGCCGGAAAGGTGACGGAGAGGTCCCCGTCGGCCACCCGCCGCACCCCGTCCGCCAGATTGTTGATGGGGGCCGTGTACCGCTTGGCGAGGAAGATGGTGAGGGTGATGCCGAGGAGGAAGACGAGGGAGGTCGCCACCACCCGGTTGACCAGGTTCTCGTGCTGGATGGTCCGGATGTTGTCCAGCAGAAGGTTGATCTGCACGTACCCCAGGTGCTCGTCGCCGACGATGACCGGCACCACCAGGTTGTAAGGGCGGACCGAGCCGCTCCCCCCCCGGGCGCCGGGGGAGGCGCGCAGCCCCGTCACCAGCTTCTTGAGCTCCTTCTTCTTGCCGATCTTCGCCGGGTCCGAGGAGTCGATGATCTCCCCCTCGTTGCTGATGATGTTGATCTCGTTGACCCCCTTCTCCTTCGCCTCCTTCATGTACTCGATGAGGCGGGAGCGGTCGGCCTCGTACTCGGAGGTGAGATCCTCGATGCTCATCTGGATCGCCTTGGAGACCACCGTCGAGCTCTCCTGGATCTCCCGGACCATCTCGTTCTGGCTGTACTCGTTGAGGAAAAAGAGGGTGACTACGGCGATGACGAGCAGCGTCAGCATGATCGTCACCAGTTTGGAGTTGAGGGTCATGGGGGCCTCGTGTAAATGGTACGAAATACCGCGGAATTATACACGACCCCCCGGGGGGAGACAAGGCGAATGTCCCCCGTCGCCCGTCGCCGCTCCTTCCCTTTACCGGGGGAGTTCTGCTATCATCGGCGGAAAAACGGCGGGGCTGCCCGGACGGAGGATTTCGTGCACGAGATGTCCATAACCCAGAGCGTGGTGGAGATATGTGAGAAGAATGCGGAGGGGCGGCGGGTCCTGGCCGTGACCCTGGAGATCGGGGAGCTCTCCGGCGTCGTCCCCGAGGCGGTGGAGTTCTGCTTCGAGGCATGCACCAGCGGCACCCTCCTGGAAGGTGCCCGGCTTGCCATCGAGCGGGTGCCGGGGCGGGGCGAGTGCCCCGCCTGCCGTGCCGAGATGCCGGTCAAAACCTACTTCGAGCCATGCCCCTCCTGCGGGGCCTACGGCGTGCGGATCACCGCCGGGGAAGAGCTGCGGGTGAAGGAGCTGGAGGTGGAGTAGGAGAACTGACGTGCCGGAAGGATGGCCGCCACAGGGCGGGAAAGGTACTCAGTAATGGTAACGACAGGCGATGACGACAATCTCGCTTTCTTCAACCTGATATACGAGACGATGTTCGCGGTCGATCCGACGGGACCAGCAACCCGCAAGCTGGAAGCGGAGCGGCTCCGGTTTTCCGGTCCCATCGAAAGGGGTGCGACGAATCTCTTCGAGAAGAGCGAAAATTCGGTCAGCCTGACGTTTGTCGGTCTTTAGCCAGTAACGCAGGTCATCGAGTGCGGTCGGAGTGAATGTGACATTCATAGATCAAGGGCATCCAGGGGGGTACGTTTCCCCGCCCGGGCTTCTTCAAGCGATTGCATGAGCCGTGCGGCATTGGCAGGGTTGGACAGCAGATATTCGCTTTCCATGATGGACTCATAGTCTTCAAGGCTCAACAGGACGACGTTCTCTCCTTTTCGACGCGTAATCAGTATTGGTTCGTGGTTGTTACAAGCTTCGTCCATGACATCCTTTAAAGAATGACGAGCTTCGCTATAGGTAATCGCGTTCATGGCGGTTCTCCTTGAAAATGACAAGATGTTGTACAATAACATGCAATTACATATCTCGCAATGGTAAGATCACAGCCAACCAGTTGGGGGAAGAAAACGGGACAGGCTACTTACGCGAGCAATTGCTGGCCATGCGTGGAAACTGATTTTAACTGGCTAATAATTTTAAAGGTAATTAAATATGGTGTCCCCTGAATTCCTGTAAATTGCTCTATCTCGTTCTTCTTGATTTTTTCAATTTCCGTCAAAGTTTCTTTTTTGGTTTTTGCAGTTTGCTCAGGAGTGCTTGCGCTGACTTGTACTTGCACAAAAGAGCAATCGATCTCTTTGTAGGGGGCTTCGCCATAACAGCGCATGGCAAGTCCTGCGTTATTTCCAACGGATCCTTGCAGGTAGAAGTATGGTGGCTTGCTAATGTCTTGTTCCTCTGAGTATGCAAGCCCAGTCGATGCGCACAACAACAGGATGGTTATCAATGCTTTCATGGCCCACCTTTTTTCAATTTTTTTCCTCATCCAACGGCTTGGGAGAACAGCGGCGGTTTTCAGGCCGCTGCTTCTTCCTGGTTGGGCGCCTCCTTATCTAAGTTGCTAATATGTCGAGCCTGACACCAGAACCACCTCATGATGTTTCGGATATTTCTTTTGATCTTTCAGTGAGTTTTATCCGCCCTAAATACTTCAATATCTCTTTATATTTCGTTTCTTTCAGCTTTACAAAATGGCGTACAAAGTCAATGACCAAAGCGCCAAGTAGAAATATGTACAAAATAAGCACGATTGATCTAGGTTGCTTATTGACCCTTTCTTGAAGGCCCCCTAAAACTAATGGGATTACCACCACAACGAACGTGTTGAAATACAAACCCAAATCAGTGGTTTTTCTGTTTTCTATTTCTAACGAAACTACTTCGATCAGTGTATCAACATTGCTATTGACGTTGAGTATTCTAGAATTTAAGCTTTCTTCAAACTTTTGATAATGCGACTTTGGCATAATGTCGTGTATTTGTGTCACATGGTTAATGTCAATACATGCAGCTGGCTCGAAATAGTTGCGCATTAAAAAATTAATTAGTATGGATATGCCAAAGTACACAACAACTGAAATAATATTCACAACCAAATTATTTGTTGTAACTAGTATAAAAACAAAAGTTGCGATTAATAGTAAATATGCTGAAATTGTCAACTTAAATAGTCCTGAAATTCCAGACAATTGTCGGGTGAACAGAAATTTTCGTAGAGACTTAACGCGTGAGGCGTCTCTGTATGCTCCGTCGAGATGTTCAATTATAGTTTTTAGAGTCATCCTATTCCTCCAATTCTCTGGTCTGCCCAACTCGTAAATCACCCGTTAGGGCGAGCTATCTAAAAATATATAGAACCATATACATGTACATGGACGCGTCTATATCTATATGGGGTTCGGCTATATAGATTTATATGGGAGGCTCGTTTGCCCAGTTATCCGAAACCATCTACATCTATAGGGGTGACTAAGGGGACGTAGTTGATTTGTTGACGAGCCTCTCAACTTGTTCCCACAGTGGCGTCCCCTGCGCCACTATCTCACCGCCACGTACCCAGAGGTGGTCCCAGTTTGTAGGACAGGTTGGCGGCGGGAATAAGGTGGATTGCCGATTGTAGTCATGCCGCCAGTGAGAGAATACGGCCGGCGTAGCCAGACCGGGGGTTTTGCCGATTTTCGGGGACCACCTCTTAGTCCCTCCAGAAATGATCACGGTGTTGAGGCAGCCTTTGGGGTGCTCCCGGCAATATACGGAATCTCTTGTGGTGAGTAAATTGATAATTTCCAAGTCAAGGCGTGTGCTGGGGGCGCTAAGGGGAGAGACGAGGACTGTCTGCCGTCGTGGTGCTACTCCCTCATGCCCGCGGCACGATCATATCCGCGGCCAGGGCGGCCAGCAGCAGGAGGAGGTAGGCGATGGAGGCAGCGAAGGCGCGGCCGTAGCGCTCCCGGGCCACGACGGTGCGCCAGAGGGTGGCGAGGAAGCCGCCGCCGAGGATGAGGGCCGCCGCGGCGTAGCGCCCCGAGCAGGGGCCGAAGAGCCAGAGGGCGAGGGAGGCCGGGACGAGCGCGGTGGCGTAGGCGAAGAGGATGACCTTGGTGTAGGGTGCGCCGAGGACGGCGGGGAGGACCGGTACGCTGGCCCGGTGGTAGTCGTCCCGGTACATGAGGGCCAGGGTCCAGAAGTGGGGAGGCTGCCAGAGGAGCATGAAGAGGAAGAGGGCCACGCCGTCGACCCCGAGGGCCGGGGCGGCGGCGCAGTAGCCGATGAGCGCCGGCAGCGCCCCCGGAATCCCCCCCGGCACCGCGCTGTAGGGGGAGCGCCCCTTGAGCCAGAGGGTGTAGAGGAAGATGTAGGACGCCGCCGCCAGGGCGATGAGGAGCCCGGCGGCGGGGGGGAGCAGCGCCAGCGCCAGCCCGAGTCCCCCGGCGATGAGGCCGAGCGCCGCGGCCATGGCGCGCCCCCGGCCGACCCGGCCGAGGATCGCCGTCCGGCGGGCGAGGCGGGCCATGCAGGTGTCGCGCTCGGCCTCCAGGCAAGAGTTGAGCATCGCCGCCCCGCCGGCCGCCAGCGCGAGGGCCGCGAGGCAGGCGAGGGCGCTCTCCGCCGCCGGCATCCCCCGGGCCGCCAGCGCCATGCCGGCGAACCCCTCGATGACGACCGCCGCCACGATCCCCGGCTTGGCCAGGAGCAGGAGCGATCCCCCGCGCGCCGGCGCCGTTGCCGCGATTCCTTCTCCCATCAGGCGGGTTCCCCCTTCACGGCTGCCGACCACATCCTCCCCATGACGAGGACGATGGCGAGCGCCACCGCCAGGTGGCACGCCGTTGCCACGTAGGAGAGCCCCGAGAGGACCACCACGCCGCCGATCCCCACCTGCGCCGCGCCGAGCACGAGAAGCGCCAGGGCGCTCCGGCGGTGGGGGGAGAGCCGCGCGTCGAGGCGGGTCGCCACCCAGAAGACCGCCAGGGTGACGAGGATCAGGTAGGCGAAGAGCCGGTGGGAGAGGTGGGCGGCGAGCCCCGCGGAGGTGAGGGGGGGGAGCCACTGGCCGCCGCAGGCCGGGAAGTCGGGGCAGGCGAGCCCTGCCCCGGCGTGGCGGACGTAGGCGCCGAGGGCCGCCTGGCAGACCACGAGGAAGACGAGGCCGAGGAAGAGCCCCGCGTCTCCCCGGGCCGGGAATGCCGGCGTCCGTTCATTCCCCTCGAAGGCGGCCATGGCGGCGGCGAGGAGGAAGACCCCCATGCCGGTGGCGAAGTGGAGCGTCGTCAGGTTCACCGGGGTCTCCAGCAGGACCACCATCCCGCCGATGACGATCTCGACCCCGAGGATCGTCACCGCCGCGACAGGGACCGCCTTTGCCATCCCCCGCCATTGCCGCAGGCGCCTGCTCGCCAGCAGGAGGAGCGCGAGGGTCGCCACCGCCGCGATCACCCGGTGCATAAACTCCATCCAGATGTCGAGCCGGAAGGGGGGGAGCACCCGGCCATGGCAGAGGGGCCAGTCGGGGCAGGCGAGCCCCGCCTTCATCCCCGCCACCAGGTTCCCCCAGACGAGGAGGAGAAAAAACAGTCCCACGGTTATTCTGCCGAGCATGGCGGAACCTCCTTGCGAATTCAGCGGAACAGCGTGTCCGACAGCGTCCCGAAGATTATCAGCGCCAGAAACCCCAGGGGGAAGAGGGCGAAGGCCCAGACGAGCCTCCCCTCATTGCGCAGGTGCATGAAGTAGAGCGCCACCAGCGCCGCCTTCAGCGAGGCGATGGCCAGGGCCGCCGCGGCGTTCCCGAGCCCCAGGTCCAGGTAGGAGACCCCCCAGGTGATCCCCGTCAGGACGAGGAGCGCCAGCCAGATGGCGATGTAGGTGCGTTGGGCGGTCATCGGTCACCCCACGAGATAGAGGAGCGGAAAGAGATAGATCCAGACGAGGTCCACGAAGTGCCAGTAGAGCCCCCCGATCTCCACCGGCGTGCGGGAGGCGCGGGCGAAGTGCCCTTTGCGCGTCCGGGCCAGCAGCCAGCCGAGTACCCCCATCCCGGCCATGACGTGGATGCCGTGGAGCCCCGTCATGGTGAAGTAGAGGGAGAAGAAGAGGTTGGTCTTCGGGTAGAGGTGGCGGCTGAAGTCGTCGCTCCACTCCAGGTACTTCACCCCGAGGAAGGAGGCGGCCAAAACGATGGTGCAGAGGAGAAAGAGCCGAAGCCGCTTCCTGCGCCCCTGCCGTGCCGCCGCCACCGCCAGCGCCATGGTGAGGCTGCTGGTGATGAGGATCACCGTGTTCGCCGCTCCCAGGAGACGGTTCAGCTTCAGGTGCTCGGTGTGGAAGAGGTCGGGGTAGCGGAGCCGGAAGACCGTGTAGGTGGTGAAGAGCCCGCCGAAGAGGAGGACCTCCGTGGCGAGGAAGCACCAGATGCCGAGCCTGGCCGTATCCAGGGCGTAACTCCGCTCCTCCCGGCTCTCTTCCGCCCCCCCTTTCATCGGCACACCACCTTTTTCCCGTAGCCGTAGGGCCAGTCGGTGACGGTGGGAATCTCTTCAAAATTCTCCGTCGGGGGGGGCGACGGCGTCTGCCATTCCAGGGTGAGCCCCCGCCACGGATTGGCGCCGGCCTTTTCTCCCCGCAGCATCCCCCAGACGAAGTTGGCGAACATGATCGCCACGCCGACGGCGAGAATCCAGGAGCCGGCGGTGGCGAAGACGTTGTCGGCGTGGTACTTGGGGAGGTATTCGGCGTAGCGGCGCGGCATGCCGTGGTACCCCATGATGAACATGACGAAGAAGGTGGCGTTGAAGCCGACGAAGGTGACGGCCCAGGCGAGCTTCGCCACGGTCTCGTTCAGCATCCGCCCGGTCATCTTCGGGAACCAGTAGTGGAGCCCGGCGAAGAGCCCCATCACCGTCCCTCCCATCATGGTGTAGTGGAAGTGGGCCACCACGAAGTAGGTGTCGTGGAGGTGGACGTTGGTGGCCAAGGCGCCGAGAAACGGCCCGGTGAGCCCGCCGATGATGAAGAGGAAGATGAAGGTGAGGGCGTAGAGCATGGGGGATTCGAAGGTGATGGAGCCGCGGTAGAGGGTGGCGATCCAGTTGAAGACCTTCACCCCCGTTGGCACCGCCACGAAGAAGGTGAGAAACGAGAAGATCACCCCCGCCACCGGCGACATGCCGCTGACGAACATGTGGTGCCCCCAGACGAGAAAGCCGATGAAGGCGATGGCGAGCGACGAGTAGGCGATGGCCCGGTAGCCGAAGATCGCCTTGCGCGAGAAGACCGGGATCACCTCGGAGATGATTCCCATGGCGGGGAGGATCATGACGTAGACCACCGGGTGGGAGTAGAACCAGAAAAAGTGCTGGAAGAGGAGGGGGTCCCCCCCCTTGGCCGGGTCGAAGAAGCCGACCCCGAAGAGCCGCTCGGCGGCCAGGAGGAGGAAGGTGATCCCCACCACCGGCGTGGCGAGGACCTGGATGATGCTGGTGGCGTACATCCCCCAGATGAAGAGGGGGAGCCGCATCCAGGTGAGCCCCGGTGCCCGGAGGCGGTGGGTGGTGACGATGAAGTTGAGGCCGGTGAGGATCGACGACATCCCCACGAGGAAGATGCCGAAGGAGAGGGTGGCCACCGCCGCGCCGGTCTTGGCCGAGTAGGGGGTGTAGAAGGTCCAGCCGGTGTCCATGGGAGAGACCAGCGAGGCGAGGATCACTACGATGCCGCCGATGAAGACCCAGTAGGAGAGGAGGTTCAGCCGCGGGAAGGCGACGTCGCGGGCGCCGATGAGGAGCGGGATGAAGAAGTTACCGAGCCCCGACGGGATGCCGGGGATGATGAAGAGGAAGATCATGATCGCCCCGTGGAGGGTGAAGAGGACGTTGTAGGTGTGGTCGTTCATGAGGGACGGGCCGGGGGTGAGGAGCTCCAGCCGCATGAGGAGCGCGATCACCCCGCCGACGAGGAAGAAGAAGAGGGTGGTGAAGAGGTAGAGAACCCCGATCCGCTTGTGGTCGAGGGTGAGGGCCCAGGAGCGGAACCCCTTGTCGGTCAGGTACCCCCGGTCGGCGGGGGAGGTGTCGGTGGCGTGGTCAGTCATGGGTTTTCCTCGTCATTTCAGCGTCTTCAGGTACGCGATGATCGCCGCGATGTCGTCGTCCGAGAGGGTCCCCTTGAAGGTCGGCATCACCGGCGGGTACCCCTTGACAATCTTGGCGTTGGGCTCCACGATGGACTCCTTCAGGTAGTTTTCGTCGGCCACGACGCTCGATCCCCCCTCAAGCTCCACCTGGTGGCCGAAGACCCCCTTGAAGGTCGGTCCCACCTTGCGGCTCCCGTCGAGGGAGTGGCAGGCGAGGCACCCCGACTTCTCCACCAGTTCCTCGCCGCGGTGGGCGAGGGATTCCCCTCCCGCTCCCTCCGCCGGCCCCTTCTGCCACCGCGCGAAGTCGTCGGGGGGTACCACCACCAGGTTCGCCATCATGGCGGAGTGCCCCGTCCCGCAGTACTGGGAGCAGAAGATGACGAAGGTCCCCGTCTTCTCCGGCTGGAGCCAGAGGTGCGTGTACCGGCCGGGGAGGATATCCTGCTTGAGCCGGTAATCGGGGATGAAGAAGCCGTGGAGGACATCCGTTGAGGTCATGGTCAGCTTCACCGGCTTCCCCACCGGGATCCGCAGCTCGTTGATCACCTTGCGGCCGTCGGGGTAGGTGAACTCCCAGAGCCACTGCCGGGCGGTGACGTTGATCTCCATGGCGCCGGGGATGGGGCGCACCATGTCGCGGTATCCCCACCACCCCACCACGAAGATGGCCAGCACCAGGAGCGACGGGATCACCACCCAGATGAATTCCAGGATGCCGTTCTCCGTGATCTGGGGGGTCTCCTCCTCGGGCTCTCCGCGGCGCCGGCGGTACCGGATGGCGAAGTAGATCAGGAACCCCTGGGTCAGGAAGAAAAAGAAGAGCCCGACGGCGACGATGAAGAGAAAGACCGCATCCACCTCCCCCGTGGAGCGGGCGGCCTGGTCGGGGAAGAGGGCGAGGGTGTTCATGGCCGTTCCCTCCCGCTGCGCCGCTCCCGGCGCCAGAAGAGGGCGAGGGGGACCCCCACGGCGACGAGGGTGACGATGCCGGCGCCGGTCATGACCCGGGAGGCGAGGAGGGCGTACTTTTTCCCGACGGGGTCGTAGTGGTAGCAGGCGAGGATGATCCGGTTCATGAGGGGAGAGCCGCCGATCTTTCCGTCCGACGCCTCCATGAGGGCAAGCTTCAGGTCCCGCGGGGACTGCTCGATCCCGTAGAGGTAGCGCGCCACCCGGCCGTCGGGGGTGAGGATGACGATGACGGCGGGGTGGGCGTAGTTCACCTCGTCGGTCTTCACGTAGCGGTAGCCCACCGTCGTCGTGAGCCGCCGGATCTCCGGCTCGTGGCCGGTGAGGAAGGTCCAGCGCCCGGCCGGAACGGGAGTCCCCCGGAGCATGGCGTGGGTTTCGCTCTCCTTCTCCAGGGCGCGGGAGAGGGGCTCCCCGGGGTCGAAGCTCACCGTCACGATCCGGAAATCCTTCGCCAGGGAGAGCCCTTTCATTGTCTCCATGGTGCCGGCCAGGTTGCGGAAGATGGTGGGGCAGAGCATGGGGCACGAGTAGTAGTTGAGGGTGAGGATCACCGGCCCGTCGTCGAAGAAGTCGCCGAGGCGGACCGTTTTCCCGGTGGTGTCGGTGAAGACGAGCTCCTGCGGAATCCGGGCGCCGGGCTTCTCGTCAACGCCGATCTGGCGCAGGATCTCGTCGGCCGGATCGCGGCGGAATGGATCCTGCTGGTGGGCGTCGGCGGCTCCGCCGGGGCCGGCCACCGGGGCCAGGGTCAGGATCCCCGCCACCATGAAGCGGAGCGCTTTTCGCACCATCTCTTTGCCGCCGCGGGCGGCGCGTGGGAAGCTGATCATGGTCCGGGACCGTTTTTCCTTCGGGGGGTGGTGGGCACAGCTTCAATACTACCCCACGGGGGGGGCTTTGCAAGCCGCCGGACCGCGCCGGCGGCGGCCAAAATCGTTTTACAAACCGCGGCAAATATTCTAAAGTGGCGCCTCTGTGTAAACAATATCCCGCGTGGGGAGAAACGCCATGGAACCCCTCAAAAGTACGCCGCTTTCTGTCGAGCACGAACGCCTCAATGCCCTCATGGCCCCCTTCGGCGGCTGGCACATGCCGATCCAGTACGAGGGGATCATCGCCGAGCATAAATGGTGCCGCGGGCAGGCCGCCCTCTTCGACATCTGCCACATGGGGGAGTTCCTCTTCACGGGGGACATCGTCGCCTCGGGGCTGGAAGAGGTCTTCACCTTCTCCGTGGCGTCGATCCCGGTGGGGCGCTCCCGCTACGGCTTCCTCCTCAATGAAAACGGCGGGATCATCGACGATCTGATCGTCTTCCGCATCGCCCCCGACGAGGCGATGGTGGTGGTGAACGCCGCCACCATCGACAAGGACTTTGCCGCCATCTCGGCGCGGCTCTCCGGCGGGGAGTTCCGCAACGTCTCCGCCGCCACCGGCAAGCTCGATCTCCAGGGACCCCTCTCCCGCGAGGTGCTCACGGCGGTGGCCGGCCCCGAGATCGCTTCAATTCCCTATTTCAAGTTCATCAAAACCCAGGTGCTCGGTGCCGACGCCATCGTCAGCCGCACCGGCTACACCGGCGAGCTCGGCTACGAGATCTTCCTCCCGGCGGAGAAGACCGTGGAGCTCTGGCACCGGCTCCTGGCGGACGAGCGGGTGAAGCCCGCCGGCCTCGGCGCCCGGGACGTGCTCCGGCTGGAGGTGGGGTACAGCCTCTACGGCAGCGACATCGACGAGGCCACCACCCCCCTGGAGGCGGGGCTGGAGGCGTTCGTGAACTTCGACAAGGGGTTCGTCGGCAAAGAGGCGCTCCTGAAACAGCGGGCCGAAGGGACGGCGCGGACCAAGGTCGCCTTCCAGGTCGGCTCCCGCCGCTCGCCGCGCCACGACTACGAGATCTGCTTCGAAGGGGAGCGGGTCGGCACCGTCACGAGCGGCGTCTTCTCCCCCATGCTCGGCTGCGGCATCGGCATCGGCTACGTGACCCCCGCCGTCGCCACCCTCGGCGCGCCGCTCACCATCCGCCAGGAGAAGGTGAGCATGGAGGCGACGGTGGTGGAGCTGCCGTTCTACCGGGGCGGATCGCTGCGGTCCTGAAATCTTTTCATCCGAAATAAGAAGCAATTTGACATTACAGGAGGATTCACCATGGAAACCTATTTCACCAAAGAGCACGAGTGGGTCAAGGTCAAGGAGGGGGTTGCCGCGGTGGGGATCAGCGAGTACGCCGCCCACCAGCTCGGCGACGTCACCTTCGTGGAGCTCCCCGCGGTCGGGAAGAGCGTGAAGCAGTTCGAGGTCCTGGCGGCCATCGAGTCGGTGAAGGCGGCGAGCGACATCTACGCCCCGGTCTCCGGCACGGTGACCCAGGTGAACGATGCCTTGAACGACCGTCCCGAGATCGTGAACGAGGCCGCCGAGGACGCCGGCTGGATCGCCTGGATCGAGATGGCCGACCCGGCGGAACTGCAGAAGCTCATGACCCGCGCCCAGTACGACGACTACCTGAAAGGCCTCGAATAATGAGCGGTGCCAGCTACTGTCCCAACACCCCGGAGGAGATCCGGGAGATGCTGGCGGCCATCGGCGTCGGGAGCGTCGACGATCTCTTCCGCCCCATCGCGCCGGGGTTGCGGGCCAAGTCCTTCGACCTGCCGGAGGGGATGTCGGAGTTTGAGATGCTCCGCCACTTCCAGACCCTGGCCGGGAAGAACGCCCAGCACCTCACCCCCTTCGTCGGCGGCGGCTTTTACGATCACCTGATCCCGGCCGTGGTGGACCACCTCTCCGGGCGGGCCGAGTTCTACACCGCCTACACCCCCTACCAGCCCGAGTGCTCCCAGGGGACCCTCCAGGCGCTCTTCGAGTACCAGACCGCCATCTGCCGCCTGACCGGCATGGATGTCTCCAACGCCTCCCTCTACGACGGCGGGACGGCCCTGGCCGAGGGGGCCCTGATGGCGCTGCGGGTCACCGGCCGCAGCCGGCTGGTCATCGACGGCGCGGTGAACCCGCTCCACCGCGACATCGTCCGGACCTACCTCGCCAGCCTCGACGTGGAGCTGGTGGAGATCGGACCGAAGCTCGGGATGGAGGACGACGCGCGGCTGCGGGCCGCCATCGACGACGCCACGGCGGCGGTCATCGTCCAGAACCCCAACTTCTTCGGGAGCGTGAGCGACTTCCGCCGACTTGCCGCCGACGCCCACGCCGCCGGCGCGCTCCTGGTGGTTTCCGCCTACCCGGTGGCCCTGGGGCTCGTGGAGAGCCCCGGCGCCATGGGGGCCGACATCGTGGTGGGGGACGGCCAGAGCCTCGGCAACCCCCTCTCCTTCGGCGGCCCCTCCTTCGGCTTCATCGCCAGCCGCAAGGAGTACATCCGCAACCTCCCCGGCCGGATCATCGGCGAGACCGTGGACCGGAAGGGGCAGCGGGGGTTCGTCCTGACGCTGCAGGCCCGCGAGCAGCACATCAAGCGCCACAAGGCCACCTCCAACATCTGCAGTAACCAGAGCCTCTGCGCCCTGCGCGGCCTGATCTTCCTCTCGGCCCTGGGGAAGGAAGGGTTTGCCGAGCTCGCCCGCCTCAACTACGACAAGGCGGAGTATGCGAAGGGGGTCCTCGGGGGGCTCTCCGGGGTGGAGGTGGTGAACGGCTCCGCCACCTTCAACGAGTTCACCCTCTGCCTCCGGAAGAGCGCCGACGAGGTGGTGGCCGGGCTCCTCAAGCGGGGGGTGGCGGCGGGGGTCCCCCTGGGGCCGTACTACCCCGACATGGGGAACTGCCTGGTGGTGACCGTGACCGAAAAACGGACGAGGGAGGAGATCGACACCTTCGCCCGGCAGCTGGAGGGGGTGCTATGGAGCTGATCTACGAACAGTCACGGAGCGGGCGCCGCGGGGTGCGGCTTCCTGCGAGCGACGTCCCGGCCGCCGCCGGCCTTCCCGCCTCCCTGGCGCGGAGCGAGGCCGCCAACCTTCCCGAGGTGAGCGAGCTGGACGTGGTGCGCCACTTCACGAACCTGTCGCGCCGCAACTTCTCGGTGGACACCCACTTCTACCCCCTGGGCTCCTGCACCATGAAGTACAACGTCAAGGCGATCGAGGAGGCGGCCAGGCTCTTCGCGCCGTTCCACCCGATGGTGCCGCTCCTCCCCGGCGGGGCCTCCTTCAGCCAGGGAAGCCTCGGGCTCGCCCATGAGCTGGGGAGTGTCCTTGCCGAGATCACCGGCATGGACGAAGTGACCACCCAGCCCCTGGCCGGCGCCCACGGCGAGATGACCGGGATCATGCTGGTCGCCGCCTACCACAAGGCCAAGGGGAACAAGAAGAAGTACGTGGTGGTCCCCGACTCCTCCCACGGCACCAACCCGGCCTCCGCTGCCATGGTGGGATACGAGATCATCACCGTCCCCACCGCCCCTTACGGCGACATGGATCTGGATAAATTCCGCGAGGTGATGACCGACGAGGTGGCGGCGGTGATGATGACCTGCCCCAACACCCTCGGGCTCTTCAACCCGCACATCAAAGAGATCTGCGACATCGCCCACGACCACGACGCCCTCATGTACTACGACGGCGCCAACCTCAACGCCATCCTCGGCAAGGTCCGCCCCGGCGACGTCGGGTTCGACGTGATCCACGTGAACCTCCACAAGACCTTCGGCACCCCCCACGGCGGGGGCGGCCCGGGGAGCGGCCCGGTGGGGGTGAAGAAGCAGCTCGTCCCGTTCCTCCCCGATCCCCGGATCGTGAAGCACGCCGACGGAAGCTACGCCGTGGACTTCGCCCCCCACCGGACGAGCATCGGCCGCACCGCCGGCTTCTTCGGCAACTTCGGGGTCATGGCGAAGGCGTTCGCCTACATCACCATGCTCGGCCGCCAGGGGCTCATCGAGGTGAGCGAGCAGGCGGTCCTGAACGCCAACTACGTCATGAGCCGGCTGAAGGACGTGTACGACCTCCCCTACGACCAGACCTGCATGCACGAGTGCGTCTTCTCCGCCGGCCGCCAGGTGAAAAACGGCGTCCACGCCATCGACATCGCCAAGTTCCTCATCGACCGGGGATACCACCCCCCCACGGTCTATTTCCCGCTCATCGTCAAGGAGGCGATCATGATCGAGCCGACCGAGACCGAGAGCAAGGAGACTCTCGACGCCTTCATCGAGGTGATGCGCGCGGCGGCGGAGCTGGCCGAGACGGAGCCGGCCGCCTTCGCCGCAATGCCGGAGACCATGCCGGTCACGCGTCTCGACGAAACCAAGGCGGCGCGGGAGCAGAACGTCTGCTACTTTGGCTGCTGATTCCCCGCAGAACCTGACCCGCTGGCGCCTCATCGACACCGGCCCCCTGGATGGGAGGGCCAACATGGCGGTGGATGAGGCGCTGCTGCGGCATTTCGATCCCGCTGCATCGCTGCCGGTGCTCCGCCTCTACGGGTGGGAGCCACCGGCTTTTTCTTTGGGACGGTTCCAGAACGGGGCGGAGGCGCTGGATCTGGAGCGCTGCCGGGCCGCCGGGATTCCGGTGGTGCGCCGGATCACCGGCGGCGGGATGATCTACCACGCCGAGGAGCTGACCTATGCCGTCGTCTGCGGGCCGGCCCAGATTCCCGACGGGCGGGGGGTGAAGGGGGCGTTCCGGACCCTCACCCGCTTCCTCCTTAGTTTCTACGCCGGCCTCGGCCTCGACCCCTCCTGGGCGGTGGAACGCCAGCCGGCGGAGATGCTCGGGCTCCGGACCCCCCTCTGCTTTGCCGGCCGGGAGGAGTACGATATCCTTGCCGCTGGGAGGAAGATCGGCGGCAACGCCCAGCGGCGGCTGAAGGAGGCGGTCTTCCAGCACGGCTCCATCCCCCTGCGTCCCGCCCTGCCGCAGGCGCTGCCGTATCTCCGGCAGGTGCCGCCCGGTTTTCTGGAGGGGACGGCGAGCCTCGCCGAGCTCGGGATAACGGCAGGTGCCGCCATCCTGAAAGAGCGCCTTGCCGTCGCCTTCGCGGCCGCCCTCGGGGTGGAACTTGTCCCCTCGGTCCTCTCGGATGCCGAGGCGGCCACCGCCGCCCGACTCAAGGCGGAGCGCTACGGCAGCGACGCCTGGAACCTCCACGGAGAAAGCCCATGAACATCGTCCGCAAGCCGGAATGGTTGCAGAAGAGGATCAACCCCGCCGCCCACGCCGAGATGGAGGGGCTCCTCGGTGAGCTCCGCCTCCACACGGTCTGCCAGGAGGCCCGCTGCCCCAACATCACCGAGTGCTTCCGGGAGCGGCAGGCGACCTTCCTCATCCTCGGGGCCGACTGCACCCGCCTCTGCTCCTTCTGCAACGTGACCAAGAAGACACCTCTCCCCCCCGATCCCGGGGAGCCGGAGCGGGTGGCCGAGGCGGTGGCGCGGCTGCGTCTTGCCCACGTGGTGATCACGAGCCCCACCCGCGACGACCTCGCCGACGGCGGCGCCGGCCACTACGCCGCCACCGTCGCCGCCATCCGGAGTGCCTCCCCCGCCACCACGGTGGAGCTCCTCATCCCCGACTTCCAGGGGAGCGTCGCGAGCCTCCGGACGGTGGCCGCCGCGTCCCCCGCCATCATCGGCCACAATCTGGAGACCGTCCCGCGCCTCTACCAGATCCGGGCCGGGGCCGACTATGGCCGCTCCCTCGCCGTGCTCCGGACCCTGAAGGAGCTGGCGCCGGAGGTAAAGAGCAAGTCGGGGCTCATGCTCGGCCTCGGCGAGACGGAGAACGAGGTGCTGCAGGTGATGGCGGAGCTGCGGGAGGCGGGGTGCGCGTACCTGAGCCTCGGCCAGTACCTGGCGCCAAGCCGCAGCCATCACCCGGTGCACGAGTTCGTCCGCCCCGAGCTCTTCCAGCGGTTGCGGGAGAAGGGGGAGGCGATGGGGTTTGCCCATGTGGAGAGCGGTCCCTACGTGCGGAGTTCCTACCACGCCGCCCATTACGGCGAAGGGGTCTGAGTCGGCTGCCGGCTTTACACCCCGTCCGGTGGTGGTACCCTTGTGGAAAAACACCGACGGAGGGAGGGGACCATGAGCTACGGCGAGGACAGGATCTACAAGAAGGTGGAGGTGATCGGCGTTTCGAAGCGGGGGATCGAGGCGGCGATCCAGGCGGCGGTATCCAAGGCCCACAGGACTCTGGAAAAACTTTCCTGGTTCGAGGTGCAGGATATCCGGGGGCACGTGGCGGATGACGGAACGGTGAGCGAATACCAGGTGGTGCTCAAGGTGGCGTTCCAGCTCAAGGAGTGAGAATCCCGTGGATTGTTCAGCGGGGCTCTGGTATAGTCGCCCGGTATCCACTAACCGATTGAAAGGAAAGTCATTATGGCACAGGCACAGCAGGGCGATACCGTGAAGGTTCACTATACCGGCAAGCTTACCACCGGCGAGATATTCGATTCATCGGAGGAGTGCACCAGCTGCGACTGCGAGAGCGGCCCCATGGAGTTCACCATTGGCCAGGGCGAGGTGATTCCCGGCTTCGAGACGGCGGTCATCGGGATGAGCCCCGGCGAATCGAAGACGGTCACGATCCCCGTGGACCAGGCCTACGGCGAGCGGGTGGATCAGATGGTGGCAGAGGTTGAGCGGGAGTTTCTCCCTGCCGACGTGGTGCCGGAGGTGGGGCACCAGTACGAAGTGACCCAGGAGGGGGGCGATGTCTTCAGCGTGACCGTCACCGCCGTCACCGATACCCACGTCACCCTGGACGCCAACCACCCCCTGGCGGGCCGCGACCTGGTCTTCGAGATCAAGCTCCTCGAAATCGCCTGATTCCGAAACGACATACCGCATCAAAAAAGGGAAGGGGCTCGATGCCCCTTCCCTTTTTCTATTGAACAATCACCACCCTGCGAAACGTGGATTTTGTGTCCTGGCTAGGCGCCGAGCACGTGCGCGGAGGCGTACCCCTCGATACGCCGCACAAGCACGCGCGCAAGGCAACAACGCCAGGGCGCAAAAGCCGCGTTTCGCCCTCAGTTTTCGGTCATGAAGTGCTCTTCGTACATATCTTCCAACTGCTGCAGATGCTTGGTCTCGTCGGCGAGCATCTGGGCGAAGATCCCCCCCATCGGCGCCCCGGCGCACCCGTCGGCCATCCTCTTGTAGAAATCGATGGACCCCTTTTCCAGGTGAATGGCGTAGGCGAGGGCCTCGCGGGTGTCGGAATCGGCTCTCAACTCCTTTTTGGCCAGCACGTAGCCGAGGTTCATGGTCGGAATCTGCCGGGTGAGGGCGTCGCCCCCGGCCATCTGCCCCTCGAGGAGCGATTTCTCCAGGCTGCATTTGTGGTCGAGCTCGTCGACGGCAGCCTCCTTGAGGATCTCCCGGGCTCCCTTCAGCTTCACCTTGCGGATCGCGTCGAGGTAATGCCGGAACCCCTCCTCCTCCATCTTGATCGCCATCTCCACGGCGGCTTCGAACGTATAGCAGACAGCTCCCTGGTCACTCATGGCTTTTCCCCTTCCGTGTCTCGGTTAAATGACACTTTATTAACACACCAGCCGTTCAAGCACAAGGGTCTTGTATACACGATCTCCTGGCAATCGGCGGCAGGTGCGCTACACTTTCCGGCAGAAGCGGTCATCTGTCCAGTTGGGGGAGGGGCGTCATGAAGGTATTTCTCGCCGGAGGAACCGGTTTTGTGGGGGGGCACGTGCGGCGCGAACTGCTGGCCAGCGGTCACACCGTTCGCCTTCTGGTCCATAGCCGCCGGGACGGCCTGGAGCAGGGAGTGGAGCAGGCGGAGGGGGACGTGACCCGCCTCGAAATCTTCGCGCCGGCGGTGGCGGGGTGCGACGCCACCATAAACCTCGTGGGGATCATCCGGGAGTTTCCCGGCCGGGGGGTGACCTTCGAGCGGCTCCACGGGGAGGCGACCCGGAACGTGCTGGCGGCGGCGAAGGGGGGGGGCGTGAAGCGCCATCTCCAGATGTCCGCCCTCGGGACCCGTCCCCATGCCACCTCTCGCTACCACCAGACGAAGTGGGAGGCGGAGGAGCAGGTCCGGGGCTCGGGGCTCGACTGGACCATCTTCCGGCCGTCCATCGTCTTCGGGCCGAAGGACGACTTCATCAACAAGCTGGCCGGCTACATCAGGGGGTATCCGGCGGTGCCGGTCATCGGGGATGGGAAGTACCGACTCCAGCCGATCGCGGCCGACGACGTGGCGCGCTGCTTCGCCCGGGCCCTGGAGATCCCCGCAACGGTCGGTCAGACCTACGAACTGTGCGGCCCGGACCGGATCGTCTACAACGACCTCCTCGACACCATCGGCCGGGTGCTCGGCAGGGGGCGCGTGGCGAAGATCCCCAACCCCCTCGGGGTCATGAAGCTGGTGGTGCCGCTCCTGCAGGGATTTCCGTTCTTTCCGATCACCATGGATCAGATCCTGATGCTTGTGGAGGAGAACATCTGCGCCACCCCGTGGCCCGCGGTCTTCGGCTTCGAGCCCGAGCGGTTCGAGGCGGGAATCCGGAAGTACCTCCGCTAGCTTGCCCCCACCACCCCGCCCGACGGAGAACCCGGCAGATCATGCCGGGTTTTTTTCGTTACAGCAGCCCCTGGGAGACGAAGCTCGTGAACCGCCCGTCGCCGACGATGATGTGGTCGAGGACCTTGATCCCCATCAGATCCCCCGCCTCCCGCAGCCGGCGGGTGATCTCCAGGTCTTCGCGGCTCGGGGCGGGGTCGCCGGTGGGGTGGTTGTGGACGAGGATTACCGCGGCGGCGGATTCGCGCACCGCCGGGTTGAAGACCTCCCGCGGATGGACGATGCTCTGGTTGAGGGACCCTTCGGAGACCTGGACTTCGCGGATGATCCGGTTCTTGCCGTCCAGGAGCAGCGCCAGGAAATACTCCTTGCGCCGGTCCCGCAGGGCGAAGTGGTAGTGGTTGTAGATCTGCTCGGGGGAGGTGAAGCGGTCACTGCAGACCAGGAACCGGTCGGTATTGATCCGGGAGGCGATCTCCAGCGCGGCCTTGATGGAGGCCGCCTTGGCCGTCCCCATCCCCTTGACGGCGCAGAGTTCGGCCGCCGTGGTGCCGGCCAGGGTGCGGAGATCGCCGAACCGTTGCAGCAGCGCCCGGCCGAGGTCGATGGCGCTGTGTTTGGTCACTGAATCGCCGGTGCGGATGATGAGGGCGAGGAGCTCCGCGTCGGTGAGGATGCCGGCGCCGCGCCGCACCAGCTTCTCCCGGGGACGCTCGTCCTCGGGCCACTCCTTGATCCCCCCTCCCATCGCCATTCCCCCTTCATGCCTGGTTTCCCGCGTCGGACCGCCCCGGAGGGCGGACAAACCCTAGCATGAATCATAAATAATGAGAAATGGTTTTTGTTTGGGTTACTTTACGAAGAGGTAGACGAGCACGGTGCCCCCCACCAGGAGCCGGTACCAGACGAAGGGATAGAGGGAATGGCGCTGGACGAGACGCAGGAGCAGCGCGATGCTGAGGTAGCCGATGACGGCGGAGGTGGCGATGCCGATCAGCATCGGCTGCAGTTCTCCTGCGGGGATGCCGTGCTTGAAGAGGTGGCCGAGCTTGAGGATGGCGGCGCCGGCCACGATGGGGAGCGAGAGGAGAAAGGAAAAGCGGGCCGCCGTGTCGCGGCCGTACCCGGCGAAAAGGGCCGCGGTGATGGTGATGCCGGAGCGGGAGACGCCGGGGAGGAGGGCGAGGCACTGGGCGAAGCCGATGATGAGGGCCGTCCTGAGGTCGATGCGGTCCATGCGCCACCGCTTGCTGCCGATGGTGTCGGCCAGAGCCAGCAGCAGGCCGAAGCCGATGAGGAGTGCCGCGATGGCGGCCGGGTTATGCCGGAAGAGCGCCTCGATCGGTTCCTCCAGAGTCTTGCCGGCGATGGCCGCGGGGATGGTGCCGGCAATGAGGTAGAGGGGGAGCCGGGAGGCGGAGGAGCGGAAGCCGGTCGAGACGCCGGAGAAGAAGTTCACCACCAGTTCGGCGATGTCGCGGTGGAAGTAGAGGCAGAGGGCGATGAGGGTGCCGACGTGGAGCGCCACGTCAAAGGTGAGCCCCGATTCGGGCCAGCCGAGGAGCCAGGGGAGAAGGATCAGGTGCGCCGAGCTGCTGATGGGAAGGATCTCGGTGAGCCCCTGGAGGGCGCCGAGAACGGTGGCGTGAAGCGGGTTCATGAAAGGACCTCCGTGGTGGATGCGCAAGCCCGGGCACCGTAGAGCAAATAGTGCGTAAAATCAAGCGAAAACGGGCATGTCGTTTTCGTGACCATGAAACGCCGTTGTAACATTTTCCGTAGGAATTGGCGGTCAGATGTGGTATTGCTCTTCCGTTTGACACATCAAATCCGGCGGCCGAAAGCCGCCGCCACCGTGGAGGTTTCGATGTTCGGCCTGATCCCGAAGGAAGAGAAGTTTTTCACCATGTTCAAGGAGATGTCCGCCAACATCACGGAGGGAGCCCGCCTCCTGAAGGAGATGCTCGACAATTTCGACGACCCCCAGGCATCCCAGCGCCGCATCAAGGATGTGGAGCACCGGGGCGACGCCATCACCCACGACATCATCCAGAAGCTCAACAAGAGCTTCATCACCCCCTTTGACCGGGAGGACATCTACTCCCTGGCGTCGGCCCTGGACGACATGATCGACCTGATCGACGCCTCGGCGATCCGCTTCATCATGTACAACGTGGAAAAACCGACGGCAGAGGCCAAGGAGCTTGCCTTCATCATCCTCCAGTCGTGCCAGGCGGTGGAGAAGGCGGTTTCCCACCTGGGGGGGAAGTTCGAGCATATCGCCGAGCACTGCGTCGAGGTGAACGCCCTGGAGAACGAGGCCGACCGCGTCTGCCGGGAGGCGATCAGCCGCCTCTTCGACGAGGAGAAAGACCCGATCCAGCTCATCAAGTGGAAGGAGATCTACGAGACCCTCGAACGGGCCACCGACAAGTGCGAGGACGCGGCCAACATCCTGGAAAGCGTGGTGGTGAAAAATGCCTGACGTCATGCTCCTGATGCTCGTCCTGGTCATCGGGGCGGCCTTGGCGTTCGACTACATCAACGGGTTTCACGACACCGCCAACGCCATCGCCACCTGCGTCTCAACCCGGGCCCTGTCGGTCCGCTCGGCCATCATCATGGCGGCGGTCCTCAACTTCGCCGGGGCCATGATCTCCACCAAGGTCGCCGCCACCATCGGCAAGGGGATCGTCGACGCGGGCAACGTCACCCAGATGGTGGTGCTGGCCGGCATCCTCGGCGCCATCGTCTGGGACCTGATCACCTGGTACTACGGCCTTCCCGCCTCCTCCTCCCACGCCATCATCGGCGGCCTCATGGGTGCGGTCATCGCCCACGCCGGTTCCGGCGCCCTGCACTGGAAGGGGCTTGAGAAGATCGTCCTCTCCCTGGTCCTCTCCCCGATTGTCGGCGTTGCCCTCGGCTTCATCGTCATGGTCATCATGCTCTGGAGCTTCAGGGGCACCGCCCCCCATGCCATCAACAAGCAGTTCCGGCGGCTCCAGGTCCTTTCGGCCGCCTTCATGGCCTTTTCCCACGGCACCGCCGACGCCCAGAAGTCCATGGGGGTCATCACCATGGCCCTGGTGAGCTACGGTACCCTCTCCGCCTTCGTGGTCCCCACCTGGGTCAAGATCGCCTGCGCCGTGGCCATGGGGCTCGGCACCGCCGCCGGCGGGTGGCGGATCATCAAGACCGTCGGCAAGGACTTCGTGAAGCTGCAGCCGGTCCACGGCTTCTGCGTCGAAACCGCCTCGGCCGGGGTCATCCTGGGGGCGTCCTCCATCGGGATGCCGGTCAGCACCACCCACGTCATCACCTCCGCCATTCTCGGCGTCGGCCTCTCCAAGCGGCTCACGGCGGTAAACTGGAACGTGGCGGGACGGATCCTCGTCGCCTGGGTGCTGACCATCCCGGCCTCGGCCATCATGGCCTACGTCTGCTACCAGGTTTTCAATCCGCTTCTCGGGAAATAGGGGAGATGCTCTGCGGCCGGTGCGGGCCGCACGCTGCAGGAGACGAAACGAAAAAGCGGGGGATGCCCCGCTTTTTCGTTTCTGATGGACTTATTCCAGCTCTTCGCCCACCTCTTCCATCTCCTCGGTGATAGCGGCGAAGGTTTCGTCCCGCTTCCGGAAGCGGACGAGGAGCCAGTAGCAGAGGGCATAGGCGACGAGGGCGGCGGCAAAGCCGAGAAGGGACGAGCCGACGAGGAGGGAGGTGGCGTGGCTTTCCAGGTGCCGCCACTCGAGCCCCCGGATGTGGAGGGGTTGGGGGGGGAGCCCCCGGACGAGCCGTCCGAGCTTGTAGGAGAACCCGAGGGCCGGCACCACCGTCAGGGGGGTGTTCACCCAGGCGCCGGTGATGCAGGTGAGCTTGTTGATCCGGAGCAGGAACGCCGCCGCGATGGCGAGTGGGGTATGGATGCCGAAGAAGGGGGTGAAGCTGATGAAGACCCCCACGGCGAACCCCGCGGCGATATGCCCCGGGTGGCTGTCCAGGGAGAGGATCGTCTTGAGGTTTTTCTTCCATTTTTCCTTGTTGAACACGAGATCGTCTCCCTGATGCGCGGTCGAGTCTAATGGGGACCCCTCACCTTTGTCAATCCATTTCCCCCCGCGGCGGGCCGGCAAAGAGTCCTCCGGGGGGGCTGAGCTGAAAAATGACCGGCCTGCGCTATACTTTTACCGTTGACAATATTCCACACCAAATATATATGTTAAATCATATGTGCGGTGGCGCCGGCGCGTAGTGCCGTTCGCCTCCACGAGGAGGTTGTGTGATCCGGTTCCTTGCCCTCTCTTCCCTTCTGCTGCTTGTCACCCCCGCTGCCTGGGCCGCCGAGCCTGCCGTGAGCTTCCGGGAGGCCCTCCGCATGGCGCTGGAGCGCAACCACCTCGTCAGCGGCGCGGCGTACGAAAAGGAGGCCGCCGAACGGGGTGCGGCCGCCACCAGGAGCCGCTATCTCCCCCGCATCACGTTTGACGAGAGCTTTGCCGCCTCCAACTCTCCCACCCGCACCTTCATGATGAAGCTCGACCAGGGGCGCTTCGCCCAGGACGACTTCCAGCTCGGCAACCTCAACTCCCCCGCCACCCGCACCGATTTCCGGACCATGTTCTCCCTGGAGCAGCCGCTCTTCGATTTCTCCATCGGCTATGGCCGGGAGATGGCCGAGCGGGAGGCCGAGGAGAAGGGCTACCTCTTCGAGCGCCGCCGCGAGGATGCGGGGTATGCGGTCCTCGCCGCCTACCTGGGGGTCCAGCGGGCGCGGGCCGTCCTCGACGCCACCGAGAAGGAGGTGGTGGAGGCGCGGGAGCACCTGCGGCTGGCCAGGACCCGCAGCGAGGGGGGGACGGGGCTTCGGTCGGACGAGCTGCGGGCCCGCACCTTCCTTTCCGAGGCGGAGGAGCGGACCATCACCGCCCTGAACGACCTGCAACTCGCCAAGATGCGGCTCGCCCTCGCGGTGGGGGGCGGTGCGGGGGAATCCCTCGACATCCGCGAGGAGATGAAGGGGGAACCGCTCCGGCTGCAGGAGGAAGAGCTCGTGCGCGCGGCCCTCGTCACCCGTCAGGACCTGAAGGGGGCCGAGAAGGGGGTCGAGCGGGCCGCCGCCGCCGTCGGCCTCGCCGCCAGCGCCTGGCTCCCGACCGTCTATGCCGGCGCCTCATGGCAGATGAATGACCGCGACATCCCCTTCGGCCGCGACAACGACGCCTGGAACGCGGGGGTGACCCTTCGGTGGGAGCTCTTCGACGGGATGCGGCGGAGCAGCGACCAGGGGCGGGCCCGTGCCTCCCGCGACGCGGCGGTCCAGTACCGGGAACAGTTCCGCAAGGAGATCGCCCTCCAGATCCGGGAGAGCCTCCTGCGCCGGGGCGAGGCGGGGAAGCGCCTGGAGGTCGCCCGCCATGCCTTCCTGGCGGCCGAGGAGGGGATGCGGCTCGTGAACAAGCGGTTCGGGGAGGGGCTCGCCACCATGGTGGAGCTCCTCGACGCCCAGACTTCCCTCAACCGTTCCCGCACCGGGCTCGTGGAGCGGGAGACCGATCTTCAGCTGGCGACGGCGCGGGTCTACCACGCCGCCGGCCTCTTTCTGAAGGAGATGATGAATCCGTGACGGCTGCCGCCCCGCTTCGCTCCGCGTGCCGCTCGCACCGCCGCGGCGCGGCTCATTTCGCTACCGGCCTGAAACTCACCCTGACGGGTTCGGACAATCAGGCCGGTGGCCGCTCCATGTCGCCTGCCGCGGCTGGCGCTCGGGCACAGTCGCTCCGTCGGGGCGGCAGACGTCACGATTCTTGGGAGATGAATAGATGACCAGAGGGAAACTGTGCGTCATGATCCTTCCCGCCGTTCTGGCGATGGCCGGCTGCGGCGCAAAGGAAGGGGCGAAGGAGACGGCCGCGCCGGCCGTCGTGACGGGGGTGCCGACGGAGGCCGTTGCCGCGGTGGCGATCCCCGAGGGGACGGAGGCGGTGGGGACCGTGCGGGCCCGGAATGCCGCGGTGATCGCCGCCCGCCTTGCCGGCACCGTTTCCGGCATCTTCGTCCGGGAGGGGGATCGGGTCGGGAAGGGGAAACTCCTCGTGACCCTCGACGCGGCGGAGAGCGCCGCCCAGGCGGCGGGAGCCCGGGCCACGGAGGACGAGGCCCGGCGGGGGGTGGACGAGGCCCGGGCGCACCAGCGGCTTGCCGATACCACCTTTGCCCGCTACCAGAACCTGTACGCGGAACAGGCCGTCACCCGCCAGGAATTCGACAACCGCAGGGCGGACAAGGAGGTGGCGGACCAGGGGGTGGAGCGGGCCGTCGCCCGGCTCGCCGCGGCGCGGGAAGGGGCCCGGGCCGCCGGGATGGTGGCGGGGTACGGCCGGATCACCGCTCCCCTGACGGGGGTGGTGACCGCCAGGCAGGCCGAGCGGGGGATGACCGTCTTCCCGGGGAGCCCGCTCCTCACCGTGGAGGAGATGGGGAGCTACCGGCTGGAGGCGGCGGTCCCCGAATCGGAGATCGGCCGGGTGAAGATCGGCGCCCGGCTGCCGGTCGCCGTCGAGGGGGCCGGCGTCGCCGCCACGGGGCGGGTCGCCGAGGTGGTTCCCGCCGCCGATCCCGGCAGCAGGACCTTCACCGTGAAGGTCGATCTCTCCGGCAGCGGCCTCAGGTCGGGGATGTTCGGCCGCGTCTTCATCCCGACCGGCGAACGGAACGGGATCTCGGTGCCGAAGGGGGCCGTCGTGGAGCGGGGTGGGCTCACCTCGGTCTGGGTGGTTGACGGCCGGGGAATTGCCCGGATGCGGCTCGTGAAGTGCGGAAAACCCCTGGGCGGGCGGATCGAGATCCTCTCCGGGGTGACGGCCGGCGAGCGGGTGGTGACCGGCGGAACGGAGAACGTGGTGGAAGGGGCCCGGATCCAATGACCGGACTCGGCGTTGCCGGAAAGATCGCCCGGGCGTTCATCGATTCCAAGCTGACGCCGCTCATCGTGGCGGCGTCGCTTCTCCTGGGGCTCTACGCGGTGCTCGTGACCCCGCGGGAGGAGGAGCCCCAGATTGTCGTGCCGATGGTCGACATCTACCTCCCGCTCCCCGGTTCCGCGCCGCAGGAGGTGGAGGAGCGGGTGGTGGCCCCCTTCGAGAAGAAGATGTGGGAGCTCCCCGGCGTGGAGTATGTCTACTCCATGAGCCGCCCCGGCATGGGATTGGTCACCGTCCGCTTCCTCGTGGGCGAGGACCTGGAGAAGTCGCTGGTCAAGCTCTACAACAAGGTGATGGAGAACCGCCGGCTCCTGCCGCCGGGGGCGGGGGAGCCACTGGTGGCGCCGAAGTCCATCGACGATGTGCCGATCCTGACCCTCACCCTCTGGTCCGACCGGACCGATGGCGCCGGCCTCCGGCGGGTGGCCCGGGAACTCTGCGACGAGCTGAAGAAGGGCGAGAATGTGGCGGAGACCGGGATCAAGGGGGGACTCCCCCGCCAGCTCTCGGTCCGCCTCGACACGGCGCGGCTCGCCGCCTACGGCCTCTCGCCGCTGCAGGTGGCCGGGGCGCTCCAGCGGGGGAACGCCTCCCTGCCGTCGGGATCCTTTGCCGCCGGCAACCGGGAATATCTGGTGGATGGCGGGGGGCTGCTCGCCGATGCCGATTCTGCGCGGCGGCTGGTGGTGAGCGTCCATGACGGGAGACCGGTCTATCTGGGAGATGTGGCCCAGGTGATCGACGGCCCCGCGGAGCCGAAGGAGTACGTCTTCTTCGGCCTGGGGCCGGCGGGTGGGAACGTCAATAAATCGACCAGCTACCCCGCCGTCACCATCTCCGTGGCCAAGCGCAAGGGGGCCAACGCCACCTGGGTGGCCGACGATCTCCTGAAACGGGTGGAGTTCCTGAAGGGGAAGGCGATCCCCTCCGACGTGCGGGTGACGGTCACCCGCAACTACGGTGAGACCGCCCGGGAGAAGAACAACGAGCTCCTCTTCCACATGTTCCTGGCGGCCATCTCGGTCACGATCCTCATCGCCGTATTCATGGGGTGGCGGGCCGGGGCCGTGGCGGCCATCGCCATCCCGGTGACCCTGGCGCTGACCATGCTGGTCTTCAACCGGATCGGCTACACCCTGAACCGGATCACCCTCTTCGCCCTCATCTTCTCCATCGGCATCCTGGTGGACGACGCCATCGTGGTGGTGGAGAACATCCACCGCTACTTCACCACCACGCGGCTCAACCCCCTGGAGGCTGCCATCCGGGCCGTGGACGAGATCGGCAACCCGACGGTGCTCGCCACCTTCGCCGTCATCGCCTCCATCCTCCCCATGGGGTTTGTGGGGGGGCTCATGGGTCCGTACATGCGGCCGATTCCCGTGGGGGCCAGCATGGCGATGCTCCTCTCCCTGTTCATCGCCTTCATCGTCACCCCCTACTTCGCCTACCGGCTCATGAAGGGTGAATCCCACTTCGGGAGCGACGCGGCGGCCGAGGAGTCGCGGCTCACCGCCTTCTACCGGAAGTGGATGGGGCTCCTCATTCACCGCAAACCCCTCCGCTACGGCTTCCTGACCGGGGTGGTGGTGCTCCTCCTCGTCTCCTGCTCCCTCATCTACCTCAAGCTCGTCACCGTCAAGATGCTCCCCTTCGACAACAAGAACGAGCTCCAGGTGATCATCGACGCCCCCGAAGGGACCCCGCTGGAGGATACGGCCCGGATGACCGCCGAGATGGCCGACGTCCTCCGGACGGTCCCCGAAGTGACCGACTTCCAGAGCTACGTGGGGACCGGCGCCCCCTTCAACTTCAACGGCCTGGTCCGCCACTACTACCTGCGGAGCGGCCCCAACGTGGCCGACATCCAGGTGAACTTCCTCCACAAGGAGGAGCGGAAGGACCAGTCCCACGCCCTGGCCAAGCGGATTCGGCCGCTCCTGAAGGCCGTGGCCGACCGCCACGGCGCCCGGATCAAGGTGGCCGAGGTGCCGCCGGGGCCGCCGGTCCTCTCGACGCTGGTCACCGAGGTCTACGGCCCCGACCAGGCAACCCGCCTCGACATCGCCCGGAAGATCAAGGCGATCTACCGGAAGGTGGACGGCGTGGTGGACACCGACTGGTACGTGGAGGACGACCAGCCGAAGGTGACCTTTGCCGTGGACCGGGAGAAGGCGGCCCTCTCCGGCATCGCCGTGGAGGACGTGGCCCGGACGCTGCGGATCGCCCTCGCCGGGGAAGACGCCGGCATCATGCACCTTCCCCGTGAAAAGGAGACGGTGCCGATCACCCTCCGGCTCCCGGCGGCCCAGCGCAGCTCCGTGGCCTCGCTCTCCGCCATCTACGTCCCCGGACCGCGGGGAAACGTCCCCCTCTCCCAGTTGGTGCGGGTCACCACCGCCACGGAGGAGAAGAGCCGCTACCGCAAGAACCTCAAAAGCGTGGTCTACGTCACCGGTGACGTGGCCGGGGCCATCGAGGCGCCGGTCTACGCCATCATGAAGATGCAGCGGGAGATCGACAAGATCGCGCTCCCCGGCGGCTACCACATCGAGCAGCGGGCCGCGACGCAACCCTGGAGCGAGGAGCGCCCCGGCATCAAGTGGGACGGCGAGTGGCACATCACCTACGAGGTCTTCCGCGACCTGGGGCTCGCCTTCGGAGCGGTGATGATCCTGATCTACCTGCTGGTGGTGGCCTGGTTCCGTGACTTCACCACGCCGCTGGTCATCATGGCGCCGATCCCCCTCACCCTCATCGGCATCCTCCCGGGGCATGCCCTCTTCGGCGCCTTCTTCACCGCCACGAGCATGATCGGCTTCATCGCCCTGGCCGGGATCATCGTGCGGAACTCCATCATCCTCATCGACTTTGCCGAGCTGAAGCGGCGGGAGGGGCTCCCCCTGGACGAGGCGATCATCGAGGCCGGTGCGGTCCGGTTCCGCCCCATGCTCCTGACCGCGGCGGCGGTGGTGGTGGGGAGCTTCGTCATCGTCTTCGACCCGATCTTTCAGGGGCTGGCCCTGGCGATGATGTTCGGGGAGATCGCCTCCACGACCCTGTCGCGGGTGACGATACCGATATTGTATTATATGGTGGAGAACTGGAAGGAGCGACGGCGGAAGGGTGTTCCCGTATCGTAGGGGCAATCCGTATCGTAGGGGCAATTCATGAATTGCCCCTACAGGGCGTTCAGAAAATCGATTCGTAATCGGAGGTTCAATGTTCTGGCAGAAAAAACAAGACAGCCCGGAGGGTGAGACGGTGGCGGAGAAGGTGGGGGTGGAGGCGGAAGGGTTCCATCGCTCAGGGAAGATGCACTGTGCCGAGGCGGTGCTCATGGCGGTGCGCGCCCATTTCTTCGCGACGGTGCCGGAGGAGATCGTCCGGGCGGCCGCCGGCTTTGGGGGCGGTTCCGGGGCGGGGTGCATCTGCGGCGCCGTCGCCAGCGGCACCATGGCCTTCGGGCTCGCCCTTCCCGACGACAAGCGGCGGGTGAAACAGGTGACGAAGGAGCTCCACGAGTGGTTCAAGCACGAGTACGGCGCCTCCTGCTGCCGGATCGTCATGCCCAACGCCAAGGGGCGGGGGGGGTGCGCCGTCCTCACCGGCGAGGTGGCGAAGAAAGTGGCGGAGCTTCTGGCAGGGTAGAGGCGCCGCCGGACCGGGGCGGCCGCGACGGGCGTCCCGAGAGAGGGAGGATAGTCATGGAACTGACGACGGCATACGCATTCGGCAAGAGTGTCGGAATGGCCTACGGCGAGACCGTGGCCCGGGTCCGGGAGGAACTGGCGAAGGAAGGGTTCGGCATCCTCACCGAGATCGACGTGACGCACAAGTTCAAGGAGAAGCTCGGCCGCGACTTCCGCGACTACGTCATCCTCGGCGCCTGCAACCCGGCCATGGCCTGGGAGGCGTTCGGACGGGAGCTGAACATCGGGACGCTCCTCCCCTGCAACGTCTGCGTCTACACCGGCGACGACGGCGCCACGGTGGTGATGGTCATGGACCCGGTGGCCGCCCTCGGGATGATCGGCAACCCGGAGCTGACCGAACTGGCCGGTATCGTCCGGCAGAAGCTGGAGCGGGTGCTGGCGGCGCTGAAATAATCCCCTCACCCCTCTCCCTGAGGGAGAAATCATCCCCTCTCCCCGGAGGAGAGGGTGGCCGAAGGCCGGGTGAGGGTCCGGAAGTACGAGTCATCCGGAGTGCGTTCGCATAAAGGCAAGGAGAACTGACACCATGTACATCGACAGAATGCTCAGAATCATCGCGGGGGCCTTCATCCTCCTCTCGGTCGTCCTGGCCGTGAAGGTGAATCTCAACTGGCTCTGGTTCACCGCCTTCGTGGGGCTCAACCTCTTCCAGTCGGGGTTCACCAACTGGTGCCCCATGATCACCCTCCTGGAAAAGCTCGGGGTGCCGCGGTTCCCGAAGGGGAGCTCTTCCCGATGAAGTGCCGGATCACGATCCTCTGCGACAATACGGTGGGCCCGGTCTCCGGCACCATGGGGGAGCACGGCTTCGCCGCTCTGGTGGAGCGGGAGGACGGGGCACTGCTCTTCGACACCGGCCAGGGGCTGACGCTGCTGCATAACGCCCAGCGGATGCACAAGGATCTCCACCGGGTGGAGCGGGTCATCCTCTCCCACGGGCACTACGACCATACCGGCGGGCTCTGGCCGCTGCTGCGCAGCTGTGGCCCCAAGGAGGTGCTGGCCCATCCCGGCGTCTTTGCCCCCCGCTACGTGGGGCGGGACACGGGGGAGCGGATCTCCGTCGGCATCCCCTGGGACGAGGAGTTTCTCCGGGGGCAGCGGGCGCGGTTCAATCTCAGCGATCAGTTTCGGGAGATCGTGCCCGGCTTGTTCCTCACCGGCGAGGTCCCCCGGACCACCCCCTTCGAGACGGGGGACGCCGGACTCTCCTGCGACGAAGCCGGCTGCCACGCCGACCCCCTCTGCGACGACCAGTCGCTCATCATCCGCACCGAACGGGGGCTCGTGCTGCTCCTCGGCTGCTGCCACGCGGGGCTCGTGAACACCATCGAGTGGGCCCGGGAGGCCACCGGCGTCGCCGGGATCTATGCCGTCATCGGCGGCACCCACCTCGGCTTCTGCTCCCCCCGGCAGCTGGACGAGACGGTGGCGGCGCTGCGGCGCTTCGACGTGCGAAAGATCCTCGGGAGCCACTGCACCGGATTCCAGGCCGCCGCGCGGCTCGCCCAGGAGCTTCCCGGCCGCTTCCACCCGGCGTACGTCGGCTACACCCTCGAGCTGTAACGGCAGCAGGTTGTCGCCGCCGGCCCCGCGGCGGAGAAGGAGCCATCCCATGACCATCTTCAACGATTTTTCCGAGGCCTACGATCTCATGTTTCCCCGGGAGGAGCGGATCCGGAGCGAGGAGCCGTTCTGGCGGGAGCTCGTCGCCCGCCACGGGGTGAAATCGGTCCTCGACTGCGCCTGCGGCACCGGCGGCCATCCGATCCTCTTCGCCCGGCTGGGGTGCGCCGCCTACGGTTCCGACCTCTCGCCGAACATGGTCGAGGCGGCCATGGCCAACGCCGTGGCGGCGGGGACCACGGTGAACCTGCGGGTCTCCTCCTTTACGGAGCTCACCGCCGCGTTCAAAGAGGACGAGCGGTTCGACGCGGTGATCTGCGTCGGCAACTCCCTCACCCTGGCCCCCACCGACGACGACGTGGCGAAGGCGCTCCGGGAGATGTACGCCGTCCTCAACCCCGGTGGAATCTGCGTCCTCAATATCTTCAACTGGGACCGGCTCGCCGCCGAGGGGCTCCGGATCATGCCGGCCGCCGTGGCCGAAAAGGAGGGGCGCGAGCTCACCTTCCTGCGGGTCTTCCATCACCGGGGGGACGTGATCCATCTCAATATCGTGGTGGTCACCCGGGACGGCGCGAAGGCGGTGACGGAGATCCTCACCGCCCGCCAGCGCCCCGTCGGCCCCGCGCGGCTCGTGGAGTACGTCAAGACCGCCGGCTTCACCTCCTGGGAGGCGACGGCCGGCTACTCCGCCACCCCCTTCGATCCTGCCTCGTCGGACATTCTCACCCTGGTGGCGCGTAAGGCGTAACGCCCTACCGGCTCCGTTCCGGCGGTGCGGCCCCGCGTTCCCGCCCGGGGAGGGTGAAGTAAACCGTCGCTCCCCTGTCGATCGCCCCTTCCGCCCAGATCCTCCCGCCGTGACGGTGGACGATGCGCTGGACTGTGGCGAGGCCGATTCCCGTCCCCTCGAATTCCTCCTGGCGATGGAGGCGGTGGAAGGGGCGGAAGAGCTTGTCGGCGTACTGCATGTCGAACCCGACGCCATTGTCGCGCACGGAAAACGTCACTTCCCCGTCCACCGTTTCCGCACTGAGTTCGATGGTGGCATTCTCCTTGGTGGAGGTGTATTTCCAGGCATTGCCCAGGAGGTTTTGCAGGATCAGACTGGTCAGCTGGGGGTCGGCGCGGGCGGTCAGCTCCCCCACCGTCGTGAACCGCACGCGGCGTTCCGGTTCCACGGTCCGGAGCTCCTGGATGATCGCCGTCCCCATCTCCCCCAGATCCACCGGTTCGCGGCTGACCTCCACCCGTGCCACCCGTGCCAGTTCCAGCAGGTCATCGATGAGCCCCCCCATGTTCCTGCTGGCGACGCGGATCCGCTCCAGGCAATGCTGTCCCTCGGCGTCGAGCTCCCCTCTATGCTCTTCCTGGAGGACCGCGCTGTAGCTGTTGATATGGCGCAGCGGGGCGCGCAGGTCGTGGGAGACGGAATAGGCGAAGGCTTCCAGTTCGCGGTTGGAATTTTCGAGGTCGGCGGTGCGGTGGAGCAGGTCCTGGTTCAGCCGCATGATCTCCAGCCGGTCCTGCCGGCGCCGGACGTCACCCCGCGCCCAGACGGCGCAGACAATCCCGAGGATCACCAGGAACGACCCCTGCAGCGTGACGAACATCCCCTTCGATCTGCTGATCCGGGGGGCCATCACCTCCGGCGGCAGGTACGAGACGATCTTCCACCGGTAATCCTTGGAACCACTTCCCGCCTCCGGTGTCCCCTCTTCCCCCGACGCAAAGGGATGCACCGTCACGAAGCTGAACAATCCCCCCCCATCGTAAAACTGCCCGCTTTCCCCCTCTGACATGCGCCTCCAGGCCGAGGGGAAGTCCCGGTCGAACTTCCGGTTGCGGCGATTGTCGAACATGAAGCCCCATTCGTCCTCCGGGCGGGGCCCCATGAGCCAGTAGCCGTCGCTGTTGAGGAGCATGAGCTGGTCCGACAGGTGCGGCGTCAGCCCTCTCAGGTGGGAGATGAGCCGGGCACCCAGATAGTTGAGGATCACGATCCCCCGCTTGCGGCCGGCGCGGTCGAAGACCGGCGTTGCCAGGCGGATCATCGGCTTTGGCGGCTGCTCGATCTGGCCGTGCTCGACATTCAGGTCAAAGGGGGAGATATACACCTCGCCCCGGGGGAGCCGGATGGTCTCCTCGAAATAGTAGCGCTGCGCCTTGGACTGAAGTTCCGCTTCGGGGACGATGGCGGGGTGGCCGTCGCCGTAGTTGATCCTGAGCCGCTCCATGCCGGTTTCGTCGATGAAGCGGATCTGGTCGTAGAGCTTTTTGTTCCGTGCCAGGGAGAGGTAGTCGGCGGCCAGGAGCCGTTTGAAGGAGGGATAATATCCTGCCAGCATTTCGGAAAGTTCCGGTTGCTCGGCCAGGTACTGGAGATCGCCGCCGATGGCATCCAGTTCGGTGACGATCCGGTTTTTTGCCAGCTCCAGCGTCTGGATCGCCGTGTTCTCCACGATCAGCCGCCGGCTGCGCCGGTCGCTGTAGTAGAGCCAGAACGCCATCAGGCTCGTGAGGAGCGCGAGCGGGAGGTAGATGGCGAAGAAGCGCTTCAATACGGCCCGCACTCCGGCGGGGTGAGGTGCGGATGCTCCTTCGGGCATGGCGGGATCTCCGAAACGTCGACACTGGTTGGTGGCGGTGAGCTGCATCTAATCTTTGCGGGAATCGACTTAATCATAACAAAGATTTCGCGATTGCTCCAGAATCCGCGTTCATGTTCGTTTTCGTGATAATGGAAAGACGTTCTATTTTAGCTAAAGTCTCGGCCGCTTCTGCCGATAGATACTACTACGACCCTCCCGCCGCAGGGGGGGCGCAATGGTTTGGGAGAATCTACGCCGGGCAAAGGAGGCGCCATGGTTATCAAGAGGTATCGGAACTGGAAGATTCTGCCGAAGGTGATGACCCTTTCGGCGGTGACGGTGGCCCTCATCGCCGGGCTGGTCGCCTTTTTCCTCCTCCCCCGCATTGAGGCGAAGCTGATGGAGGGGAAGCAGGAGGCGACCAAGAATGCCGTGGAGGTCGCCTACCACACCATCCACAGCTACGGCGAGAGGGCGAAAAAGGGGGAGCTGGCGGTGGCGGAGGCCCAGAAGCGGGCCATGGACGATCTCAAAGATGTCCGCTACAAGGGGAAGGAGTACTTCTGGATCAACGACCTCAGCCCCCGGATGATCATGCATCCCATCAAGCCGGAACTGAACGGCAAGGATCTCTCGGAGAACAAGGATCCCAAGGGGAAGCGGTTCTTCGTCGAATTCGTGAAGACCTGCCGCGAGAAGGGGGCGGGGTTCGTCGATTACATGTGGCCCAAGCCGGGGGCGAGCGAGCCGGTTCCCAAGATCTCCTACGTCAAGCTCTATGAGCCGTGGGGGTGGGTGCTCGGCAGCGGCATCTACGTCGACGACGTGAAGGAGGAGATGGCAACGCTTCGCTGGTGGGTCCTGGGCGGCACGTTCCTCTTCGCCTGCTTCGCCCTCTCGCTCGCCTTTTCGGTGGGGCTCGGCATCGTCCGCCCGCTGCGCCACGTCGTGGTGAGCCTCAACGACATCGCCGAAGGGGAGGGGGACCTGACCCGGCGGATCGCGGTGCAGCGCGAAGACGAATCGGGGACCCTCGCCCGCTCCTTCAACACCTTCGTGGAGAAACTGCAGGGGATCATCGGCCAGGTGGCCCAGAATGCCGCCCAGGTGGCTGCGGCGGCGGGACAGGTGCAGGCGGCGTCGCAGCACATGGCCGATGGGGCCGAGCAGGTGGCCGGCCAGGCCGGCTCGGTGGCCACGGCCAGCGAGGAGATGGCCGCCACCAGCATGGAGATCGCCCGCAACTGCGTCACCCTGGCCGACGGCTCCCAGACCGCCAGCCGTTCGGCGGAGAGCGGGGCCACGGTGGTCCTGGAGACCGTGTCGGTCATGGGGCGGATCGCCGACCGGGTGACGGCGGCGGCCAGGACCGTGGAGAGTCTCGGGGCGCGCAGCGACCAGATCGGAGAGATCGTCGGCACCATCGAGGATATCGCCGACCAGACGAACCTCCTGGCACTGAACGCCGCCATCGAGGCGGCCCGGGCCGGCGAGCAGGGGCGGGGCTTCGCCGTGGTGGCCGACGAGGTGCGGGCCCTGGCGGAACGGACCACCAAGGCGACCAAGGAGATCTCCCTGATGATCAAGGCGATCCAGCAGGAGACCCGGGGTGCCGTCTCTTCCATGGAAGACGGCGTCCACGAGGTCGAGCGGGGGACCGGCGAGGCGGCCCGCTCCGGCGACGCGCTCCGCGAGATCCTCGACCAGGTCAATGCCGTCACCGTGCAGATCGGCCAGATCGCCACCGCCGCCGAGCAGCAGACCTCCACCACCTCGGAGATCAGCGGGAGCATCCAGAACATCACCGACGCGGCCCACGACACCGCCCGGGGGGCGCAGGAGTCTGCCGCCGCCGCCGCTCAACTGGCCGTTTTGGCTGAGGAATTGCAGAAACTGGTGGGACGGTTCCGAGTGGCTGTATGATGTAATTGCTAATATATTGATATTGCAATTATATTGTGGTGGCCGGCGACTTCCCGGCCATTTTTTTGCTCACGTGTTCGGTTTTTTGACGCGGGCATGCCGCGGGATACAAACGTAAAACGTCAGGAAGGAGTGGGGAGATGCAGTTCACGATCAGGCAGAAAATGGGGGGGACTCTCGGAATCACCTGTGTCGGCATGGCCATCATCGTGGTCTTCATGCTGGTCGGCTTCAGCAAGGTGCAGCGGCAGCAAAACCTCATGGACCGCCTCACCCTGGTCAACAACACGGCCCTGCGCGGAAACATCGCCATGCTCAAGGCGCGGGAATACGAGGCGGAGTTCTTCGACCGCAGGCAGGAAAAGTGGGTGCCGCGGGCCAAGGAGATGGTGGGGAAGGTCAACGGGGAGCTGGACGTTATCGCCAAAAACTCCGACGATCCGAAGATCCGGGGGGCGGCCGACAAGGCGCGCGCCCTTGCCGGAAAGTACGTGGCGCAGCTGGATGCCCTCGCCGGCAAGGCCCGGGCGAGCGATTACCGGGATCCATCCCTTGCCGAGGACCGGGAGGAACTGCGCGACGTCATCAACGAATTCGAGCCGCTCCTGGACAGCACCATCCCGAAGCAGGTCACTGCCGCCTACCAGGCGGCGAACCGGGAGATGGACGACGTGATCGCCACCACCCGCACCCAGATCGTCGTGACGGTCGGTGCCGTCGCCGCCATCCTCATCGCGTGCCTTCTCACCATCTCCCTCTCCATCTCGGCATCGCTGCGCACCGTCATCGGGCGGTTGCAGGACATTGCCGACGGCGACGGGGACCTGACCACGCGGATCGAGCTGACGCGCCACGACGAGTTCGGCGAGCTGGCCTCCTGCTTCAACAACTTCGTCGAGAAGCTCCACGCTATCATCTACCAGGTCTCCCAGAGCACCCTCCAGGTGGCGTCGGCCTCCTTTCAGCTCCAGGCCACCGCCGAGCAGATGGCCCGGGGAGCCGAGGCGGCGGTTACCCAGGCCAATACCGTCTCCACGGCCAGTGAGGAGCTGGCGGCCAGCACCTACCAGATTGCCGGCAACTGCGGCACGGTGGCGGAGAGTGCGCGCCTCGCCGATGAATCGGCCCGCACCGGCGTGGCGGTGGTCGACGAGACCATCGCGGTCATGGGGCGGATCGCCGACCGGGTCAAGGACTCGGCGCGGACCGTGGAGAGCCTCGGCGTCCGGGGGGACCAGATCGGCGCCATCATCTCCACCATCGAGGATATTGCCGACCAGACGAACCTCCTGGCGCTGAACGCCGCCATCGAGGCGGCCCGGGCGGGAGAGCAGGGACGGGGGTTCGCGGTGGTGGCCGACGAGGTCAGGGCCCTGGCCGAGCGGACCTCCCGCGCCACCAGGGAGATCTCCCAGATGATCAAGAGCATCCAGGTGGAAACCCGCGAGGCGGTAACCGTGATGGAGCAGGGGGTGAAGGAGGTGGCGCGGGGGACCGGCGAGGCGGCCCGCTCGGGGGAGGCTCTGCGGCAGATCCTGGAGCAGTTCGCCACCCTCAATGGCCAGGTGGGGCAGATTTCCACCGCTGCCGACGAGCAGACCCGGACCACCGCCGAGATCAGCACGAGTATCGTCGAAATATCCGACATCATTCTGGCCACCGCCAAGGGGGCGACCGATTCGGCCGGCGCCGCCGGCGGGCTCGCACACCTGGCGGAGGAGCTGAAGTCCCTCGTGGGGCGTTTCCGGCTGGCGGCGTGACGGTCCCCCCGTTTCTGCTCTGACCGGGATGCGTTGTTGTGGCTGTCTATTATGACTAAAGTTTCTTTCATCGCGTCCGATGTAGAGAAGTACGGCACGGAAAATATGCAACCGAAAGGGAGGGACGGCATGGCACTGATTACGTGGAGTGACAGTCTGAGCGTGAAGGTGAAGCAGTTCGACGACCAGCACAAGAAGCTCGTCGACATGGTGAACCAGCTTTTCGACGCCATGAAGAGCGGCAAGGGGAATCAGGTCATGGGGGATATCCTCAAGCAGCTCATCGCCTACACCCAGACCCACTTCGCCGCCGAGGAGCGGTTGATGGCGCAGCACGCCTACCCCGACTACGAGGCCCACAAGAAGGAGCACAACGCCCTCGTCATGCAGGTGCTCGACCTCCAGAAACAGTTCCAGGAGGGGAAGGCGGTTCTTACCCAGAACGTCATGACCTTCCTGCGCGACTGGCTTTCCAAGCATATCCAGGGCGACGACAGGAAGTACGGCGTCTTTTTCAACGGCAAAGGGATTTCCTGAGGCCGGTTTCCTCTGCTCAAGGGATGGAACGGACCGTGCATGGCGCTCCGATGTTTGAATTTGCTTCGGGGCGGTGAGGTTACATCTATGGGAGAGGTTCGGAACGCTGGAGGGATGGAGGCGGTTTTCCGCGAGGCGGAAGTGGCGACCGATGCCGCCAACCTCCTGGCCCTGGGGTCGCTCATCGATTCCCTTGCCGGTGGCCTGCCGGGGGGCGTTCCCGGCCGGGAAGCCGCAGAGGCGGCGCGGGCCACTGCCGCGCTGGAGCGGCTCGCCCGCGCTTCAGGGCTGTTTTGACGGCAACGATTCAAATTTCCGACTCCCGGCGTGCCCGGGGCGGAACACCGAAATATGACGCACGTGATGAAAGGGGAAGGAGACAGGCATGGCCAACGTACTCATTGTGGATGATTCTTCAACCATGAGGAAGATTATTTCCCGCTCGCTCCGCCAGGCGGGGCTCCCGGTCGACGAGATTTTCGAGGCGGGCGACGGCATCGAAGGGCTCAACGTCCTCTCGGGCAAGAGCGTCGACCTGATCCTCTCCGATATCAACATGCCGAACATGGACGGCCTTGAGTTCATCAAGCAGGCCCGTGCCAACGGCAACAAGGCTCCCATCGTCATGATCACCACCGAGGGGGGGGAGGATATCCTCAAGCAGGCGATGGACAACGGCGCCAGCGACAGCATCAAGAAGCCCTTTACCCCTGAGCAGCTCAACGAAAAGCTCGGAGGACTCCTATGAGCCTCGATACCGGTGTGGCGGACGCAACGAAGCTCACCGAAGAGGATGTGGCCGGCTACATCATCAGCGCCACCAAGGAAGTGTTCAATACCATGGTGATGATGGAGCTCGAGGACCAGTATCCCCTCCGGGAGCCGATCACCCGGTTCCACTGCAGCGTCACCGGCATGGTGGGGCTGGCAGGGACCTATACCGGCATCCTCTCCATCCACTGTCCCCAGCAGTTCGCCCTCCGGATCACCTCCAGCATGCTCGGCATGGAGGTGGAGGAGGTGGGTGAGGATGTGAACGACGCCCTCGGCGAGATTTCGAACATGCTCGGCGGCTACGTGAAGATGATCCTCTCCAAGGGGGGGCTTGACCTCCACCTCTCGGTCCCCACGGTAATCTCGGGCGAAGAGTACACCCTTAACGCCATGGCCGACAGCGACTGCGTCATCATCCCCTTTCTCAACGAGGGGGAGCGCTTTCTCGTGGGACTCAAACTGAAGAAAGAAGCGTAACGGGAGCCCGTTCTGGTCATGGAAGGTTTCGCCGCTCTTACATCCGTCGTCAATAACGCCCTTACGCAGACCGCCGGCGACAGCGGGATGCTCCTGGGGCAGGAGCTGGTCATTGCCGATGCCGACCTGATCGGCACCAACCGGCAGACCTACTTCTCCGATCTGGACGACGTCTGCTTCGTGGCCGAGATCACCGCCAGCGGCGAGTACCCGGGGAAGTTCTTCGCCGTCTTCGGTCTGCGGGACGCCATCTGCCTCAGCGGCTTCCTGCTCGGGATCCCTCCGGCCCGGATCAACGAGAAGCGCCGCCTGGCCATCATGGAGAATGACGACGCCGATGCCTTCTCCGAGATCACCAACCAGCTGGTCGGCTCCTTCAACTCGGTCTTCCAGCCCGCCTTTGCCAACAAGGTCCACCTGAAGGTCACTCCGCCCAGGAAGTTCATCCCCGAAGAGACGGAGCTCACCGAGACCGAGCCGGTCCCCGACGGCGAATACCTTCTTTTCCGCGGCCGGATGGAGCTTTCCGGCTTCGAGATGGGGAACGTCGATATCCTGATTCCCCGTCCCCTGGCGGAACTGTTCGACCCCCCGGGGGAGGAGCCGGAGCCGGCCGCAGTTGAAGAGCCGGCGGCGGAGGGCGAATCTTCCGCTGCCACCGCCGGGACGGTGGAGGATGCGGCGGAGGCTCCCGGCGTGCCGGACGACGGCTTCCGCAAGGTCCTGATCCTGGAAGACGATGCCGGTGACCGTCAACTGGTCCGGGAACTGCTCCAGGAGCGGGGATTCGAGCCGGTGGAGGCGGGGCTCGACGCCGACATCCGGGAGATCGTTTCCCAGGGGGGAGTCGGGCTCGTGGTGCTCGGCATCCATAACGGCGATGACCGCGACATGGCGGTCTGCATCAAGATCAAGGCCATCGCCCAGGGCGAGCGCCTCCCCATCATCATGTGCGCCCGCGAGTGGACCCGCTCCGCCGTCCTCAAGGCGATCAAGTACGGCGCCCGCGACATCATCGTCAAGCCGTACCGCCCCGACGAGGTGCTGGCCAAGGTGGAGAAGTTCCTCTCGGCGGCCTGACCTCCCTCCGTTTCGTTTTTTTCTGTCGTGATGGTCAAGATATTGACTTTTGTCCCCCTCTTTTGACGCTCCTTCCGTTTTCCGTAATTCCCTTCGTGTAACTCTCTGATATTGCGATGCCCGTCGTGGCGAATTCCGGCACGTCTTTTGCCGTGTAGCGCACGGGGGAATACGTCCTCCGGTCCGGCTGCCGCGGCGCGGGAGCCGGCTACTTCGATACACTAAAGGGTGTGACATGGTGAACAACGCCACGACCAGGGGGCGAACGGTGCTCCTGCGGTCGGTCATGACGCTCGTCTTTGCGCTCTTCGTCGTCTCCTTCGCCTGGGGGGGGGAGCCGAACCGGCTCTACCGGATCGACATCCGCCAGCGGAGTGGCTTCACCCGCCTCGGCCTGAAACTCGACCGCCAGCCGGAGTATGTCGTCACCTCCCTGTCGGGAAACCGGGTCCGGGTGACGCTGCGGGAGACCAGCGGCAGACGGTGGAAGCGCCTCCGTTCCTATGCCGACTCTCATGTGGCGGGGGTGACGGTGGGTCGCCGGGGCGGGGATCTGCTCGTCACCGTGGCGGTGAAGGGGAATCCCCTCGGGGTCCGGGTCCTTTCCCCCGACGATTCGGACGTCCTTACCATCGATGTCGGGGACGCCCTGGTGCCGCGGCGCCGCTCCCCCCTGGCGGAGGGGCGCGAGGGGATCCGCGCCGGCGTGGAGCAGCTCCTCACCCGCTTCGATCCCCCGTTGCGCTCCGACATCCCCTTCACTCCCACCGACCGCCGGCAGTTGGAGAAGGTCATTCCCCCCGATCTCGTGGCGCAGGTCCTCGCCGGCGAGGCGGCCCTCTACCAGGGGCAGGGTGGGGCGGCCGAAGAGGTCTTCGCCCCCCTCGCCGCCCGGGAGACCCCCGTCCGGGGGCTCGCCCTGTTCCGGCTCGGCGAGGCCCGCTACATGCTCCAGAAGTACGGCGAGGCCCTCAAGGAGTTCCGGGAGGGGGAGCGGGTTTACCCCGACTTCCTCAGGATCTCCCCCGCCACCACCTTCGCCTATGCCGACAGCGTCGCCCGCAGCGGCGATCTCGAGGGGGGGCGCCGGATGATGGCGCGCCTCATCGCCGGCCTGGCTGACAAGGGGTACGCGCCGATGCTCCTCGTACGGCTGGCGGACATCCTCGCCCGCCAGGGACGCGAGCTGCATGCCGAGGCCATCTACCGGGCCGTGGCCGAAAACTTCACGGGAAGCAAGGCCCTCTGGCGGGCACGGATGAAGCTTGCGGACCGCCGGCTCGTGACCATGGACCCCGCCACCTTCGATTCCCTGGTGACGGAATATCTCGACATCTATCAGAATGGGGGCGACTACGGGCTGCGGGAGGAGGGGCTCTTCAAGGGGGCGCTCCTGATGTCGCTCTACGGCGACGCCGCCGCTGCCTTCGATCTCCTCCGGGAGTATGGCCGGAAATTCCCGCGGGGGGTTTACGGCAGCATCGTGCGGGGGATGCGCGAAGAGCTCCTCGTCCCCCTCTGGCGCGGGATTGTCCGCGACAAGGACGATGAGGGGCTCATCAGGCTTGCCCAGGAAAACAAGGAATACCTGGCGCGCTGTCTCGCCGATCCCGCCTTCGTCAAGCGCCTTTCCGACGCCTTTGCCGCCGGGGAGCGGACCCGGGACGAGGCGACGCTCTTCGCCTGGCTCGTCGACAAGGAGTGGAGCGGCGGCAGCGCCCCCGAGCTCTACCGCCGCCTCATCGACGACGCCCAGCGCCTCGCCGATCTCCCCCTGTTCGAGAAGGCGACGGCGGACTTCCTGCGCCGCTTCCCGGCCCATCCGGCGGCGCTCAGCTTCCGGGAACAGCTGGCGGCCCAGGAGTACCACCGCGGCGAGATGCCCAAGGTGGTGGCGCGGCTCTCGGGCTTCCTGGGCGGGAAGCAGCGTCCCGAGTCGGTGGAGAGCCTCTACTACCTCGGCAAGGCCCTGGACGGCACCGGCAGCCACAAGGATGCGGAACGGGCCATGACCCTCTTTCTGTCAGAAAACCGGCAGCGGGGAGGGGGGGGGGAGCTCGTCCCCGACGCGTACTACGTGGTTGCCGCCGCGCGGCTCGCCCGGGGGGACCGCGCCGGGGCGATGTCATATCTGCAGGCCGGCAGCGAGGCGGCTCCCGCCGGGGGGAAAGCGCCGTTCCTCTACAAGATGGGGGAGGTGGCCCGGTCGGCGGGGCGCTCCGATGAGGCGGTGCGCTACCTGAAGAGCGTGGCGGCGGAAACGAAGGACCCGGAGTGGCAGAAGATGGCATCCCAGGCCCTCGCCGATATCGAACTGCAGCGAAGCCTCGCCGGAAAAGTGAGGTTGTCAAAATGATGACAGGTGCCGGGTGGGGCGCTCGCTTTGAACACCAGCTCCCCGCTCCTCGCGCCCTGTTTGCGTTCTGGTACGGCTTTTGCTGATTAGCGTGTGCGGATAGAAGGAGGGGCTGTAATGCCGATTGACACCATATTCGGAACCACCGTAGACCTGCTGGCCAAGAGCATCGATCTCCGCGCCAAGAACCACACCATGATCTCCGCCAACCTGGCGAATGTCGAGACCCCCAACTTTACCCCGACCTCGCTCTCCTTCGAGGACGAGCTCAAGGGGGCCCTCAAGGAGAAGAAGGGGGCGCCGTCGGTGACCAACCCGCGCCACATCCCGCTCAAGGGGCACGGCGCCACCCTGCAGCAGGTGGAGGGCCGGGTGATTGAAACCCCGTCAACAACCCCCGGCAAGGACAACAACGGTGTGGAGCTTGAAGCGGAGATGGGGCGGATGGTGGAGAACCAGCTCATGTACAATGCTTCGATCCAGATCCTCGGCAAGAAATTCGAAGGCCTGAAAACGGCGATCAAGGGACAATAAACCATGGACTTCTTCAGCTCGATGCAGATCAGCTCCTCGGCCCTCACGGCCGAGCGGACCCGGATGAACCTCATCTCCTCCAACCTCGCCAACGCCAACTCAACCAAGACGGCGGAGGGGGGACCCTACAAGCGCAAGGACGCCGTTTTCTCCGCCACCCAGGTGGCCGAGACCTTCCGTTCCGCCCTGGACCGGATGCGGCGCGGCGCCCCCCAGGGGGTGGAGGTTACCCAGATCGTGGAGGACCAGAACCCGCCCCGCCTCCAGTACGACCCCACCCACCCGGACGCCAATGCCCAGGGGTACGTGGCGCTCCCCAACGTCAACGTGGTGGAGGAGATGGCCGACATGATCGCCGCCACCCGCGCCTACGAGGCGAACGTCACGGCGGTGCAGGCGGCCAAGAGCATGGCCCTGAAGACGCTGGAAATCGGCTCGAAGTAGGGCCGGGTAGCCGGACGTATTTTTTTTGACACAAAAAAAGGGGTGCCGCACAAGCATCCCCATTGAGGCCTATCGGCAGTAGCACGGAAAACTTGAGAGATTTTTAGGGAGGCAAACGTGTTGAACGGCATCGAGAGTGGCATCGGCATTACCAAGGCATTTTCGGCGGGGGACGCGACCGAGGCGAAACCTGCCGCCCTTGCTGCCGACGCCGGCAAGTTTTTCAACGAACTCGTGAACAAGGTGAACGATCTCCAGGTCAAGGCCGACGGTGCCGTCCAGGAGCTTGCCACCGGCGACTCCAAGGGGCTCCACGAGGTGATGATCGCCATGGAGAAGTCGTCGATCTCGTTCCAGTTCCTGACCCAGGTGCGGAACAAGGCGGTGGAGGCGTACAACGAAGTGATGCGGATGCAGGTGTAGGTGCGGGTGAGCGCTGAAAAACGCCCATCATGAAAGCAGCGCCCGCACCCGGCCGGATCAGGAGCGAAATCCGTCTCCCCCCGGGAAAAGGTGGCCAAAGGCCGGATGAGGGGGGCGGGAGCTGATGCAACACAATTTCCCCCTCACCCTGGCCCTCTCCCTCAGGGAGAGGGGACTGTTTGAAAAGTTACCTCATTGAATAAAACCTGTTGAACCCGGAGATAGATACATGCCTGAAGGTCTTAAAAAACTGGCACAGCCGTTCATGGCCCTCCCTCCCGCCAAGCGGTGGGTGGTGGGGGCGTGGTGGGGGTGTCGATCATCGCCTTCGCGCTGCTGATCATGGTCGCCAACCGGACCGATTACCGGCCACTCTTCACCAACCTCTCCACCGAGGATGCGGGTGAGATCGTCCGCAAGCTCAAGGAGCAGAAGGTGCCGTACCAGATCGGCGGCGACGGCAAGGCGATCCTCGTCCCCTCCGACAAGGTGTACGAGCTGCGGCTGGCGATGGCATCGGACGGCCTCCCCCAGGGGGGCGGGGTCGGCTTCGAGATCTTCGACCGGAAGAACTTCGGCATGACCGAGTTCGTGCAGAAGCTCAACTACCAGAGGGCGCTCCAGGGGGAGCTCTCCCGCACCATCGGCCAGATCTCCGGCGTGGAGCAGGCCCGGGTGCATCTCGTGATCCCCGAGAAGTCGCTCTTCAAGGAGAACGAGAAGCCGGCCACGGCGTCGGTGGTCCTGAAGGTGAAGGGGAACCGGCAGCTCCCCGACAATGACGTGCAAGGGATTGCCCACCTCATCTCCTCCGCCATTGAGGGGATGAACCCGGAAAATGTGACGGTCCTCGACAACAGGGGGAAGGTCCTCTCCCGCACCGGCCCGGCCGATGCCGCCGGCAAGATGACCGCCTCCATGCAGGAGATCCAGCGCACCTACGAGAAGAACGCCGAAGAGCGTCTCCAGTCGCTGCTCGACAAGGCCATGGGGAGCGGCAAGTCGGTGGCACGCGTCTCGGCGACCTTCGATTTCCGGCAGGTGGAGCGCTTCGAGGAGAAGTACGATCCCGAGACGGTGGTCCGGAGCGAGCAGCGGAGCGAGGAGAAGCTCGGCGGTGCCAACGGCGCTTCGGGGGTCCCCGGCGTCCAGACCAACCTCGGCAAGTCCCCTGGCGGGGCGGCCAATATGGCAGGAAACAACGGGAGCAAGAACGACGAGACGATGAACTACGAGGTGAGCCGCTCCACCGCCCGGACCATCGAGCCGGTGGGGACCCTCTCCAAGGTTTCGGTGGCGATCCTCGTGGACGGCAGTTACGCATCCCCCGCCGCCGGCAAGGACGGCAAGGGGGCCAAGCCGAAGTACACCCCCCGCTCCGCCGACGAGCTCCAGAAGGTCGATGCCCTCGTGAAGAGCGCCGTCGGCTTCAACGCCGGCCGCGGCGACCAGGTGACGGTGGTCAACATCCCGTTCCAGGATACCGGCGACGGCGGCACCGACGAGGCGGGCCAGTGGTGGAACGCGCCGCTCTTCCTCTCGCTCCTCAAGAACGGCCTCATCGGCTTCGGCTTCCTGGCGCTCCTCTTCTTCGTGGTCCGTCCCCTCATGAAGGTCCTCAGACCGCCGAAGGAGACCAGCTTCGAGCCGGTCCCCACAGCTGAGGACACCCTGAACCAGATCGCCGAGGCCCACCGGCTCCAGCTCGGCAACCAGTCCATCCGGCAGGTGGAGCTGATCAACATGGTGAAGGAAGAGCCGTACCAGGCGGCCCAGATTCTCCAGAACTGGCTCCGCAGCGACGAGCAGAAGAAGGCATGACCGCGCTCTCACCAATACCACATTTTTCGAGGTCCTAATTCCATGGACGGAGCAGATAAGGCTGCCATACTCCTCCTCTACCTTGGCCCCGAGGCAACCGCAGGGGTCTTCGAGCACATGGACGACTCCGAGATCAAGAAGATCTCCCGGAGCATGTCGCGACTCGGCCATGTCCCCCACTCGGTCATCCAGGAGGTGGTGGCGGAATTCACCAACGTGACCAACCCGGAAACCGGCATCTTCTCCCAGGGGGAGGAGTTCGTCCGCAAGATCCTGGAGCAGACCCTGGGGCCCCAGAAGGCGGAGCTTCTCCTCAAGGAGATCAGCACCTCCAGCTTCGGCGACATGGTCGACATCCTGGCGAACCTGGACGCGAAGACCATTGCCAACTTCCTCTCCCAGGAGCACCCCCAGACCATCGCCGTCATCCTGGCGAAGCTGCGGGCCAAGCAGACCAGCGAGATTATCTCCATGCTCCCCCAGGAGCTCCAGGCCGAGGTGGTGCTCCGGATCGCCGACGTCGACCAGGTCTCTCCCGAGATTCTCGAGGACATCGACGAGGTGATCCAGCGGGAGCTGACCGCCATGGGGGGGGTCCAGCGTTACAAGGTCGGCGGCGTCGAAAAGGTTGTCGACATGTTCAACCACCTGGACCGGAGCAAGGAGAAGCAGATCCTCGACAAGCTCGACGTCATCAGCCCGCCGCTGGCCGATGTCATCCGCAAGCACCTCTTCACCTTCGACGACATCTTCAAGCTCGACGACCGCTCGATCCAGGGGATCATGCGCGAGATCTCCAACGACACCCTGACCCTCGCCATGAAGACCGCCGACGATCACATCAAGGAGAAGATCTTCCGCAACATCTCGTCCCGCGCCGCCGAGATGATCAAGGAAGACCTGGAGGTCATGGGGCCGGTACGCCTCTCCGACGTGGAGAAGGCCCAGTCGGAGATCATCAAGATCGTCCGCCGCCTGGAGGAGGAAGGGAAGGTGGTCCTGGCCGGTCGCGGAGGCGACGATGTCCTCGTCTAAGGGGAACCGCATCATCAAGGCCGACCACCGGCACGCCGTTGCCGTGCAGGGGTACAGCTTTGCCGCCATCGCCGCCCTGCCGCACCCCCCGCCGGAAGAGCAGGAGTTCGATCCGAGTCCCGACGGCTTCGTCCCCCACTCCCTCGTGGCAGCGCTCCCTCCCCCCGCGGCTTCGGCGACCGCAGCCGAATCGGAGGAGCCGGCCGCCCCCCTCCCCGATCTGGAGGGGATGATCGTCCTGACGGAGGAAGAGCTCCAGGCAAAGGTCGACGAGGTCTACCGCAACGGAATGGAGGAGGGGCGACGCCAGGCCGAGCGGGGGCTCGCCAATGTATTCAAGTCGCTGCGCGAAGGGGTCTCGGCCCTGACGGGGCTGCGGCAGCGGGTCTTCAAGGAGAGCGAGGAGGATCTGCTCAAGCTCGCCGTCATGATCGCCCGGAAGATCGTCCAGCAGGAGATCGCCCAGGATCCGACGGTGCTCGCCGCCATCATCGCCGCGGCGGTGGGGGGGTGCGCCGAGCGCGACCGGGTGGTGGTCCGGCTCAACCCCGCCGACTTTGCGCTGGTCTCCGCCAACCGACAGGAGTACTTGGCGGGGCTCGGCGAGGAGACCCCCGTCACCCTCGCCTCCGATGAGAGCGTCGGCGCCGGGGGGTGTCTCGTGGAGACCGTCACCGGCACCGTCGATGCCCGGATCGAGGCCCAGATCGACGAGATCTACCGCACCCTCCTGGAGGAGCGGAGCGCGCCGGTGGAGACGCAGCCTCCGGCCCCGGTGGAACCGGAGCCGCTCGGGGAGGTCCCGCCGATCCCCGATGACGCCATCCCGCCGTTCAAGGGGCCGGGAGAGTGGGTGAAGGTGGACGAGGAGAAGTCCCATGTCTCTGCATAGGGTCGATTTCTCCCGCTATCTTTCCGCCGTGGAAGGGGTCCGGCCGATCCGGTTCCACGGCAAGGTGACCCAGGTGGTGGGGCTCGTCATCGAGGGGTACTGCCCCGACGCGGCCGTCGGCACCCTCTGTCACGTCCATCCCCACGAAGGGGAGCCGATCCCTGCCGAAGTGGTCGGCTTCCGCGACAACAAGACCCTTCTCATGCCTCTGGGCGAACTGCGGGGGGTGGGGCTCGGGAGCCTCATCTCCGTCAAGCGCAAGAAGGCATCCCTCGGCGTCGGCCCGGGACTCCTGGGACGGGTCATCGACGGGCTCGGCGAGCCGATCGACGACAAAGGGCCCCTGGCGGTCCGGGAAGAGTACCCGATCTACGCCAACCCTGTGAACCCCATGAAGCGCCGCCCCATCCGCAACCCCCTCGACCTCGGCATCCGGGCCATCAACGGCCTTCTTACCTGCGGCGAGGGACAGCGTGTCGGAATCATGGCGGGCTCCGGTGTCGGAAAATCGACACTGCTCGGGATGATCGCCCGCTACACCGAGGCGGACGTCAACGTCATCGCCCTCATCGGCGAGCGGGGACGGGAGCTGCGGGAGTTCATCGAGAAGGACCTCCAGGATGAGGGACTCAAGAAATCGGTGGTGGTGGTCGCCACCTCCGACCAGCCGCCGCTGGTCCGGATGCGCGGCGCCTACATCGCCACCACCATCGCCGAGTATTTCCAGGCCCAGGGGAAGAAGGTGCTCCTGATGATGGACTCCGCCACCCGTTTCGCCATGGCGATGCGGGAGGTGGGGCTTGCCATCGGCGAACCCCCCACGACCAAGGGGTACACCCCGTCGGTCTTCGCGGCGCTGCCGAAGCTGCTGGAGCGGACCGGCAACTTCCTTGACGGGAGCATCACCGGCCTCTATACGGTGCTCGTGGAGGGGGACGACTTCAACGAGCCGATCTCCGACGCCATGCGGAGCATCCTTGACGGCCACATCCTCCTCAACCGCGAACTGGCTGCCCGGGCCGTCTATCCCCCCATCGACGTCCTGGGGAGCGCGTCGCGGGTCATGATGGACGTGACCGAGAAGGGGCAGCAGGTCTTCGCCTCGCGCTTCAAGGAGCTCCTGGCCGCCTACAAACAGGCGGAGGACCTGATCAACATCGGCGCCTACAAGCCGGGGTCGAACCCGACCATCGACTACGCCATGGCGAAGATGGAGCAGATGATCGGCTTCCTCAAGCAGGGGGTCCACGACGGGGTCTCGCTGGAGCAGGCGGTGGAGGCCCTCGGCGACCTCTTCGACGAGGGGATGGCACTCTGATTGCAGTCTTGAGGGTGAAGGTACATCCTCGCTGAATCAGGGGTTTTTCGGAGTACTGCCATGATGCACAAACAGGGATTCCAGCTGCAGCAGGTCCTTAACTACCGGAAGGAAGTCGAGAAGGTCCGCAAGGTGGAGTTCGCCACCGCCAAGCGCGAGTTCGAGAGCGCCACGGAGCTTCTCGACCGCCACGAGGCCGAGGCCGACCGGGCCCGGGTGGAGTACAACAACAAGCAGGCGGCGGGGATTACCGCCAGCGAACTGCAGATGTACGGCGACTTTTTTCTGAGAAAGAGGAGCGACATTCAGTCGCAGCGGCTTCAGGTCGATACCCTGGGCCGGGAGATGACCGAGAAGCGGGAAGTGCTCCTGGATGCCGCCAAGGAGAAGAAGGCCCTGGAGCTCCTGAAGGAGAAGCAGATGCTCGCCTTCCGGCGCGAGATGGCCGCGAAGGAGCGGGCATTCCTGGAAGAGCTTGCCGTGCAGAAAAAGGTCGCCCGCTGATGCGGCTTGCCTTCTGGATACCGGTTCTGGCGGCGTCGGGGGCGCTCCTCCTCGCGCCGCCGCTCTCTTCTCCCCCCGCCAGCGCGGTCCAGGCCGCGGGGAGCGAGGCGGCGAAGCACCCGGCCCCCCACGGGACTGCGCCGGCCACCGGCGTCAAGGGGGCCGCCAGCGAAACGGCCGCCCTGGAGATCAAGCGCCAGCAGCTCGCCGCCCGGGAGGCGTCCCTCGCCATCAAGGAGCAGGAACTCAAGAACCTGGCCGCCACCCTCGATGCCCGGGTGAAGGAGCTGGAGGCGGCCAAGGCGTCCCTCGACCAGTCCCTCGATGCCCGGAAGAAGGTCCAGAAGACCGAATACCAGAAGATGCTCAAGGTCTACAAGGCCCTCAAGCCCGACGAGGCGGTGAAGCTCCTCGACAAGATGGACGAGGAGCAGGCCCTGGAGCTTCTGAACGAGATGGACCAGAAGCGGGTCGCCAAACTCCTGCCGCTCATCAAGCCGGAACGGGCACTGAAGTGGACCCGCCAGAACATGGCGGCGAAGTAGGTTTTTTCGCTCTTTGACAACCACATACGTCGCAGGAACGTGGATTTTTTCCAAGGTCAAGGCGATCAAGGAACGACGCGGAGGCGTACTCTTTGTACGCCGCACAAGGAGTTCCGCAGATCAACGCAGAGATTGGGGAAAAGCCGCGTTCCATTCCACCGAAGGAAGGAGGTGAAACAGAATGCAAATCATGCAGTTGCTCCAGATCGTTCCGCAGGCCACATCGCCGAACGGCGCCGCATCTGAAGCCCCTGCCGCTCCCACTGCCGATTCCTCGCTCTTCGCCGCGCTCTTCGCCGGGCTGGTTGTTCGCCCCGTCGAGGCCGCTTCCGCCGCACCGCTTCCCGACGTCACCTCCGCGGCTCCTCACGAAGATGCGAAAACCGGCACCACCGACGAGGAGGGTGCCACCGCAGCCGCTCAGGCTGTACAAGCAGCCCAGACCGCCCTGATCTCCCCCTTCGTCACGCTCCCGTCCCTGCCGCTCCCGGAGGGGGCTTCCGTCGCTTCCGCGGCACCACTGGCGACCCCTGCGGTCGCTGCCGCACCGAAAACGGCCGATAACGCCGTTGTCACCCCGAAGACGGAACTGCCCATCCCCCTGGCGGTCCCCCTTGCCATTCCGGCGGGGGAGGCGAAAACCGCTGCCCCGATCCCGGCCCTCGGCCCGGAGACGGCATCGGCCCAGCCCGGGACCGCGCAACCGGCATCGCCAGCCGTTTCGGCACCGCCGGCCGCAGAGACGCCGCCCGTACTCAAGGGCGACGTGGAGGTCCTCCGGGTGGCGCTCGATACGACGGCGCTGAAGAAGGAGGTGGTGGGGAACCAGCCGGAACTCCAGACGATGGAGAGCATTCCGGCGAACCAGGACGTATCGCTCCCTAAACCGCAGGATGTCCGGACCCTCGGTCCTGCCGCAGCCTATCCCGACCGGATACCCGCCATCGCGCGGGGAACCGATCATCCGCTTCGCGCGGCCCATGCCGCACCGGCGGAGGCAGCCGAAGGGGAAGCACCTGCCGCTTCCCGGGAGGGTGTTTCCGGGGGGGGTGCCACGCTCCGGAACGTCGAGGTAATCGTCAAGGACGAGGCCGGCGAACAGCAGTCGGCGGGGAACCACGACTCCGGCAGCCGGAAGGAATCGGTGGCAGTTAAGGATCACACCATTTCGCCCCCCGTTCAGGAGGGTGCCAAGGGGTTCGAAACTTCCATGCCGACCAAAGCCACGACGACGTCAGAGCCGTCGCGGGCCCTGCACGACAGTGTCATGGCCCAGGTGAAGGAAGGGATTGCGGCCCGCCAGGGGAACGGCAACGGCGAGATCACGGTCCGGCTCAATCCGGTGGATCTGGGAGAGCTTCGGATCAACGTCCGGGTGGTCGACCAGCACGTGAAGGTTGAGGTGCTGGCGGCAAACAGCCAGGTGCGGGATATCCTCCTCAACAACCTGGACTCCCTGAAGGACAACTTTTCGCGGCAGAACCTGACCATGTCCGGCTTCGACGTGTCGACCGGCACCGGCCAGGGATTCGACCAGTTCTTCCGCGGGGGGAGGGAGGCAGGCCAGGGTGTCTACCGCGGCCATTCCGGCAGCGGACCGGCACCGGACGACGCCGTCGTCACGGCTCAGAACTCAGACTACTACTACACCGACCGGCGGGACAATTCCCTGGTCGATCTCCGATTCTAGGAAAGGAGGTGCACACGAAATGGTTACCGGCGTAACAAACGACACGACCGCAGCAGCTGCGGCCATGAAAAAGTCGACCGGCATGAACAAGGACGACTTCCTGAAGCTCTTCATAACCCAACTCCAGAACCAGGACCCGCTCAAGCCCCAGGACAGCTCCCAGTTCATCGCGCAACTGGCCCAGCTGACCCAGGTGGAGCAGGCCTACAACACCAACACCAACCTGCAGAGCCTTCTTAGCGCCATGAACGGCGCCTCGAACCTCTCGGCGGTTTCGTTCATCGGCAAGGCAATCAAGGCCGACAGCGACCAGCTGAATCTCACCGCAGGAAGCGCAGCTACCGTTGGCTACCGGCTCCCGGCCAATGCCAGTCAGGTGCAGGTCGGCATTGCTGACGCAACTGGCAAGACGGTCCGGACCATAACCCTCGGCGCCACGGCGGCGGGCGATGGCTCCCTGGCCTGGGATGGCAGGGACAGCAGTGGAAATTCCCTTCCCTCCGGCAGCTACACCGTCACCGTTACCGGCATCAACAGTGACGGCACGCAGTTTTCGGGGAGCCCGCTGCTCCTCGGGAAGGTGGACGGAGTGACCCTCGAAGGGTCGGAGCCTTCCATAACGGTCAGCGGCATTTCGGTGCCGATCTCGAAAATACTCTCGGTAAAGGGGTGACTCTGGGATGATCGACAAGATCTTTTTTCCCGAACCACTTCCCATAAACCCGGGACAGAAACCGGCGCAGCCCCAGACCCCGAAGACGGGCGAGAAGAAAGGCGACTTTGCCCGGATCCTCGACGGAAAACTTCCGGCACAGGGGGTCAAATTTTCCAGCCATGCCCAGGAACGACTCAGGGCGCGGGGGATCAGCCTCAGCGAGAACGATCTCAGGAAGCTGGAGGGGGCGGTTGACAGCGTGGCCCAGAAGGGTGGGCGCGAATCGCTCATCATGATGGGGGACGCCGCGCTGGTGGTGAGCGTCACGAACCGGACGGTCATCACTGCCATGGACCGGGCAAGCATGCAGGGGAATGTGTTCACGAACATCGATTCCGCAGTGGTCTTTTAACCGGCGGCTCGCGACGGGCAGCCAGCGACTTTCAACCAACAACGGGCCGGACCTTCCGAGGGGGCCCGGGGACGCCGACCGATTGACGCGTCCCGTACAACCCCGGCGACAGCCGAACGGCTGCCGCCATGAGGAGGCAACACAATGAGCGTTACGTCCGCAATGTATACGGGCATCAGCGGCCTCGCGGCCAACGGCGAGGCGATGTCCGTCATCGGCAACAACATCTCCAACGTCAACACCACCGGCTTCAAGTCGGGGAGGATGCTCTTCTCCGACGTCCTCTCCAGCACCATCAGCGGCGGCTCCCAGATCGGGCGCGGCGTGCAGATCCAGGCGGTGCAGAACGATTTCAGCCAGGGCTCCTTCGAGAGTACCCAGAGCTCCACCGACCTCGCCATCCAGGGCGATTCCTTCTTCGTGGTGCAGAACAGCAACGGTCGCTACTACACCCGGGCCGGCGCCTTCAACTTCGACAAGGACAAGGTCCTCGTCAATCCCGACGGCTACCAGGTGCAGGGGTACGGGATCATCCCCGGAACCGGCCAGTCCAACGGGGTTCTCGGGGCCATCAATCTGACCAGCTTTGCCTCCACCCCCCCGAAACAGACCGCCAACGTGAAGATGGTGGTGAACCTCGACTCCACCCAGACCACGCCGGCCCTCCCCTGGGATCCGACCAACCCGGTGGCGACCTCCAACTTCTCCACCAGCCTCTCGGTTTACGACTCCCTGGGGAATGCCCACACGGCCACCGCCTACTTCCGCAAGACTGCGGCCAACGCCTGGGACTGGCACGTCATCATCCCCGACGCCACCGCCGGTACTCCGGGGAGCGTCACCACCCCCATCAACGGCACCCTGGCCTTCAGCAGCACCGGCGCCCTCACCGCCCAGACCCCGACGGCCGGCACGGCCCAGAACATCACCTTCGCCAACGGTTCCACCGTTCCCCAGCCGGTCCTGTTCGACCTCGGCGTCGGCGCCACCACCCAGTATGCCAGCGCCTCCATCGTCTCCTCCCAGACCCAGGACGGCTACTACCAGGGGACCCTCACCAAGGTCACCATCGACGACAAGGGGTACGTGAACGGCGTCTACTCCAACGGCCAGCTCCAGAAACTCTACCAGGTGGCCCTCGCCAAGTTCTCGTCCAATGACGGCCTCTCCAAGTCAGGAGGAAGCCTTTTCGAGGAGACCCTCGCCTCCGGCCAGCCGATGCTCTCCAATGCGGCGACCCCGGGGGTCGGCAAGATCCTCTCCAACTCCCTGGAGCAGTCCAACGTCGACATGGCGGCCCAGTTCGTCAAGATGATCACCACCCAGCGGGGCTACTCCGCCAACTCCAAGACGATCACCACCGCCGACGAGATGCTGCAGGAAGTCCTCGGCCTCAAGCGGTAACAGAAGGATCGCGGGGGACCGGTAACGGTCCCCCGCTTTTTTCCGGTGCCGCGGTCACCATCTCTTCTCCCCTCACCTCTGCCCCTCTCCCCTGGGGCGAGGGGTGAACTCATACCCTCTCCCGCCGGGTGAGGGGGGGTGACGGATAGTTGACAGGAGCCGGCAACGGGGTCATTGTACCCGTCTGCAGCATGGTGCTGACGGGCCGTTTTCGTGCTGCGAAGGCCATTTTCGGGGTATGAGCCCGTGTCAATAATTTGATCTGTGTTTCCCCGTTATCCCTCCCCCTGCCGGTGTGCCGACACCATTGTCGCGGGCCGGCTTCCCCATCTCCCTTCCTAGCTCCCCGTCTTTACTCCGTTTTTGCCACAATCACCCTCAACTGACGCATGATTCCAGTTCTGGCACTTCGGTTGCAACAACAGGCTTCGTTGCACCACATCGTGTACTTCCATATTCACCAAAAATAAAAGGAGGAGCTGATGGCTTCCGACGAGAAGGCGCCTGCCGAAGGCGCGCCCAAGAACAACAAGAAACTCTTTATCATCATCGGGGCTGCGGCCGTGGTGGTGATCGCCCTTGCCGTGGTCTTCATGGGGGGTGGGAAGAAGGAGAAGGGGAAGGAAGGCGAGGCCGAGGCGAAGGTGGAGCAGAAGGCCGAGGCCGGGAAGGAAGGGGGAGGCCACGGCGGCAAGGAGGGCGAGAAGGGGGGCGCGGCGGCCAACATCTTTGCCATGGAGCCGTTCATCGTCAATATCTATGACGGCCAGGAGATCCGCTACCTCCGGACGAAGATCGAGTTCGAAACCGCCGGCCCCGCCGCGAAGGCTGACATCGAGGCCCGCCAGGCGCCGCTGCGCGATGCGATTCTCGTCCTTCTCACCACCAAGACCCTCCAGGACGTGCAGGACCTCCAGGGGAAAAACCAGCTGCGCGACGAGATCATGGTTGCCGTGAACAAGATCCTGCCGCCGGGCAAGGTGAACAAGGTCTATTTCACCGATTTCGTGGTGCAATAAACGGTAGCGGAGCGAAAGAGCACCATGGAGAAAATCCTCACCAAACAGGAGATCGAGGCGCTGCTCGCAGCCGTCTTCGAGGGGAAGATCGAGCCCGACAAGGAGCTGGCGAAGACGGAAGGGGCCGCCGTTCACTCCTATGATCTCTTCAACAGTGAGGCCAAGGGGAACATCCCCAACCTCGACATCATCTACGACGGTTTCATCCGCTACCAGCGGGGGACCCTGTCGAACCGTCTCGGGCGCATCGTCGAGATCAAGAAGATGGGGGCCGGTTCCTACAAGTTCGACGACTTCATCCAGACCCTCCCCTCGCCGGTCGCCATGGCGATCTACAAGGCCGAACCCCTCAAGGGGGCGGCGCTCATCGCCTTCGACAGCACCCTGGTCTTCACCATCGTCGACTGCATCCTCGGCGGCACCGGCACCTCGGCGCTGCCGAGCACCAACCGGATGTTCACCTCCATCGAGCTGAAGCTCGTCTCGAAGATCGTGAAGGACGCCCTCGCCGATCTGGAGAAGGCGTGGGCCCCGCTCTACGCCACGAAGATGAGCCTGCTCCGGATGGAGATGAACCCCCGGCTCGTCAACATCGTTCCCCCCGAGTACCAGGTGGTGACGATGGAGATGCAGATCCAGATCGACGAGATCGTGGGGAAGATGGTCTTCGCCGTCCCCATCATGACCATCGAGCCGGTGAGGGAGAAGCTCAAGTCCGGCACCCAGTTCGACATGATGGCCATCGACCCCCAGTGGTCGTACCGGCTGTCGCGGGAGCTCCTGGAGGCCCCCCTCGGCGTCTCGGTGGAGGTGGGTGGGGCAGTCATCAGCCTCGACGACCTCCTCAATCTGACCCCCGGCGATACCATCATGCTTGACACCCCCTGCACCAGCAACCTCCGGGTGAAGGTGGGGGGGGTCGAGAAATTTTCCGGCACGCCGGGGCTGCGGCACGGCAACAAGGCGATCCAGATCGCCGCTATCAACGGTAAAGGGAGAGCGCAGTGAGCGACCTCGAAAAGGAAGAAGTGAAGGACGGGGCGGGCACCGAAGACCTCGACCGGAAGAGTCTGGAATTCATACTCGATATCCCGCTGCAGCTCACTGTCGAACTCGGCCGGACCAAGATGCTCGTGAAGGACGTCCTGCAGCTCAGCCAGGGGGCGGTGGTGGAGCTGACCAAGCTGGCGGGGGAGCCCCTCGACGTCTTCGTCAACTCCAAGCTCGTGGCCCGCGGCGAGGCAGTGGTGGTGAACGAGAAGTTCGGCGTCCGCCTCGTCGACATCGTGAGCCCCAACGAGCGGGTGGAGAAGGTGCTGTGAGATCCCTCACGGCGCTCGCCGCCACTGCGCTCATCCCCGCCGCTTCGGCTCTGGCGGCGGATCAGCAGCTGGCTGGGGGAGGATTCAGCATGATGGGGGCCTTCCTCCAGATGCTCGCCTCCCTGGCGCTGGTTCTCGGCATTATCTACCTCGTCTACTACCTCTCCAATCGCCTGTTCCGGGTGGGTGGGGCGCAGCGTGTCGCCGAGCGGCATATCCGGGTCGTGGAGACCCGCTACCTGGCGCCGAAGAAGTCCCTGGTCCTCGTGGAGGTGGGGGGAGAGTTCCTTCTCCTCGGCTCCAGCGGCGACCGGCTCAATTTCATCAAACAGATCGACATCCTGGAAGAGATCGAGGTGGTGGACGAGGAACCCGCCCGCCCGCCGCTGGCCATGCTCTTCCAGGGGAAGCTCGACGCCGTGGCCGCCCGGCTCGCGACGATGAAGCAGGGACGGGCCGACGCGCCCCGCTCCCCCCTGCGCCAATCCTAACACCACGGATGGTGTCTCCATGCTGAAACGCGTTTTTCTCATATCCGCGCTTTTGATCCTTGTCTGCGTCCCGACGGTCCTGGCCGTAGAGCCCGCCGGCATCCCCACCCTCAGCATCGGCGTGGGAAAGGCCTCCAAGCCGGGAGACGTCTCCTCCGTCCTCCAGATCTTCTTCCTCATGACGGTGCTCTCCCTGGCGCCGGGGCTCATCATGATGACCACCTCCTTCACCCGGATCGTGGTGGTCCTCTCGTTCCTGCGCCAGGCCATCGGCACCCAGCAGGCGCCGCCGAACCAGATCATCGTAGCCCTGTCGCTCTTTCTCACCTTCTTCGTCATGAGCCCGGTCTGGCAGCAGGTGAACACCCAGGCGATCCAGCCCTACCGGGCGGCCCAGATCAGCCAGGACGAGGCGATGAAGCGGGCCATGGTGCCGATGCGCAAGTTCATGCTCTCCCAGACCCGGGAGAAGGATCTGGCGCTCTTCCTCAACCTCTCCAAGATGCCCCGGCCCCGCAACGCCGACGACATCCCGACCCTCACCCTCATCCCGGCCTTCATGATCTCGGAGCTGCGGACCGCCTTCCAGATCGGCTTCCTGGTCTTCATCCCGTTCCTCGTGATCGACATGGTGGTCGCCTCGGTCCTCATGTCCATGGGGATGATGATGCTCCCGCCGGTCATGATCGCACTGCCGTTCAAGATCCTGCTCTTCGTCCTCGTGGATGGCTGGGGGCTGGTGATCGGCTCCCTCATCAAGAGTTTCGGGTAGGAGGAGACCATGAATCCCGACCTCGTCGTCCAGCTCACCCGCCGCAGCTTCGAAGTGACCCTCATGCTCTCGGCCCCCCTTCTCATCGCCGGCCTCGTGGTGGGGCTCCTCATCAGCATCTTCCAGGCGGTCACCTCCATCCAGGAGGCGACCCTGGCCTTCGCGCCGAAGATCATCGCCGTCATGGTGGCGCTGGTCATCTTCTTCCCATGGATGATGAGCTACATGAGCGACTTCACGCGGGAGATATACGCCCTGATCGCCACCATGAGACAGTAAAAGGCCGGTTCCTGGCCCCAGACTATGTTCCCCCTGACCACACCATTTCCGACGCCGAACGACGTCGCCTTCTTCGCCCTCGTCATGGGGCGGATGGCGGGTATCTTCTCGTCGATCCCCCTCTTCGGCGGGCGGCGGGTGCCGATGAACATCCGGGCCCTCGTCGTCGTCGCCATGACCTTCGTCTGCTATCCCATCGTCAGGATGAAGGCCCCCGAACTGCCGGGGGACATGCTCGGCCTCGGCATTCTCGTGGTCCGGGAGACCCTGGTGGGGATCAGTCTCGGGCTCCTCTCCCTCATCGTTTTCGCCGCGGTGGAGTTCTGCGGCCAGATCGTGGGGGTCCAGATCGGCCTCTCCATGGTGACGGAATTCGACCCGAGCCAGGGGGGGCAGCAGTCGATCATCTCCATCTTCCAGGAGATGATGGCGACGCTCCTCTTCATCACCCTCGGCGTCCACCACGTCTTCATCGCGGCCCTGGTCGAAAGCTTCAGTGTCCTCCCCCTCGGCTCATGGCACATGAGCGACGGACTCATGAAATTCCTCATCGTCACCCTGGGGCAGGTCTTCATCCTGGCGGTGAAGCTGGCCGCCCCGGTGATGGTGGCCCTCCTCGCCACGAGCGTCGTCCTCGGCATCATGGCCCGCTCCTTTCCCCAGATGAACGTCTTCTTCGTCAGCATGCCGCTCAACATCGGCATCGGCTTCATCATCCTCAGCCTCTCCCTCTACTTCTTCCTCCACTCCGTGCAGGGGGCCTTCGACACCCTCGGCCCCCAACTGAAGACCATCATGAAGCTCATGGGGACGGGGTAGGGCCACCATGTCCGAGGACAAACATTCCAAAACAGAACAGCCGACAGCGAAGAAGCTGGATGAGGCCAAGAAGAAGGGGGTTCCCCACAGCCGGGACCTCACCTCCACCGTCACGCTCATCGCCGCCATGGTCACCCTCTACTCCACCGGCGGCTTCATGTTCTCCACCCTCAAGCAGACCAGTGCCGATCTTCTCGGCTCCATGGGGACCTATCAGCTCACCGAATCGAGCGTCCAGCACCTCCTCATCAAGCTCCTGCTCGTCATTCTGAGCGTTCTCGCGCCGTTCATGCTGGTGGTCATCATCGTCGGCATCTGTACCACCACGATCCAGGTGGGGTTCTCCATAAACTCCGAACGGCTCGAATTCAAGTTCGAAAAGCTCAACCCCGTGGAGAACTTCGGCAAGCTCTTCAACAAGGATTCCCTCGTGGAGATGGTCAAGGCGGTGCTGAAGATCGCCATCGTCGGTTACATGGCCTACCGGATCCTGCGGGACGAACTGGACGGGATCATCTATCTGACCGAGACCGACATCGCCGGCACGCTGGAGCTCATGAAGCATCTCGCCTTCAAGATCGTTCTCCACACCTGCGGGGTGCTCCTGGTTCTCGGTGCCCTGGACCTCGCCTTCATCAAGTGGCGTTTCATCCAGAACCTCAAGATGACCAAGCAGGAGGTGAAGGACGAACACAAGGAGTCGGAGGGTGACCCGCAACTCAAGGGGAAGATCCGCCAGATGCAGGTGGAAACCGCCCGCCGCCGGCTGCGGCAGGTGATCCCCACCGCCGACGTGGTCGTCACCAACCCGACCCACTTCGCCATCGCCCTCAAGTACGAGCGCGAGACCATGGCGGCGCCGGTGGTCCTCGCCAAGGGGGCCGACCACATGGCCCAGACCATCAAGGCCATGGCCCGCGAGCACAACGTCATGCTCGTGGAAAACCGCTTTCTCGCCCGGGAGCTCTACGCCCAGGTCAAGGAGGGGGAGCCGATCCCCGAGAGCCTCTATGCGGCGGTGGCGGAGGTGTTAGCCTACGTCTACAGCCTCAAAGGGAAGATGTAGTCGCGTCCGTCTGCACGCCATCTTCGGCCGCTCCTCACTCGCGCAATCTTGGGCTACGCCTGCGGTTGCGCTCAATCGTCGCAGCCAAATCTGACGCACATACGAACGCGATGCAACGGCAGTGTCAATTAATTGTTATCGCGGGAGGCATTGAAAAGGGGAAAGGCCGGGGCATCTGCTCCGGCCTTTCTTTCGTCCGGCTCAGTTCGTCACCGGCCGGGGGGTGCCGTCGGCGTTGGGGGGGAGGATCGGGTAGACCACCTTCGGCTGCTTGCCGGTGAGGGTGTCGAGGAAGGCGGTGATGGTGCCGGCCTCGTCGTCGGTCAGTTTGATGCCGAGCTGGGCGCTCCCCATGATCTTCACGGCGTCGCTCAGCTTCCAGACCTTGCCGGAGTGGAAGTAGGGCTGGGTGATCGCCACGTTGCGCAGGCTCGGGGAGCGGAAGACGTACTTGTCGGCGGCGGTGTTGGTCACCTTGAACCGGCCGGTGTCCGCGGGGGGGCGGACGTCGGCCGCCGGCTCTTCGCGGACGCCGAAGGGGAAGTAGCCGGTGCCGCCCATGTTGACGCCGCCGTGGCAGGCGCCGCACCCCTTGTCGATGAAGAGCCGCAGCCCCTCCTCCTGACGGGCCGAGATCGCCCTGCGGTTCCCCTTGAGGTAGGCGTCAAAGGGGGCGCCGGGGGTGAGGAGGGTCGCCTCGAAGACCTCGATCGCCCGAGCCACGTTGTCGAAGGTGACCGGATCGGACTGGGCCGGGAACGCCTTCCGGAAGAGCGGCTGGTAGCCGGGGATGCTTTTGAGGGTCACCACGAGCTGGTCGGGCTTGTTGTTCATCTCCACCGAGGCCTGCACCGGCCCCTTGGCCTGGGCCGCCAGGTCCTCGGCCCGCCCGTCCCAGAACTGGGCGATGTTTAAGACGGCGTTCAGCACCGTGGGGGAGTTGCGCGGCCCCTTCTGCCAGCCGTGGCCGATGGCGGTCTCCTGTAGGTCGGCGCCGCCGAGCCCCACGTTGTGGCAGGTGTTGCAGCTGATGAGTTGCGAAGCCGAGAGCCGCGGGTCGAAGTAGAGCATCTTTCCCAGCTCCAGCTTGGCCGGGTTCGCCGGATTCCCCTTCATGGCCGGGGCCTTGTCGGGGATCGGCTTGAACAGCCCCTGCGCCCGTTTCATGACATCTTCCTTCCCCCAGGCGGCTCCCGCCGAACAGGCGAGGATGAGAGCCCACGAGACCGTGTTCGCCTTCATGTCGTCCTCCTTGCTGTCAAAATGTAGTATGGCCGAATCAAGTGTACCCGAAATTCCCGTTATGAAAACCGTCGCTTGTCCCCGGTCCCGCCGAATACGCCGCCGGTCCGTTTTCTCCGGGGGGGGCGGTGCCGGTTCCGCCGCAGACGGTTGCCGCTAATCGGGTTTACCGCGGAGGCGAGGTGGGGTAGTATGGGGGCGCGAGAGCCGGACAAGAGCCGGCCGTTTGCGGGAGGATGGCGGATGCAGAAGGGAAAGCCGGCGAAGAAGTACTCCCAGGCGGGGCGGGTCCACGATCTGATCCGCCTCATCGAGGCGCGCCACGGGGTCACCATCGAGGAGATGGCCGAGGAGACCGGCGTTGACCGGCGCACCGTCCACCGCGACCTGAACGCCATCCACGAGGCGGGGTACCCCCTGGTCTCCGAATGGCTGACCGGCCGCAAGGTCTACCGCTTCCTCACCCGCTTCAAGGACGTCCCCCCCGTCACCTTCACCCTCCAGGAACTGGTGGCCCTGTCGTTTTTCCGCTCCCAGCTCCACTTCCTCGACGGCACCCCCTTCCGCGACGATCTCGACGCGGCCTTCCGCAAGATCGGATCGGTCCTCCCCCCCCGCTACGCGGCCCACATGGAGCGGATCGCCGAGGTGTCGCTGCCGCTTTTGCAGGGACGGCGCGACTATGGCCGGGTGGCCGGATCGCTCACGACGATCCGCGACGCCCTCATCTACCAGTACCGACTCCGGCTCACGTACCGGGCGCCGGGGAAGGGGCGCTCCACCACCTACGCGGTGGACCCCTACACCCTCATCTTCTACAAGGGGGGGCTCTATCTCTTTGGCTACGCCCACAACCGCAAGGCGCTCCGGACCTTCGCCGCCGAGCGGATCGCCGGGGTGGAGCTGCTGAAGGAGCGGTTCGAGATCCCCGATGACTACCGCCCCGGCGACCGCCTGAAGGGTGCCTTCGGGATCGTCGACGAGGAGCCGCTGGCCGTCACGGTCCGCTTCGCTCCCGCCATCGCCCACGCCATCCGCGACCGGCTCTGGCACCCGAGCCAGAGCGTGCGCGAGGAGGCCGACGGAAGCGTGCTCCTCTCCTTCACCGCGGGGGGGCGGATGGAGATCGTCTCCTGGCTCCTCTCCTACGGCGCCCATGCCGAGGTGCTGGAGCCGGCCTGCCTGCGGGAGGAGATGGGGGCGATCGCCGCGGCCATGGCCGAGCGGTATCGGCAGATCCCCGTTTCGCCGCCGTGACGGGGCCGTTGTCCTAAAGTTTTAATCCTTTCCGCCGATACGAGAACAAGAGAGTTCCCCATTTCGTATCGCGCGTGGTTGCGGCGGGTCATACCGTATCCCCTCACAGTCGGCGCGTTGGAGCATGGCAATGCCGCTGGCGCAGGTCCCCCGCAAGATCCGTCACTACCTCCCCTCCGCCCTGAAGCAGTTCGTCGTTTTGCTCCTGATCCTCTTCACCATCGATACCCTCGTGATGTCTTTTCTGCCGTTGGTTGCGAAGGGATGCAACTATGCGTGGCTCACCATGCTGGACGGTACCCTGCTCATCCTCTTCGGAGGGCCCTTCATCTGGAGCTCCATCGTCAGCCCGCTGCGCGGCGTCGCCTTCACCGCCGCCTCCCATGCGGAAAACCTGCTGGACAACCTGGCCGACGGGGTGGTCAGCTTCGGTCACGACGGCCGGATCGTCTCGGGCAATCCGGCGGCGGAGCGGATGTTCGGCTACGGGGTGGAGGAACTGGTCGGGATGGGGATCGAGCAGCTCCTGGCCGGCAGGGAGGCGGAGGGGGGATACTTTCCGTTTACGACCCTGACCACGTGCGAGCGGGAGGAGTGCCGCATCTCGTACGGCGTGGCGGGGGTTCGCCGCGACGGCACCCGCTTCCCGGTCGATCTCTCGGTGAGCCGGGTCCTGGTGGAGGGGGCCTGGACGTTCATCGGCATCGTCCGCGATATGACCGAGCGGGTCGAGAGCGACGCGCGGCTCCATGAGACGAACGAACGGCTCCACGCCCTGATCCAGGCCTCGCCCCACGCCATCATCGCCATGGACCGCGGGGGAAACGTCTCCCTCTGGAACCGGGCGGCGGAGCAGATCTTCGGCTGGCGGGCCGAGGAGGTGGTGGGGCGTCCCTATCCCGCCATCCCCGAGGCGCGGCGTGAAGAGTACGCCGTCCTCAAGGGAAAGGTGCTGGGAGGAGGGATTTTCACCGACCAGGAGGTCCAGCGGCAGTGCAGGGACGGCTCGCTCATCACGGCGAGCGTCTCGTCCGCCCCCACCTTCGACGCCTCCGGTTCCGTCACGGGGATCATGACCATCATCTCCGACATCACCACCCGCAAGCAGGACGAGCAGAACCTGGTCCTCCTCAAGCGGGCCATCGAGTCGACCCTGAACGGCGTCATCATCACCGACGTGACCGGGACCGACAACCCCATCATCTACGTCAACCCGGCGTTCGAGCGGATGACCGGCTTCGGCGTCCATGAGGTGCTGGGGCAGAACCCCCGCTTCCTCCGGGGGGACGACCGGGACCAGGTGGAGCTCAAGAAGCTCGCCCAGACCCTCCAGGAGCACCGCGACGGCTACTTCGTGCTCCGCAACTACCGCAAGGACGGCAGCCTCTTCTGGAACGAGCTCTTCATCGCCCCCGTGCGCGACCGCGACGGTGCGGTGACCAACTACATCGGGGTCATGAACGACATCACCGAGCATCGCCGCTACGAGGAGCAGCTCGTCTACCAGGCGACCCACGACCCCCTCACCGGCCTCCCCAACCGCAACCTCCTCCAGGACCGGCTCGCCCAGGCCCTGGCCCTGGAGGCGTTCCGCCGCCGGACCCCGCTCTGCGTCATGTTCCTCGATCTCGACAACTTCAAGAAGGTCAACGACACCCTGGGGCACACGGTGGGGGACATGCTCCTCAAGGCGGTGGCCAACCGGCTCAGGAACTGCGTGCGGGGAGGGGACACGGTGGCGCGCCTCGGCGGCGACGAGTTCATCGTCGTCCTTCCCAACGTCCGGGAGGTGCAGGATGTCGTCATCGTCGCCAAGAAGATTCTCGACGTCTTTGCCACGCCGCTCCAGCTGATGGGGCACGAGATCTACATCACTGCCAGCATCGGCATCGCCATCTTCCCCACCGACGGCGAGACGGTGGACGCGCTCCTCAAGAATGCCGACGCCGCCATGTACCACGCCAAGGAGCAGGGGAAGAACAACTACCAGTTCTACTCGGAGGAGATGAACACCCGGGTCTTCGAGCGGCTCGCCCTGGAGACGAGCCTCCACCGGGCGGTGAAGCAGCAGGAGTTCCTCCTCCACTACCAGCCCCGGGTCGACCTGCGGACCGGGCGGGTATCGGGGGTGGAGGCGCTGGTGCGCTGGAACCATCCGGAGATGGGGCTCGTCTCGCCGGCCCGCTTCATCCCCCTGGCCGAGGAGACGGGGCTCATCGTGCCGCTGGGGGAGTGGGTGCTCAGGACCGCCTGCTCCCAGAACCGTCTCTGGCAGGAGGCGGGGCTGCCGCCGCTGCGGGTGGCGGTGAACCTCTCGGCCCGGCAGTTCCGGCAGGAGAACCTGATCGAGATGGTGGCCGCGGTGCTGGCGGATACCGGCCTCGACCCCCGGTGGCTGGAGCTGGAGCTCACCGAGAGCCTCGTCATGCAGCAGGCGGAGCGGTCCGCCGACGTCCTGCGCCAGCTGGCGGCCATGGGGATCGAGGTCGCCATCGACGACTTCGGCACCGGCTACTCGTCACTGAGCTATCTGAAGCGCTTCCCCATCGGCAACCTGAAGATCGACCAGTCGTTCGTGCGCGACCTCTGCCGCGACGCGGACGACGCGACCCTGGTGCGGACCATCATCACCATGGCCCACGGCCTCGGCATGAAGACCATCGCCGAGGGGGTGGAGACGCTGGAGCAGATGGATTTCCTCTGCCGCCACGGTTGCGAGGAGATGCAGGGGTACTACTTCAGCCGGCCGGTCTCCGCCGAGGATTTCGCCCTCCTCCTCCGGGAGGGGAAAGAGCTCGATCTGCGCCGCTACGCGGACGCCGACCCGAACGCCGCCGGAACCTGCCTCATGGGGAAGGAGGTTCGCTGCTGTGCCGGTAATTGCCCCTGACAGTGCCGGTTGGCAGGGCCCGGATTCCCCGGTGCGGTATGGGGAATGCCGGGCGATAAAAAAGGAGAAAAGGAGGTCGCCATGAAGGAAAAACCAGATGAAGAAAGCACGGAGCGCGTGACGGGCAGCATGTCACGACGGGGATTCATTACGGCGGCAGGCATCGTTGCCGTGGGAGGGGTGCTGGCCGGGGGGGCCATTGCGTCCGTCACCGGCGCCAAGGAAGCTGCCCCCGGAACGCCACCTCCGCTGCCGTGGCCGTGGCTGAAGATGGATCCGATGGAGGCCGGGAAGAGGACCTTTCACAACTACCACGCCAAGGGTGGCTGAGGGAGCGGTGCCTGGCTGGGGGTCCTCAGCCTTCTGAAAGAAAAGATCGGCTTCCCGTATACCCTCCTTCCCGACGACATGTTCCACCACGCCGCCGGCGGCTATGCCCTGCAGGGAACCCTCTGCGGCTCCATCGGCGCGTGCGGTGCCATCATCAACCTCGCGGCCATGGACAAGGAGAATTCGCACACGAAAATCCTGACGGATCTGATCTCCTGGTACAGCCAGTGCTCATTTCCGACCCAGCGGTTCGACGCCATCGCCACCTACAAGAACCAGGTGCAGAAGGTTGCCGTTTCTCCCCTCTGCCACACCTCGGTCTCCGGCTGGATGGTGGCGGCGAATTCTTCCTATCACGCGAAGGAGCGGAAGGACCGCTGCGCGAAAGTCGCCGCCGAGACGGTCTATCAGACGATGGTGATGCTCAACGCATACGCCGAAGGGAAGTACAAGCCACTGGCGGCAAAACTCTCCCCGGAAACCGAGAGCTGCCTGAGCTGCCACGGCCCCAAGGCGGCCGACAACGCGAAGGGGCAGATGGATTGCCTCAGTTGCCACGACGATCACACGAAGTGACGGCAAACATCTCATCTGCCCGCTGAATGCGAAAGGGACGGCCCAATAGACCGTCCCTTTTGCGTCTCTCCCCGTTCAGAGCTCCGTTTTCACGGCTCGATGCCGACGAAAAGATCTACCCCTAAACCCTGAACCATCCCACCATGCCGTTCAGTTCCACCGCAAGGCGCGAGAGGTCCGAGGATGAGTTCCTGACGTCGCTGAAGGAGCTCTGCAGTTCATGGGTGATGGCGGAGATCCGTTCCATGGTCCGTGACACCTCGCCGGTGGAGGCCGACTGCTCCTCGGCAGCCACGGCGGTCCGCTGGACCATGTCGGTCACCTGCTCCACGTAGGTGACGATGGCGTCGATGTTGCCGAGGGTATTTTTAACGTGCTGCACCACCTTTGATACCGATTCCCGCTCCTCCTGCATGTAGCTGACCGAGTCGCCGATGCTCGCCTCCATCTCCCTGATGGTGGCGCCGATCTCGCTGGTCGCTTCGGTGGTCCGCACCGCCAGCTGCCGCACGCTGTCGGCCACCACGGCGAAGCCGCGCCCCTGCTCCCCGGCCCGGGCCGCTTCGATGGCGGCGTTGAGGGCCAGGAGGTTGGTCTGGTCGGCGATGTCCTTGATGAGCGCCACGATGTCGTTGATCTTCTCCGACTGGGTCCCCACCACTTCCACCTTTTTAGCCGATTCCCGCACCGTCTCGGCAAAGTGCTCCAGTTCCTGCATGGTGCCGTGCATGGCTTCCCGTCCCTCTTCGGCGACCTTCTTCATGTTCACGGCGGCTTCGGAGGTGTCGCCGGAGTTGCGGGCAACCTCCTCCGTGGTCTGGGACATCTGGGTCATGGCGGTGGCCGACTGCTCGATCTGCATCGTCTGCTCCCGGGAGCCCACCTCCATGGCGCCGGCCGTGGCCGAAAGCTCTTCGGAACTGGAGGCAAGGTTTTCCGTGGCAACGCGGATCTTCCCGACCATATCGCGGAGGTTGGCGACCATGGCCGCCATGGCCGTTTCCACCCTGCCGATTTCGTCCTTGCGGTCGGTGGCCAGGATGCAGGCAAGGTCCCCCTCGGAAACCTTGCCCGATGCGTTGATCAGCTGGGTGAGCGGCCCGGCGATGGAGCGGTAGATCCAGAAGCCGAAGATGATGCCGAAAAGGACGGCGCCCGCACTGATGGCGGCAATGAGGAGGGTGCTGAATTTCACCATCCGGTTGACGGTGGCGATGGCCTTTTCCTGCTCGCCCTGGGCGACGGAGACGGTCTGTTTCCCCTTTTCCGCCTGTTTGAGCACGATGTCGCGGAGTTTTCCCGTGGCGGCCGCAGCCTTCGCATCCATTTCGAGCCGGCCCCGGATCTTCGAGATGATCCCGTCCTTGACGAACAGGAGGTTGTTGATGCTGGCCAGGGCCCCTTCCGTGTTGCGGAGGATGACCGCTTCTTTCCGGGCATTCAGTTTCGCCAGTGACCTGGCCAGGTCGTTTCTGACCACCGTGCTCCGTGAAAAGTCCCGTTTCAGTTCGGCCTCGATCAGATCGAGCTCCTTGGCGGAGGAGACGTTGAAGAGGCGGGACGAGAGCCCCTCGATGCTCAGGCCGAGGGAGAGGAGCTCCGAGTTGCTTGCCAGAATGGCCGTGGCAAGGGTTGAGTTGCCGAAAAACGACGACTGCTTGCGGGTCTCCGACGAAAAGCTGTCCGATGCCATGGCCCCTTCCTGCTCGACGGCAAGGATAACGGCGCTCAGCTTGTCCGTCACCTCCGCTGCCAGGCCGTCACGGAGCGTGGTGTCCGCTCCGGCCTGTCCGACGATGGCCGAATGGGCCTTCAGATATTCGGGGACTTTGATGCTCATCTGCCGGATGTCTGCCGCGATGGATGGGGATGTTTTCAGGAGCTCATTCTGTAGCGCCTTGTTCATGGCCGAATTGCACTTCCCCTGGGCAATGAGGACCGTTTTCCTGTTCTGGGCCTTTGCCGCCTCCAGAAAGCCGAGCTGGAAATCCTTCAGCGTCAGTTTCAGCGCTTCGACGTTCCTCACCCGGGCGGATACGTTCCTGGTGTCGTCCATCGAGCGGGTGTAGGACGATGCGGCAGTCACCTGCAGCCCCTTGATCTTGCTGTCCAGTTCCTTCAGGCGGGCGCTGGCCTCCCGCATTTTTTCCGTGATCACCCGGTCGGCGTTCACGGCATCCTCGTCAGCCGTCAGTCTCCCGTCGGTAACGGAAAAAAGTTCCCGGGCGATGCTGTTCAATTGGTCGTATGCCGTGATGATGCTCTCTCCGGCGAGGGCCTGCAGCGCGCCCTGGTCGGTGGCGACCTCCGCCAGCGACTTTTCCGCTTCGGCCCGGGCGGCCTTGAATTCGTTCCGGTCCCGGGAGGCACCGACCTTGATCAGGTCGGCCGTCGCCCCCTGGATTGCCCGCTGGAATTCCACCGTGCGCATCTGGAAGGGGGTGCTCCGTTCCGTCAGGTAGTGCAGGCGGTTGCTGACGGACCCCATGCCGATAATGCTCGTGGCGGCCACGGCGGCGACAATCAGGATGACGGTGATGACGTTGAGGATGAGCTTGGTTTTGATGGTCATGAAAGAACCCCGTAAGCATTGTGCGGTAGTGGGCAGCGCGTACCGTGCTGCCCGTCAGGGTCACTCCTTTACGTACTTCTGCCCCTCACCCGTGATGAAATCGATGAGCTTTTGCGCTGCCGGCGACGGTTTTCCCTTTGTTATCAGGATTATCGGACGGGAAAATTCGGGGGTGCCGACCGTTTTAACCGTCCCGTCAAGCATGGTAACCGGGCCGAAGCCGATGGCTTCGGGGGTCGATGCCACCTTGTCGCGCAGGTCCTCGAAACGTCCCGCATCGAGGATGTCGGTGGAGTAGGGCGCGTCATCCAAGGCGAGCTTCCGGTATGCGGCGTTGGTTGCGGGGTTGATTTTGGAGAGGACCACGATGATCGGGGCGTCGCTCCCGCCGACTTCCTTCCAGGAGGTTATCTTGCCGGTGAAGATCCCCTTGAGTTGCTCCCTGGAGAGCTCCTTCACCGGGTTGTCCCGATGGACGATGGTGTAGATTTTCCCTTTGCCGATGGTCGTCGGGATATAGGCGGCGGGGTCGTTGACGATGATATTTTCCTTCCGGGCTGCCGCGAGGAGATCGGCATAGGGGAGTCCGGCGGTGGACGCGTCAAGCTCTCCGTTCACAAGCTGCCTGAATGACATGGTGGCGCTGCTGTAAACGAGATTGAGCGAGATGCCGGAGGCCTTTTCGAAATGCTCCTTGACCGGCTTGAGGATGCAGTCGACGGGGGCGCCACCGCCGCCTACCTTCATTTCTTCGGCATGCGCACCGGCTGCCGCCGTCATTATCAATAACAGTCCCGCCATCAAACGCATCATCTGCTGTGGCATGCTTCCATCCTCCTGGGTTGAGTGATTATCCTGACTTTGGTTCCCGAGCGGGAGGAACCGTTGTCGGTTATTTTACGTACTTCTGTCCTTCCCCCGTGATGAAGTCGAGCAGCCTCCGGACCGTGGTGGACGGGGCGCCTTTGGTCACCAGGACGATGTCGCGGGAAATTTCCGGCGTCTTGGGGGCACGGACGCTGCCGTCGACGATGGCGGCAGGGCCGATGCCGATGGCTGGGGGATTGGAAGCCACGTTCACCTTGATTTCCGCGGCGGTGGTCGTTTCGAGCACGTCGTTCAGCACGGCTTCCCCGTCGAGCATCGCCTTGGTGAACATGCTGTTGGTCCCCGGGACCAGTTTCCCCCAGACGACGATAATCGGAGAGTCCGGGCCGCCCACCCCCTTCCAGTTGTCGATCTTGCCGGTGAAGATCCCCTTGAGCTGTTCCTTGGAGAGCTCCTTCACCGGGTTGTCCTTATGGACGATGACAACGATCCGGTCCTTGCCGATGACGGTGGAGCGATAGACCGACGGGTCCTTGACCCCGGCGCCCTCCTTTTTCATGAGCGCCATCCAGTCCGGGAAGGAGAGGCCGGCGGCCGCGGCGTCGACGGCTCCGCGGTCCAGGTCGGTGAGGGCGTTCTTCGGGCCGTTGGCAATGACGGAGAGCCGGATTCCCGTCGCCTTCTCGAAAGGGGCGCTGACCGGTTTCAACACATTTTCGACAGGGGCGGCGCCGGCGCCGACCTTGATTTCGTCGGCACCCCAGGCCAGGGTTGCGGCAGCTCCGATGCAGAACGCGGAAATCTGGGCGATGATCCTTTTCATGGCGTTACCTCCGTATGGGGTCGGGTTAGTTATGGGAATGCGTATACTGTTTCGTATCGGTCGATTTGTCTGGTTCTTGAGACGAAATTAAGAGTTTCTATGGCTCATCCCCAGGGGATAGAAGGTGGGGCCCCGGGCCTCCGCACGCCAATGCGAGGGATGCCGTTCTTCGCGCCGGGGGCGCCATTGACAAAACCGCGCCCTTCCACTATAAGTGGAATTTTTTCGGGAGGTTTTCGTGGAACAGGTGGACGACAGCGCCCTTCGCGGCGTTATCCGGAAGCGGATTTTGGAAAAGGGGCGGATTCCCTTCGTGGAGTTCATGACCGCCTGCCTCTATGAGCCGGGGCTCGGCTATTACACCTCTCCCGGCCGCAAGGTGGGGGCCGAGGGGGATTTCTATACGAGCATCAACGTCCACCGGGTCTTCGGGCGGCTCATCGCGCGGGAGATCTGCCGGATGTGGGAGGTGATGGGCTGCCCCGCCTCCTTCGACGCCGTGGAGGTGGGAGCCGGCCACGGCCAGCTGGCGAAGGATGTCCTCGACGCGATCCGCGAGCTGAACGCCGAGTTCTACGAACTCCTCTCCTTCCGGCTGGTGGAAGCGGAGCCCTCCCTGGCGGAGGTCCAGCGGACCCTGCTCGCCGACCATCTCCCGAGGCTCTCCTGGAGCCCCCCCGCCGACCTGGCCGAAGGGCGCCTGCGCTTCACCGGCTGCCTCTATTCCAACGAACTCATCGACTCGTTCCCGGTCCACCTGGTGGAGATGACGCCGGCGGGGGTGCGGGAGGTCTTCGTGGTCGCCGACGGTGACCGGTTCGCCGAGGTCCTGGAGCCTCCTTCCACGCCGGAGCTGGAGGGATACCTGGCGCGCCTCGGCATCACTCTCGATCCGGGACACCGGGCGGAGATCAACCTCAATGCGCTCCGCTGGCTCGGATCGGTGGCGACGGCCCTCGAGCGGGGCTTCGTCCTGACCATCGACTACGGCTACCTGGCCCCCGAGCTGTACGGCCCCATGCGCCGCAACGGGACGCTGCTCTGCTACTGGCGCCACACCATCGAGGAGGACCTCTACGTCCGGGTCGGCAGGCAGGACATGACGAGCCACGTCGACTTTACCTCCCTCATGGCGGAGGGGGAAGCCCTCGGGCTGAAGAAGGCGTGGTACGGCGAGCAGTACCGCTTCCTCGTGGCGGCGGGGATGATGGAGGAGATGATGGCGCTGGAGGCGGCCGCAACCACCGAGGAGGAGCGCCTCAGGATCCGCCTCACCCTCAAGAAGCTCGTCCTTCCCGAGGGGGGGATGGGGGACACCTTCAAGGTCCTCGTGCAGGCGAAGGGGGTGGAGAACCCGCGGCTGCTCTGCATGCGGGAGTGGGGGCAGCTCTTTTGACAGCCCGGTCGCGGATGATAGACTTGAGCCAGGACGGCGGAGACGGCGCCCTGGGGGGGGTCAAGGCCGTGGTGTTCGATCTCGACGGCACCCTCTACGTCAGCCGGGAGCTGGGGGAGGAGATTGCCGCCGTCGCGGCCCGTTACCTGGCCGAACGGCGTGGTATCACCCCGGAGGAGGCCGACCGGCTCATACGGGAGACAAAGGCGGAGCTCACCGCCCGCACCGGCTTCCGGTCGTCCCTGAGCCATGCCACCATCGAATTGGGGGGGGACCTGCGGGAGCTGCACTGCCGCTTTGCCGCCGAGATCGATCCTTCGCCGTTCCTGGTGCGGGACGAGCGGGTGATCCGCTTCCTGCGGGATCTGGCGAGGCGGGCCGAACTCATCCTCTACACGAACAACAACCGTTCCCTCGCGGAGCGGATCCTCGCCGGCCTCGGCCTGGCAAGGGCGTTCCGGCGCGTGGTGACCATCGAGGAGAGCTGGCGCCCCAAGCCGGACCGGCAGACCCTTGAGGAGATCATCGGCGCTGCCGGGGTGTGCCCCGAGGAGTGTCTCTTCGTCGGGGACCGGTACGACATCGATCTGCGGCTCCCGGCGGAGCTCGGATGCCAGGTATATCTTTCACGCAGCGTCGACGAGCTGCTTGCATTGCATTCCATCATGAGTGAGGAGCACCGATGAACGAAACCCGGAAAGAGACCCTCGACGCCATCATGCGCGCCATGGAGATCGAGAAGGAGACCTTCGATTTCTACACCAAGGCGGAGCACAAGACCTTCAACGCCGAAGGGAAGCGGATCTTCCGCTGGCTTGCCAAGACCGAGGAGCAGCACTACCTGAAGCTCACCGAGCTCTACGAATCGCTCCACGAGGGGGGGCGCTGGGTCTTCTACGGAGGTTCCACCATCGTCCTCGATCCGGCGGCGCCGGGGGAGACGCAGGTCGGTTTCGACACCGATGATCTTCAGGCCCTGGAGATCGCCATGGAGATCGAAAGGAAGGGGATCGACTACTTCGAGTCCCTCATGGAAAAGACCGGCGACCCGGACGGCAAGAGCATGCTCAAGGCCCTGCGGGACGAGGAGGCGGAACACCTGCGGGTGGTCACCGAGAGATACCGGGCGCTCAAGGGGGGGTAGTTTCCCTTCCGGCCCGGCGACATACGGCAGGATAAACCACAAGGAGGAGACAACGATGGTGGAAGAAGTCAGGAAGGTTCTCGATATGGTGCGCCCCGCGCTCCAGGCGGACGGCGGCGATGTGGAGCTCGTGGAGGTCACCGAGGACGGCGTGGTGAAGGTTAAACTCGTCGGTGCCTGCGGTCACTGCCCCATGTCGACCATGACCCTCAAGATGGGGATCGAGCGGACCCTCAAGGAGAAGGTGCCGGGGGTCAAGGAAGTGGTCTCGGTGTAGCAGGCGTTCCCGGCCGCCGTGCCGGCTCGGGGAAACAGGAGGTGTCCCGTGGCATACAAGGTCAAGACGTTCGGCATGGAGATCCGGCCCCTGAAGACCATGAAGGAGCTCGCGGAGCTCGATGGGCAGGTCAACAGGTTCGTGGCCGAAAACGGCGTGAAACGGATCGTTTCCGTTTCCGACACCCCGACAACCGACGACACGGGCGAGACCATCGGACTCGTCAGGGTCATCGCCTACGAGGAATGAAGCATCAGTCGAAGGCGCGGGTTTCCCCCCGCGCCTTCGTCGTTTGCGAAGCAGGGACAGCGCCACCCATCCGTCCCGCCCCGTTCTCCCTTGCGGTCACACCTTCGCCCGCGCTGCCCTGAAACGGGAGCCGATTCCCATGTCCGTCATTCACCGCAAGAATATCCGCGCTGCCGGCCGTGCCCCGCGCTTTCTCCGGTTTTTCCGGCGCAGCGGCGAGGTGGCCCACTCCCGCGGCAACCGGGTTGAGCTCTACCGCAGCGGCGGGGAGTTCTTCCCGGCCCTGCTGGCGGCGTGCGCCGAGGCGCGCCACCATATCCACGCGGAGTTCTACATCGTGCGGGACGACGCTACCGGCGCCGCCTTTGCCGAGGCGCTCCTGGCAGCCGCCGCCCGGGGGGTGGACGTCTCCCTGATCTACGATTACATCGGCTCCTTCGAGACCCCCGCCACCTACTTCCGCCGCCTTGAACGGGGGGGGGTCCGCTGCCTCGCCTTCAATCCGCCGCCGTTTCGCCGGGGACTCGCCTGGTTCGACAAGCGCGACCACCGCAAGATGGCGCTGGTGGACGGGGAGACCGCCTTCATCTGCGGCGCCAATATCGGTGACGAGTACTCGGGGTTCGGCCGCGTCGTCGAGCGGTGGCGGGATGTGGGGGTGCGGATCGACGGGCCGGCGGTGGCGGCGCTGGTGAAGCTGTTCCGGGAGTTCTGGCAGGAGGAGGGGGGGCGGGCGCCGCTCTGCTGGCTCGCCGAGGAGATTCCGGTGGCCGGCATGGGGGATGCCGAGGTGATGGTGGTGGCCGGAGGGCCCCACCGCAGCCGCTCCTTCATCCGCAACGCCTTCCTGGCGGCCATGGCCGGGGCCGCCGAATCGATCCGGATCATGAACCCGTACTTCGTGCCGGGGCCGCGGGTGGTCCGCTCGCTGCTGCGGGCGGTCCGGCGGGGGGTCCGGGTGCAGCTCGTCCTCCCTGCCAAGAACGACGTACCGCTTGTGGGGCTCGTGAGCCGGAGCTACTACGCGCCGCTGCTGCGGGCGGGGATCGAGATCCACGAACGGCAGGGGCCCGTCCTCCACGCCAAGGTGATGCTCATCGACGACGGGTGGGGGGTGGTCGGCTCCGCCAATCTCGACAACCGGAGCTTTCACCGCAACTACGAGGTGAACGCCATCGTCGTGAGCCACGACTTCGGCCGCCAGGTGGCCGAGATGTTCGCCGCCGACCTGGCCGGCTCCCGCCCCGTGGTGCTGGAGGAGCATGAGCGCCGCGGCTGGCATGTCCGCCTGCTGGAGCGGCTCTGCGGCACGGTGAGCTGGTTTCTTTAGGTTGCCGGGGCCCGCCCCCTGGTGTAGGATGGCGCGTACTCCACTCCCCCGAGGTGCCACCATGTCGAAAAAAGCCGTCGTCCTCTACAGCGGGGGACTCGATTCCACCACCTGTCTCGCCATCGCCCGGACCGAAGGGTTCGAGCCCTATGCCATGAGCTTCTCCTACGGCCAGCGCCATACCCACGAGCTCGAGGTGGCCAAGGCCAACGCCCGCCCCCTGGGGGCGGTGGACCACATGGTGGTGGAGTTCGACCTGCGCAAGGTGGGGGGGAGTGCCCTCACCGCCGACATCGCCGTCCCCAAGGAGGGGGTGGGGGACGAGATCCCCGTCACCTACGTCCCGGCCCGCAACACCATCTTCCTCTCCTTCGCCCTCGGATGGGCCGAAGTGCTGGGTGCCTTCGACATCTTCATCGGGGTCAACGCCCTCGACTACTCGGGGTATCCCGACTGCCGCCCCGCATACATCACCGCCTATGAGACGATGGCAAACCTGGCCACCAGGGCGGGGGTGGAGGGGATGGGGCGCTTCCAGATCCACACCCCCCTCATCAGCCTCACCAAGGCCGAGATCATCCGGAAGGGGCTTGAGCTCGGCGTCGACTACGGCCGCACCCACTCCTGCTACGACCCGACCCCGGAGGGGTTTGCCTGCGGCCTCTGCGATTCCTGCCGCCTGCGGCTGAAAGGGTTTGCCGAGGCGGGGGTAGCGGACCCGGTGCCGTACGTGACGCGCTAGGCGGTCCCCGTTCCCCGGCGCACGACATTTTACCTTTCGAGAGACCGATGACTTCAAAGCGCAGAGAAACCGAAGGGGCGACCGCCCCCATGCCCGACATGCAGAAGACCCCCGACACCCGGAAGATCCCCATCAGCAAGGTCGGGGTGAAGGATATCTCCTACCCCATCGTGGTGATGGACAAGAACCGGAAGTTCCAGCAGACCGTGGCCCGGGTCAACATGTACGTGGATCTCCCCCACCACTTCAAGGGGACCCACATGAGCCGCTTCATTGAGATCCTCAACGCCTACCGCGAGGAGATCGCCCTCGACAAGATGGAGCCGATCCTCCAGAAGATGAAGGAGAAGCTCGGCGCCTCGTCGGCCCATCTGGAGATCGAGTTTCCCTACTTCATCGAGAAGCGCGCTCCGGTCTCCGGCGCCCGCAGCCTCATGGAATACACCTGTTCCTTCGTCGGCACCCTGGGGGAGGAGTTCGACTTCGTCCTCGGGGTGACGGTGCCGGTCACCTCCCTCTGCCCCTGCAGCAAGGAGCTTTCGCGCTACGGCGCCCACAACCAGCGGAGCGCTATCACGGTGCGGGTCCGCTACCGCGATTTCATCTGGATCGAGGACCTGGTGGCGATGATCGAGGAGTGCGGTTCGAGCCCGGTCTGGTCGCTCCTGAAGCGGGAGGACGAGAAGTTCGTCACCGAACGGGCCTACGAGAATCCCAAATTCGTGGAGGATATCGTGCGGGAGACGACCCAGAAGCTCCTCGCGGAGGAGGCCATCACCTGGTTCTCGGTGGAGGCCGAGAACTACGAGTCGATCCACAAGCATTCGGCCTATGCGGCCATCGAGCGGGACAAGCGAAATAAACAATAAAAACTTTTCATTTTTGCACGTTATTTGCTTTGCCGCGCCATCCGGGTTGTCGACAGCGGTTGTGGATAACTGTGTGGAAAAAGCCCAAAGTTGTGGATAAGGCTAGCGGTTATCCCTTCCCAAAGACCCGGTGAGCCCCGGTTTCCCATGTCAAAAGCGCTGCTGATCTTCGCCAAAAAACCGACTCCTGGCCGTGTAAAGACCAGGCTTGTGCCGCCACTTTCGGCGGTGGAGGCCGCGGAACTCTACCGCTGCATGCTCTTCGACGTTCTCGCGAATGTCGGCCAAATAACGGGCGTGGCGCTTCACCTCTGTTACGGGGAAGGGGGGCGGGACTATTTCGAGGCGACCATGCCGTCGGTGGGGCTTTTCCCCCAGGAGGGGGACGATCTGGGAGAGCGGATGGCGGGGGCGTTTCGCCGGGCGTTTGCTCAGGGGTACCGCCGGGTGGCGATTGTCGGCACCGACTCCCCCGACCTGCCGCCGGAGTTCGTCGAACGCGCCTACGAGCTGCTGGCGGATCCGGATGTCGATGTGGTCTTCGGGCCGAGCGCGGACGGGGGTACTACCTTCTGGGGATGAAGCGCTTTCATCCGGAACTCTTTGCCCGGATCCCGTGGTCCACGGAGGAGGTGCTGGAGCGCTCCCTCGTCCGGGCGGCGGAGGCGGGGCTCGCCACGGCGCTCCTCCCCCCGTGGTACGACGTGGATACGGTCGCTGACCTGCGGCGGCCGGGGCTTGCGGCACCGGAGAGCCGTGCCCCCCGCACCCGGGAGTTCATCCTCGGGCTCGGGGGACGGGGCGGCCTCACTTCACCACATCCACCTCGTACCCCCCGCGCAGGTGGTCGATGACCTCCTCGATATGCTCGTACCCCCTGGTCTCCAGCTCCAGCAGGACCTCGGTCTTGCCGAGGGGGAGGTCCTTGGAGCGGCGCTCGTGGGTGATGAGGGAGATGTTGGCCCGGGTGGCGGCGATGTCGGCGGCGAGCTTTGCCAGGGAGCCGGGGATGTCGTCCAGGAGCACCTTGAGCTTCAGGTAGCGCCCCGCGGCCAGGAGCCCCCGCTCGACCACCGTGGCGATGGTCTTCACGTCGATGTTCCCCCCCGACAGGACGCAGACGGTCTTGCCGGCCGGCTTCCCCGCCGTGCCGTTCAGGAGGGCCGCCAGGGTCACCGCCCCTGCCCCCTCCACCAGGAGCTTGGTCCGTTCCAGCAGCGCCACGATGGCGAGGGCGATCTCCTCCTCGTCCACCAGCACCACCTCGTCCACCAGTTCCCGCACGATGGGAAACGTGTTCTTCCCCACCTTCTTCACGGCGATGCCGTCGGCCAGCGTCACCGTGAGGGGGGCCTCCAGGATCTTCCCCTTTTTTACCGAATAGTGCATGGAGGGGGCGGCCTTCGACTCCACGCCGACGATCCGGACGTGGGGATGGGTCTCCTTCACCGCCGTGGCGATCCCCGCGATGAGCCCGCCCCCCCCGATGGGGACGAGGATCGTTCCGACGTCGGGGAGCTCTTCGAGGATTTCCAGGCCGATGGTCCCCTGGCCCGCCATGACGAGGTGGTCGTCGAAGGGGTGGACGAAGAGCGCCCCGGTCTCCTTCTGGCTCTGGACCGCGGCGGCGTAGGCCTCGTCAAAGTTCTTCCCCGCCAGCACCACGTCGGCCCCGTACTCCTTGGTCGCCTGCACCTTCTGGGGCGGGGTGCTCTCCGGCATGAAGACCGTCGCCCGTACCCCCAGGAGGTCGGCGGAGAAGGCGACCCCCTGGGCGTGGTTTCCCGCCGAGGCGGTGATGACCCCGCGGGCCAGCGCTTCCCGGGGCTGGGAGAGCATGAAGTTGAGGGCGCCGCGGATCTTGAAGGCGCCGGTCCGCTGCAGGTTTTCGCACTTGAAGTGGACCGGGATGCCGAGCCGTTCGCTGAAGTGGTGGGAGGGGATCATCTCGGTGCGCCGCACCCGCTTCTTGAGGCGGTCGGCGGCTTCGTGGATCAGGGCGTAGGGGAGCATGGCGTCGCGGGGCTCCTGAACGGTCAGTGGGGGTGACCGTGGTCGTGGTCGTGGCTGCAGGGGTGGCCGTGGGTGTGGTGATGGTCGTGGCCGTGGTGGTCATGGGGTTGTCCATGGCGGGGACGGTGCCGCAGCTCCTTGATGACCGGGGCCTCGACGCACCGGGTGCATTCGGCCTGAAGGGTGGTGTGGGAGATATGGTAGCGCTCGAAGAGGAACTCCTCGATCCGGCGCAGCACCTCCGCCTGCCGTGCCTTGTACTCCGGCATGACGTCCACGTGGGCCGAGAGGGCCAGGATGTGGGAGCAGATGGTCCAGATGTTCAGGTGATGAACGGCGTTCACCCCCTCGATGGCGGCGATGGCGTCGGCCACCTCCCCGGTGGTCATCCCCCGCGGGACCCCTTCGAGGAGGATGTGGGCCGATTCGCGGATTACCCGCCACGACCCCGAGAAGATGACACAGCCGATCCCGATGGAGATGATGGCGTCCAGGAGGTACCAGTTGGTGTAGTAGATGATGGTGCCGCCGATGATGACCCCCACCGAGGCGGCGGCGTCGCCGACCACGTGGAGAAAGGCGCTGCGGACGTTGAGGTCGTCGTGGGAGTGGCCGTGGAGCGCCGAGGCCGCCACCAGGTTCATCACCAGTCCCACCGCGGCGATGACGAGCATCGGGACGCTCTTCACCTCCTGAGGGCTGAAGAGCCGTCCCCACGCCTCGTAGAAAATCCCGAGGGCCATGAGAAAGACCGTCACGCCGTTGATGAAGGAGGCGAAGACTTCGGTCCGGTGCCAGCCGAAGGTGCGGGTGTCGGAGGCGGGAAACGACGAGAGCTTGATGGCCGCCAGGGAGAGGATCAGGGCGAAGAGGTCGAGGAAGACGTGGGCCGCGTCGGAGAGGAGCGCCAGGGAGTTGGTCCAGATCCCCCCGGCGACCTCGGCCACCAGCGTCAGGGCCGTCAGGGCGATGGCGTACTTGAAGCGTCCGGTGATGCTTTGGTCAAGGTGTGAGTCGGCGTGCATCGGATACCTCGCGGGACGGCCGGGAACCGGCATCCCGGCGGCGCTTTCATGAGAAGAAAAGTGTAACAGAGCACCCCCCACCGGTCAATGGTAAAGAACCGCTCTCTCCTTGCAATTTCGCGTCGTTGCTGGTATTGTAGCGCCACCGTTTTCTTTGGAGGTTTCTAATATGGAAGCAATTCATCACCGGCTCCTGATCCTCGGCTCCGGCCCCGCCGGCTATACCGCCGCCGTCTACGCCGCCCGGGCCAACCTGGAGCCGGCGCTCATCACCGGTCTCCAGCAGGGGGGGCAGCTCATGACCACCACCGAGGTGGACAACTGGCCCGGCGACGCCGACGGCGTCATGGGGCCGGATCTCATGGAGCGGATGCGGCTCCATGCCGAGCGGTTCAACACCACCTTCATCTATGACCATATCAATAAGGTAAATCTCCGGGAGCGCCCGTTCCGCCTGGAGGGGGACAGCGGGGCCTACACCTGCGACGCCCTCATCATCGCCACCGGCGCGTCGGCCCGTTACCTGGGGCTGCCGTCGGAGGAGAAGTTCAAGGGGAAAGGGGTTTCGGCCTGCGCCACCTGCGACGGCTTCTTCTACCGCGGCAAGCCGGTGGCGGTCATCGGCGGCGGCAACACCGCCGTGGAGGAGGCCCTCTACCTCTCCCACATCGCGAGCCACGTCACCGTCATCCACCGCCGTGACCGGCTCCGTTCCGAGAAGATCATGGCCGACAAGCTCATCGAGAAGACCAAGGGGGGGAATGTCACCATCGAGTGGAACCACGTCCTCGACGAGGTCCTCGGCGACGAGTCGGGGGTGACCGGCATCCGGGTCTGCCACCGGAGCGGCTCCACCAAGGAGATCCCGGTGCACGGCGTCTTCGTCGCCATCGGGCACACGCCGAACACGGAGCTCTTCGCCGGCCAGATCGACATGGAGAACGGCTACATCCGGACCCTCTGCGGCAACGAGGGGAACGTGACCGCCACCAGCGTCCCCGGGGTCTTCGCCGCCGGCGACGTCCAGGACCCGATCTACCGCCAGGCGATCACCTCCGCCGGCACCGGCTGCATGGCGGCCCTCGATGCCGAGCGCTACCTCGACATGCTGAAGCCCTGACCCATGCTCGCCAAGGTCCTTTCCAGCGCCCTGCTCGGGATCGACGCGGTGATCGTCGACGTGGAGGTCGATATCGCCCAGGGGCTTCCCCAGTTCGCCACCGTGGGGCTCCCCGACGGCGCCGTGAAGGAGAGCAAGGACCGGGTCAAGTCGGCCCTGAAGAACAGCGGCTACGACTTTCCTCCCCGCAAGATCACCGTCAACCTGGCCCCCGCCGACCTGAAGAAGGAGGGGGCCGCCTTCGATCTCCCGATCTCTGTCGGCATCCTCGCCGCCACCGGCGTGGTGAAGGGGGAGCGGCTCAGGGAGTACCTCCTCCTCGGCGAACTCTCCCTCGACGGGAGCGTCAAGCCGGTGCGGGGTTGCCTGCCGGTGGCGGTGGCGGCCCGCAATGCCGGCGTGCGCGGCATCGTCGTTCCCCGGGAGAACGCCCCCGAGGCGGCGGTGGTCGAAGGGATCGATGTGGTGGGAGTGGCGGAGCTCGCCGAGGTGGTGGAGTTTCTGAACGGCAGCCGGGAGCTCGTTCCGCACCGGATCGACGTGGCGGCCATGTTCGAGCAGGGGTGTGAAGGGGGAGACGATTTCTCCGAGGTCAAGGGGCAGGAGCACGCCAAGCGGGCCCTCGAAGTGGCCGCCGCCGGATCGCACAATATTCTGATGATCGGACCGCCCGGTTCCGGCAAGACCATGCTTTCGCGCCGCATCCCCACCATCCTGCCACGGATGTCGTTTGAAGAGGCGATCGAGACCACCAAGGTCTACAGCGTCATGGGGCTCCTGGACCGGGAGAGCGCCCTGGTCGCCCAGCGGCCATTCCGGGCCCCGCACCATACCATCTCCGACATCGGCCTCATCGGCGGCGGCAATATTCCCCGCCCCGGCGAGGTCTCCATGGCGAACCACGGGGTGCTCTTCCTGGACGAATTGCCCGAATTCAAGAAGCACGTCCTGGAGGTGCTCCGGCAACCGCTGGAGGATGGCCGGGTCACCATCTCCCGGGCGCTCATCTCCCTCACCTACCCGTCGCGCTTCATGCTCGTCGCTGCCATGAATCCCTGCGTCTGTGGATTTTTAGGAGATATTAATCATGTATGCACATGTACTCCGGTAGGAATTCAGCGTTATAGATCGCGTATTTCCGGGCCTTTGCTCGACAGAATAGACATTCACATCGAGGTTCCAGCAGTCAAATATCGTGACCTTGTAGACCGGAGTGACTCGGAGAGTTCCGCTGAGATCGCTAAGCGAGTGGCACGGTCGAGGGAAATCCAGTTGGAGCGCTACAAAGGTACAAAAATCCACTGCAACGCCCAGATGACGCCGCGCTTCATCAAGAAATACTGCGAGCTGGATCCGGCCGGCAACCGCATGCTGGAGCTGGTAACCGATCGGCTTGGTTTCTCGGCCCGCACCTACACCCGCATCCTCAAAGTGGCCCGCACGATTGCCGATCTGGATAGCAGCGAATCGATCCGCGAGCAGCATATCGCCGAAGCAATCCAGTACCGGAGTTTGGATCGGAAAAGGGTTTAACCCCAGAAAGTCATCAACGTGATATTGACGAGGAGAAAGCATCGTATGACAACCCTTTTGATGTAGATCGACAGACGATAGATGTCAGGCGCAATTTCATCAATCCGAGTTTCCATAACGCTCCCTTGTTTGATGCAATCATCCGGAGTAGGTTATACCTCACTTACGCCCCCAAGACATTATTATGGAGAGTTGCGCTAATAATCATGGAATGTCTTTTGTCTGGTCAAGCAAGAAATCGACAAACGCCCGATTGGCCCGCGACAGGTAGCCCAGCTTTTTCCAGGCAATTAGGAGATCGAGATACAGCGGCGGGTCAAACGATACCGCCCTCAGGTCTTCGTCATTCGAGACGACCATCCGGAGGAACGTGGATATCCCCAGGCCGTTTCGCACGAGCGATTTGACGAGCGAGAAGAGGTTCGTCTCGAACACGATATTGGGCGCGATGCCGGTCCCCTTTGTCACGTCGAATATAAGCTCGCGGATGTAATACCCTTCCTTGTAGAAGACCAGGGGCTGTTGCATAAACTCATCGAAGCTTACTGCCTTCCGACCAGCAAAAGAGTGCCCCTTTGGCACGCAGACTACGACCTCCTCCCGCAGGAACCGGCGGACCTCAAGATTTTCCGGATAGATGCCGGCGGCAATGACCCCCATGTCCAGTTCCCCCTGTTCGATCATCTTCTGAATACGCCAGGCCCCCTCGCCGTAGACCGACAGATGGAGGTTAGGGTAACGCCTCACGAAGTCACGGATGATGTCGGGGAAATAATAGGCGCTGAGCATCGGAGGAATGCCCACCCGCACCTCTCCCTTGCTCAAACCGTGCAACTCGCCCATTTCCATTTCAGCCGCCTTCACCTCCGCGAGGACTCTCCGAGCATGCGCGAGGAAGATTTTCCCCTCAGCCGTCAAAGCTACCTTCCTTTCCTGGCGGCTGAAGAGGACCAGGTCCAGCTCCTCTTCCAGCTTCTTGATCGCCATGCTGACCGCCGGCTGGGCAACGTGCAACTGTTCCGCCGCCTTGGTGAAGTTGCCGTGCCGGGCGATTTCTACAAAGAAGCGCAGCTGCCTGAGATCCATGACCTTTCCCTGATTGATAACTATTATTTATCGATACAATACAAACAATATATTTTTATTATCAAAGCACAAGTGGTATCTTTTCTTTGACAGTCAAAATCACTTAACTTGGCGATTGGTTCATGAGAAATGGAAGCTGTCCACAAGGGCACTGAGGCGTACAGACAAATCAATCTGGCATTCTTTGCCGCAGGCTAAATAGAGAATTGATCACATGCAATGCAATGCCATCTATAGAACCTGTCCTCGCACGACCAGAGAACTAAAGGAGTATAACTCCCATGGGTTATTTTTCGAAAATCGACCTTCGCCTCGCCGCACTGCTTATCGGGGTCACACTTTCCACGGTGGACTCCAGCGCCCTTAATCTGGCGCTCCCTTCGCTCGCCACTCATTTTCATACGAATGCCGCTGCCGTCCAGGGGGCCGCCTCATTTTACCTGATCGGGTCTGCCCTCGCTTTCCTCCCACTGTCGGGATTGGCTGGTAGAATGGGCACGGTAAGGGTTTATCGAACCTCACTCTTGGCGTTCAGCATCATATCGCTGCTCCTTGCCATGGCACCCAACCTCCCGGCGCTTCTCACGCTCCGCTTCGTCCAGGGAATTGCAGGGGCAGGTATCATTGGACTGGTGCCAGGACTGGCCGCTGCCACGTTCCGGGAAAGGAGGGGATGGGCCCTCGGCATGGTTTCCGGAGCGGTCGCTGCCGGGACCCTGATGGGGCCGCCATTGGGAGGGATCATGGTCGAGGCGTTCGGCTGGCGCAGCATCTTTTACATAAACCTCCCTTTCGGGGTAATGGCACTGCTCCTGTCCGGAAGACTCGGTGAGCTCCGCGGGGTGGGGCTCCGGGAAAGCCTGCGGCGGGTCGTTTCCGCCCCTCGTTTTCTCCTGGCGCTCCTGGCAACGGTTTTCTTTTACGCCCAGTCTTTCGGCACCAACCTGCTCTGGCCCTTCTATCTGGAAGCCGGGGGGATGAACCCCGGCCGGGTCGGGCTTTTCATGCTGGTGCCGCCGGTCATGCTCCTGTTTATTGGGCCATGGGCCGGAAAGCTCTCCGACCGGCATGGCTTTGATCGGGTCAGCTGGATAGGAAGCGCGGTATTGGCGGCCTCATCCTGGGCACAGGGGGTGACCGGGCGGGTATCGCTCGGCCTGGCGGGAATCGGCTTCGGCCGCGCCCTCTTCCAGGCGGCAAACAATGCGGCAGTACTGTCGCAGGCCCCGGAAGAAACCGAAGCGGTCGCTTCCGGCTTTCTCTCCATTGCCCGGGTCTGCGGCCAGGCATTGGGAAGCGTCCTTGCCGGTGGGATGTGGGGTGTCCTGGAGCACCAGGGCGCCAGGCAGGCGTTCCTGCTATCTAACCTGGTGCTGGGAACCTTTGCGATCATCTCAGGCTTACTGATCAAGGGGCGAGGGAAGATCACATACTCTCCCCCGATCGGTGCGTCCTGGCGGATTGGACCGGCAGCAATCTGTCGCCAGGAATCCCCAGGAAAATAGAACCTACGATGGAAAACTTCGCACTCATCGGGGTGTTTGTGCTGCTGGGGATGCTGTTTCGCCGTCTCAAGGCTTTCCCCAAGGATTCGGCCCAAGTCCTCAACATGTTCGCCCTCTACGTATCGCTCCCCGCGCTGATCCTGCTCAAGGTGCCGCAGATCGTCTTCTCCCGCGAGACCGTGATCGCAGCTCTGATGCCATGGGGGATGCTGCTTTTTTCCGCGGCTCTGGTGCTCCTGGCCGTGCGTCTGTGGCACTGGGAACGCGCAACCGTCGGTGTGCTCCTCCTGGTGGTGCCGCTGGGGAACACCTCGTTCCTAGGAGTGCCGATGATCCAGGCGTTCTTCGGGGCGGCGGGCCTTCCCCATCTGATCATCTACGACCAGCTCGGCACCATGATGATCATGGGAACCTACGGCTCGCTCATCCTCGCCCTTTACGGCCGTGAGGGTGCCCCGAATCTCCCGGCTGTGGTCAGGCGGATGCTGTTGTTTCCGCCTACCATCGCCCTTCTGGTCGGCATTGCGGCCCGTTCCTGGCCCTATCCGGAGAAGCTGGCGCTGGCGCTGCAGAATGTCGCCGTCACCCTCGTGCCGGTGGTCATGACCGCCATCGGCCTGCAACTGCGGCTGAGGCTGCCGTCCAGAGTGCTGGCCCCGCTCGGATTCGGACTGGCGGTCAAGCTCCTGGTCGCCCCTCTGGGAGCCTTGCTCCTCTGCCGGATGGCAGGCCTTACCGGCATGGTCGTTGACGTGTCAATACTCGAAGCAGCCATGCCACCCATGGTGACCGCCGGGGCGCTGGCGGTCGTTGCCGGGATGGAAGCCGAGCTGGCCGTGGCTCTGGTCGGGATCGGCATCATCCTCTCGTTCGGATCCCTGCCGGCAATGTACTGGCTGACGAGGATAGTGCCGTAGCCGCCATGGTGATGAGAAGGATTGCCGAGGTGGAAGGAAAGCAAAAACCGCTGGACTTTTACTAGACGACCGGTCTATTCTGAACAGCATGGAAAGGAAAGACACGAGAGCAGAAATAATCGCCATCGGCATGGAAATGATCTCCCTTCAGGGATACAGTGCCACCGGCATTGATGCGGTGTTGAAGCGGGCCGGGGTTCCGAAAGGCTCCTTCTACCACTACTTCGGCAGCAAGGAGGAGTTCGGGCTCGCGGTGATCGACCACTTTGCGAAACGATACGCTGAAATCGTCGACAGTTTCCTGAAGGATGAAGAACCGACGCCTCTGAACCGTATCCGCAATTATCTGGAGACAGGTCTGGCGCGACTCACCCAGAACCAGTGCACCAAGGGGTGCCTCGTCGGCAATCTTGGCCAGGAACTGGCCGACCAGAACGAACGGTTTCGGGCGCGGCTCGATGAGATATTCCGTTCCTGGAAAGAGCAGATCGCCACTTGTGTCGAGGAGGCACAGCGCGCGGAGGAACTGACGCAGGACCTCGATCCGGGAGTCCTCGCGGGATTCATTCTCTCCGGGTTGGAAGGAGCGATCCTGCGGGCGAAGGTGATGAAGTCGCCCCAGCCGATGCGGGATTTCATCGAAACCCTCTTTGCCACCGTATTAAAGAAGAGCTAAAAAATTTTCATCTTTCACTATACGACCGGTCTAATATTAGTCTCATCCCGCCGTATAACCGGTGAGATTCGGCGACACTCATTCAACAAACACATTGAAAAGGGAGACAACGAACTTGGCTATTCATGAGATCAGCGAAGAAATTCGCAGTAACTTTCACCTCTTCTGGGACAACTTCCCTTTTCCCGTCATGCTTGTCCATAGGGACAGGACCATCGTTGAGGTCAACAGTGCCGCCAAAGCCATGGAGTATCCCGTGGGAACCAGATGTTGCGACATGGGGGAGAAGAAGTTCCATGCCGGGTGCCGCGCGAACATGGCTCTTCGTGAGCAGGCGGGGGTGAGGGAAGTAGCGTATTACGAGCACTTGGGGCAGGTTATCGATGGCTACTGGATTCCACTATCGGGTGTCGCAGACCTCTACGTCCATTTCGGCATCGACATCACAGAACATGCGGCCGACCGGCTTTTCCCCGAGAAGTGCGGCGACACGAGAAGTGGCTGCAGTTCCTGCAGCTGCGAATAACTAATATTCGCCACCATAAAGGTCAACAGGAATGAAAGGGGGTGAATGACAATGCTACGCAAACGCTATCAGCTGCGGGCGATCGCCCACTGCAAAGAGGGGTGCCGACTCCGGTCCTGGGCATGACGTTAAACTGCCCATCATTCTGTTTGTTACGATCTGCATGAATCAGAGCAATCGTTTATATACCAAGAGATACTTCAAGGAGAATACTAATGCTTAAGACGCCAGCGTTTGCAGCCGCTTCACCCATAACTTCTCTGGCTCCGCACACCATCGAACGCCGCGAGCCCGGTTCGCACGACGTGCTGATCGACATCCTCTATTCGTCATCGACATCGCCAGCCTGAAGGCAGTGTGAAAGCTTTGTCGCGAACAATGACAGAAAGCGGCGTGGCGGCGGGATTCCTCACGCTGGTGGTGGTGATGGGGATCGGCCGGTTCCTCTACACGCCGCTTCTGCCGCTCATGCTGACGGAGTACGGGCTCCGGACCGAGCAGGCGGGGTTTCTGGCATCGCTCAATTATGTGGGGTACCTGGCCGGGGCTTTTGCCGCCGGTCCCCTCTGCCACCGGTTCCGGGAGTTCCGGGTGCTGGTGGCGGGACTTCTCATCTCCTGCCTCACCACCGCTGCCACCGGCCTCTCCACGGATTTCGTCTGGGTTACGGCGGCCCGGCTCCTCGCCGGCATTGCCAGCGCCCTTGCCTTTGTCGCGGTTTCCGGGCTGGTGCTTCTCATCGTTGCCCGCGACGGAAGGGAAAACCTGACGGGCCTTTACTACGGCGGGGTCGGCGGCGGCATCGTCCTCACCGGCCTCGCCGCTCTGCCGACAGCCAGGATCTGGGGCGCCGGCGGCACCTGGATCCTCTTCGGAGCGGTGGGTGCTACCCTCTCCGGCGTGGTGCTTCTCCTGCTGCAAAGACATGACGAGCCCCGGCACTCCGCAGCCACGCCCAGGGCGACACTTCCCTGGCATCCCCGCTTTGCCCGGCTGGTCATTGCCTACGGCCTGGAAGGGTTCGGCTACATCATCACCGGCACCTTCATGGTGGCCGCGGCCAACGCAACCGTGGGGCCGACGGGGGCGCATCTGGCCTGGGTGGTGGCGGGATGTGCGGCGCTCCCCTCCGCCTTCCTCTGGTCCACGGCCGCCCGCAGATGGGGGCGCCTGAAACCGCTTGTCGTCGCCTTTTTTCTCCAGGGGGCCGGGATCATACTCCCTGCGGCCCTAAACGGGGCAGCGGCGCTGTTCGCCGGAGCGCTTTTGTTCGGCGCCACCTTCATGGGAATCGTCACCCTGGCCCTGTCCGAGGGGGCGTCTTATGCGCCAACAGCGCGGGCGCGGATCGTCGGGCTGATGACCGGAATCTACGGCATCGGCCAGATCGTCGGCCCCGCCCTGGCGGGTTACTTTTCCGCTCGCACCGGCACCTACCACATAGCCATCTTCATCGCCTCCGCCACTGTGGCGGCAGCAGGGGGGCTCCTGATTCCCGATGCCTTCGCCCATGAACAGGCGCGTGAAAGGAGATAGTCATGCCGTACGTCAATATCAGAATCACGAAAGAGGGGGCGACCGCCGAGCAAAAGGCGGAGCTCATCAAGGGGGCCACCGACCTCCTGGTGAGGGTGCTCAACAAGAACCCGGCCACCACGGTGGTGGTCATCGACGAGGTCGACACGGACAACTGGGGCATCGGCGGCGAGACGGTCACCGTGCTGAGGCGGCGCTGAACCCGGGCCGCAAACGGTTAGGAAAATTACGGATATCGGATTGGAGGAGAACACTATGCAGCAACGCAAACTGGGCCGGGAGGGACTCGTCGTCTCCGCCCAAGGGCTGGGGTGCATGGGGATGTCGGACTTTTACGGGGAGCGGGACGAGCGGGAGGCCGTTGCCACCATCCACCGGGCCCTGGATCTGGGGGTCAATTTCTTGGACACCTCGGACATGTACGGCCCCTTCACCAACGAGGAACTGATCAGCAGGGCGATCAAGGGGAGGCGCAACCAGGTGGTCATCGCCACCAAGTTCGGCATCGTCAGGAGCAACCAACCGGCACCGAACGGCGGCTGGGCCCCCATAACCGGCGTGAGCGGCCGCCCCGAATACGTCCGCTGCGCCTGTGACGCATCCCTGAAGCGCCTCGGCGTGGACTACATCGATCTCTACTACCAGCATCGGGTCGACACTGAGGTCCCGATCGAGGAGACGGTCGGCGCCATGGCCGAGCTGGTGTGGGCCGGGAAGGTCCGTTTTCTGGGGCTGTCCGAGGCGGCGCCGCCGACCATCCGCCGGGCCCACAAGGTTCACCCGGTCAGCGCCCTGCAGACGGAATACTCCCTCTGGAGCCGGGAGCCGGAAGACGAGATCCTGCCGACCTTGCGGGAACTGGGGATCGGCTTCGTCCCCTACAGTCCCCTTGGCCGGGGCTTCCTCACCGGCCAACTGAAGAGCTACGAGGACTTCCCCCCGGACGATTACCGCCGCAACTCCCCCCGCTTCCAGGGGGAGAACTTTGCCAAGAACCTGCAACTGGTGGCGAAGGTCGTGGACCTGGCCGCCCGCAAGGGGGTTACGGCCGGACAGTTGGCCCTGGCCTGGGTGCTGGCCCAGGGGGACGACATCGTTCCCATTCCCGGCACCAAGCGGATAAAGTACCTGGAGGAGAACGTCCGGGCCGCTGACATTGCGCTCACCCCGGAGGAGCTGGCCGCAATCGCCGCCATCATACCGCGGGGCGCGGTGGCCGGTGACCGGTACCCGGCCCACATGATCAAGATGGTGAACCGCTAAGAAAGAATATCGAGAGGAGGGAGAGATGGATAAGGGAACGCGATTCAAGGCACTGGTGGTGGAAAAGATGGCCGAGAGGGAGTTTGCGCGGGAGATCCGGGAGCGGAGCATCGAGGAGTTGCCGCCGGGGGACCTGCTGGTTCGGGTCCACTACTCCTCCCTCAACTACAAGGATGCCCTCTCGGCTACGGGGCACCCGGGGGTGACGCGGCAGTTCCCCCACACCCCGGGGATCGACGCGGCCGGAGAGGTGGTCTCCTGCGGGAGCGGCGCCTTCGCGCCGGGAGACAAGGTGATCGTCACCGGGTACGACCTGGGGATGGAGACCGACGGCGGCTGGGGGGGGTACATCCGCATCCCCTCCGCCTGGGCCGTGCGGCTCCCTGCGGGGCTCACCCTGCGGGAGAGCATGGCGCTCGGCACCGCCGGGTTCACGGCGGCCCTCTCGGTCTTGAAGCTGGAGCGGGCCGGGGTGAAGCCCGCTCACGGCGAAGTGCTCGTCACCGGCGCCACCGGTGGGGTGGGGAGCATCGCGGTCTCGATCCTCGCCGCAGCGGGATACCGGGTGGTGACAGCCACCGGAAAGGGCGCCGAGGCAACCTTCCTGCGCGACCTGGGGGCCGCGGAGGTCATCCCCCGCGCCCAGGTGACAGAAGGCGCCGAGCGTCCGATGATGAAAGAGCGCTGGGCGGGGGTGGTGGATGTTGTCGGGGGGGAGACCCTGGCCGCTGCCGTGAAGAGCACCCGCTACGGTGGGGCGGTCACCTGCTGCGGCCTGGTCGGCTCGGCCGACCTGGCCATGAACGTCTACCCCTTCATCCTCAGGGGGGTTAGCCTCATCGGCATAGATTCGGTCAACTGTCCCGTCGATGCACGCCTGCAGGTCTGGGAAAAACTGGCGGGAGATTGGCGGCCGGAGCACCTGCCGGACCTTGCGAAGGAGGTCTCGCTGGAAAACCTGGAGGAAAAGATACAGGCCATCCTACACGGCGGAATTCGGGGACGGGTCATCGTGAAACTTTCATGACAGAACGAAGGCATGGACCTGGCTCGGTCGTGCGCCTACGAAGTGGAGTTATGGGGCTACAGTTTCTCCACGGCTGACCAGAAAGAGGGGATGAGCGCTTTTCTTGAAAAGAGGCCGCCTGTTTTTCAAGACCGCTGAAACAGAGGGACGCCACGCATGGAAGAGAACTTTTTTCAGGCCCTGGCAGGAGCTGCAGTCTCTTGAACATTGATAACTGAAAGAGCAGGAATTTAGCAAATGGCCAACATCATACTGCTTGTGGTCTGTCTTATGGCGGGCGTCGGGCTTAGAAAAAATGGGCGTTTTCCCTCGGCAACTCCGGCTGCGCTGAATGGATTCATCATCCATATCTCGCTGCCTGCTTTGTCGATCCTGCATATTCATAACCTGAAACTTGACCCGGCTCTGGTGCTGACCGCAGGGATGGCCTGGCTCCTCTTCGGCGGAGCCTGGGCGGTATTCTGGGGCGCCGGAAAAGTTTTCAACATCGGCATGGATACGGTGGGTGCCCTGATTCTGGTGGCGGGACTCGGTAACACCTCATTCGTCGGGTTGCCCATGATTGAGGCATACTTCGGTAAAGAGTACCTGGGAATAGGGATCGTGGCTGACCAACTGGGGTCGTTTATGGTCCTTTCGACATTGGGGATTTTCGTGGCAACGTACTATTCATCCGGCTCCGTTTCCCCCCGACAGATGGCGCGCAAGATACTGCTGTTCCCCCCCTTTCAGGCCCTTATTCTTGCGCTTGTGCTCAAACCGGTGCCTTTCCCCGGCTGGGCGGTCACGGTACTGGAAAAACTCGGCAGCACTCTTACCCCCCTGGCCCTCGTCTCAGTTGGTTTCCAGCTCCAGTTCGGCGCTATGAGAACAGAGTTGCGGACATTGAGTGTGGGGCTGGCCTACAAACTGCTCGTGGGCCCGGCACTCATTACTCTGCTGTATGTCGCCCTCCTGGGGGCAACAGGGACTGTCGTTCAGGTCACCCTGTTTGAAGCTGCCATGGCGCCGATGATCACGGCGGGCATCATCGCCATCGACCATGACCTGAACCCCCGGCTGGTTGGCATGCTGGTTGGTCTAGGCATCCCTCTGTCCTTTGTGACCCTCCATTTCTGGCACATGTTCCTCAAGGGGATATGACAGGTTGAAGGAGATATTAAGGAGCTGCTATATCGCGAGTAAGAGTGATGCGGAGTTGCAGGAACTGAAAGACCTGCGTACCAACGACCTCTATGTCGGCTTGGAGAGCGGCTGTGGGGAAGTCGTACAGGCAATCAGCAAGGGCTCAAAGCCATCCTGCGGGAGGAAATCCGGGGCGGGGACAGGTTTTCTCTTTGAAGGCATGGCGGCCTTCATAACGTCCGGGCCGCAGTTTGAAGCGGTCAAGAAGCGGTTTCCCTGGGCCAGGGCGGCACTGGAAATAACCGTTGTCTCCGCCACGCAGACCCTTTGAAAGTTCTGGGGAAACGACGGTAAAGGCAGTCATTAACAGCATGCACAATCAAACTTGGAGGATGTAAATGAAGATAGTCAGTCTGCTGGGAAGCCCTCGAACAAAGGGAAACAGCGCGACCATTGCCAACCGTTTCACCGAAACCGCCGCAAAGCTCGGTGCCCAGATCCGCACCTTCGAGCTGAATCGGCTCTCGTACCGCGGCTGCCAGGGGTGCTACGCCTGCAAGAAGGGCCTTGACCACTGCGTGCTTAAGGATGATCTGGCCGAGGTGCTCGCGGCCGTGCAGGGGGCGGACGTGGTGCTACTCGCCTCGCCGGTCTATTACGGAGACGTCACGGCCCAACTGAAGGGGTTCATCGACCGGTGCTACTCGTATCTCAAGCCCGATTACCTCACGAACCCAGAGCCGAGCCGACTGGAGCCAAAGAAGCTCGTCTTCGTCCTCACCCAGGGAAACCCTGACGAAGGGCTCTTTGCCGACATCTTCCCCCGGTACGACGGCTTCCTGCGCTGGATGGGGTTCACCGATACCAGCATGATCCGCATCTGCGGCATCGGACCCGCCAGCGTGGACGAGGTACCCGAAAAGATACTGCAGCAGACAGAAGAGGCGGCGAAGGCGCTCATGGCCTGACCGCTGCCCCACCTCTTCCGTGGGAAAGCAAATTGACAAAGAGCCATTACCAACATTTGAGAGGTCATGATGTTCAAGCGAATTGATCATGTGGAAATCATCCCTTGCGATTTTGACAAGGCAATGGCCTTCTACACGGAGGTCCTCGGCTTTACGGTCAGGCAGCGGATGGCGGTGGACGCCCAGCCGCTCGAAGAGATTGCCTACCTTGCCCTTGGCGACACGGTCCTGGAGCTGATGCGCGTGAAGGATGCGGCTTCCGCACAACGACAACCGTGGCAGACCGGCTACCGGATGATGGCAATCGAGATCGAAGATATGGACCAGGCAGTGACATATCTTGCCGGGAAGGGAGTGCCTGTTACCTGGGGACCGGTGACCATGGGAACAACGAAGAGGGCCGAAATACACGATCTGGATGGAAATCCGATTGAGCTTAGACAGTGGTAGATATCAAGGAGAAAGTCATGAAAAAATCCCTGGGGGCCAAGACCCTGCTCTTTCCGACCCCGGTCCTGTTGGTCGGAACCTACGATCGGGAGGGGAAGACCATCCCCTTCGCCGTCATCAGCTTTTTCGACATGTTCCTGGTGACCATGGTGGGGGTCCTCTGGTTCCACATCCCGATCAAGGGGACAGTTCCCCTCCTTGTCCTCTCCACGGCGATCTACCTCCTGTCGGTGCTCGGCGTGGGGCTCTTCATCTCCACCATCTCCAGGACCCAGCAGCAGGCGCTCATGGCGACCTTCCTCTTCTACATCCCGGCGGTCCTCCTCTCGGGGTTCATGTTCCCCATCGAGAACATGCCGGTGGTGATCCAGTACGGCACCTACCTGAACCCGCTCCGCTATTTCCTCGTCATCATCCGGGGGATATTTCTGAAAGGGAACGGGATCGCCGTTCTCTGGCCGCAGATGGCCGCTCTCTTCGCGCTGGGGGTGGCTGTCATGACAACCAGCTCCCTGCGTTTTCGCAAGCGCATCGGGTGATTGGCTGTTGCCCTGCCTAAAAAGCGGCGAATTGCCGCTCAACGGCTTTGGCATCGGCCGCAAGCCCCTGGCAGACCCCCTTGGACATCTCATCGGGGTAGATTTCCTCACAATCGGCGATGATGCCTGCAATCACCTCCTGCGCCACCCCCGCCGGTGTCGCCATCGGCATCTCCAATCCCTCTGTCATCCTCGTCGCCACCGGCCCCGGATAAACGCCAATCACCCGGGTGCCCTGTCCGGCCAACACCCCCCGCATCCCCTGGGTTACGGAGTGCAGCGCCGCCTTCGAGGCGCTGTAGGTCCCGACCGACGGCATGTTGACCATGGCGAGGATCGAAACAATATTGACGATGCAGCCACCGCCATTGGCGCCGAGCAGCGGCGCAAACGCCGTGCACATTGAAAGGTTGCCGAAATAGTTGACGTCCATTTCCGTCCGGGCCGCCAACGGGGTGCCGAGGAGGCCGCCTTGATTTGCGCCCGCGTTGTTTACCAGGATCGTCACATCTCCATGCGCTGCGGCAGCCGCCTCGATGCTTGAGGGATCGGTTATGTCGAGTTCCACCGGCTGAACTCGCTGGTCGGCAAGCATTCCCGCCAGCGTCTCCGCTTTCCGTGCGCAGGCGTACACCTTTTTCGCCCCTGCATCCAAAAAGGCGCGGACCAAGGCGCTGCCGATCCCCCCGTTTGCTCCCGTTACCATGACAATCTGTTCCTTCAGTTCCATGTACGTTCCTTTCTGTCCAATTACAGATTTGCGTTCACCTTGCGAAGAAGCGCGAGCAGATTTTTCCTCTCTTCAACCGACAAAAGACTACCGGCGTCCTCATTCATTCGTGCGGCAACCGGCACTACCTTGTCACGCAACCGCCGTCCCTCCTCGGTCAAAAAGACCAGAAAACCGCGGCGATCTTCCGGATTGGCCTCCCGCCGTACCAGCCCCTTCTCGACGAGACGGTCAATAATGCGCCCCGTTGTCGGCTGGTCCTTGAAGGTACTCTCCGCAATCTGTTTTTGCGGCAGCCCATCCGCCTCCGCAAGGCGAGTCAGAACCGACCACTGCTCCGGCGTTATGTCGAAGCTCTTGAGGCGCCGGGCCATCTCCGCCCTGAGCTTGAGGGCCGTCCGATACACCGTGAAACCGATTGACTCTTCGAGGTTGAAATCCATCCCGAGCTCCTTTTGATTGTCGTAATTATATTAAGTCAGACAACTAATTGTCAAGTGACCTCTTGCGAGAGTCTTGAGGAATATGGCGCAGAAATTTGATTATTGTGGGGGTATACTATTCGATGGTCGCGGGAGTGGTGGGATAACCGGGGAAAGGTAGTTTTTCGAGGGGAGTGGGGATTGGGAACGAGAGCCGTTTTACATGCAGAATTTGTAGAGGAAGGTTGACACACCCCTGCACGTGCGGCCTGAATGGCGAAGACGCCAGCGGCTGCAGCGGTATGCCCCGTGAGATCTATCTGTACCGCAGTCTCGACCGGAAGGGGGGGAGGGGCGGGGCCGGCTGCCACAGGCGGATCCCCGACCCTCTCCGCGTATTACCAGGTCTGGGTGGCGGACTCGATGGTGACGGCCAGGGTGGCCCGCAACCATTCGAATTTTGCCTTCAGAAGATCAAAGTCCGGACCGGATGTCACGAAGGCCGCCGTCCCCTTGATCAGGAACCCGGCTCCCGGTCCGTGCAGCCCCTTCACCTTGCTGCTCCCCGCGGTGATGAGGACCTGGGGGTTGTGGGCGATGTTCGCCTCGGTCCGATGCATGTAGCCGGCCGGGATGAGCAGCCGCCCCTCGGGTGAGAACCTGATGTAGCTGTTCCAGGTGTTGACCATGTGCGGCCCGTCCTGTCCCAGGGTTGCAATGGCAACCACCCCGTCCTGTTTCAGTATTTCCAGCAGTTTTTCCGGAATCATCGTGACGACCTCCTGTTGGGTGTGATATGTCTCCGCCGGATACCGGTGCCGGCGCCACCATTGATCAGCGCCGTTTTCCCGGGATACACGGCGGTAGTCTCTCTTTGCGGATGCCTCAAATTCCCTCGAGCGGGCTGCCGCTCTTCGGCCGGAGTCGCCCATGTTTACCCTGAACAGCACCGATCCTCTCCCATTATACCGCCAACTCTACGACCAGATCAGAGGGCGTATCCTCTCGGGAAGGCTGCCGGCTGGATCCAGGCTTCCATCGGTGAGGGAGCTGGCCGCCGAACTTTCAGCCAGCCGCAATACGGTGGAAGGGGCCTATCAGGAGCTCGCCGCGGAAGGGTACATCTACGGCAAGCCGCGCAGCGGCTATATCGTGTCGGACCTTGACCACTCCGCCGCACCGGTCTCCCTGTCCCATAAGCCCCGGAGACCGGAGCGGTTTCCTGCCCCTCCGCCGCACTACGCGTACGACTTTCATCCGGCCCGCCTCGATCCGGCGAGCTTCCCCGTGGCGCTCTGGCGAAGATGTTTCACCGACAGCCTGCGCGAGAGTTCCCGGGACCTTTCCCACTATGGCGATTCCCAGGGAGAATGGAGGCTGCGTCACAGCATCCAGCGCTATCTGGAACGCTCCCGCGGCGTGATCTGCGACCCCGGCCAGATCGTCATCTGCGCCGGGCTGCAGCAGAGCCTCGACATTGTTGCCCATCTGCTGAAGGGGAGCCATGCCGCGGTGGCGGTGGAGAATCCCGGCTACCACCTGCCGCGGGCCGTTTTTCGTAACCACGGGCTGGAAATTGTCCCGGTCCCGGTGGGGACACACGGCCTTGACCTGGATACCCTTGCGGCCAGCAGCGGCACCATTGCCTACGTCACCCCCTCGCACCAGCTCCCGCTGGGGTGCGTGATGCCCATTGCCAATCGGCTCAAGCTGCTCGAGTGGGCAGAGAAGGGCGGCAGGCTGATCATCGAGGACGATTACGACAGCGAACTGCGCTACCACGGCACCCCTATCCCCTCGCTGCAGGGGCTGCGACCCCACGGCGCCATCGTCTACGCCGGAACGTTCTCCAAGATCCTCTCGCCGGCGCTGCGGGTGAGCTATCTGGTGCTCCCCCCTCCGCTGCTCGCCCCGTACCACCGGCTGTTCCGGGACTATTTCGGCACGGTCTCGCTGCTGGAACAGAGAACCCTGGCGAAATTCATGGAAGAGGGGCACTGGGAGCGGCACGTCCGGCGGATGCGCACGGTCTGCAAAAAGAAGCACGATGCGCTGCTTCGGGCGGTCGAGCGCCATTTCGGTCCCCGGGCCGTCGTTGCCGGCCAGGGAGCCGGGCTCCACATGGTGCTGCAACTGCCCGGCACGGCCCGCGGAGAGGCGGAGATCATCGAAGCGGCCCGGCGCAAGGGGATTCGACTGCTGCCGTTTTCCGACTTCTTTGTCAGGGGCACCCCCGATGCCACGACGGTCCTCCTCGGTTTCGGCGGGATGGTCCCTGACGAAATCGAGGAAGGGATTGCGCTCCTCTCCCCCCTTTGCTTCTGACTGAAGCATAGACCATGATTGTCCCCGTTGACAGGTGCAGTTTTAAATATGTTGGTGGGGGCAGATGGTCTCAACCGTCAGGCAACCGCCAGAGTGTATGCAGTATCCGCTAGAAGGTTAGTATTTATAATGAGTTAGGCACACTTTTTTTAGCTTGACTAAATATTTCTGCTTAAGTAGAATCCGGTTCTAATTTTACCCCTTCGCCGATCTGGTCCGGCCCCATCGGGCAGCCGATACCACACTGGTCTACGGCACGAGAAGGGCTTTTTTTGAAGCCTTATCTGTAAACACCAAAAACAAACAGGAGGTAACAGATGTCTGAGTACGGCACCCTGCAAGACCGCGTACGCTGCAAGTCGCTTCTGAACAAGGTCATGACGGCCGAGGAGACGATCCAGTTCTTCAAGCCCGGCATGAACCTCGGCTGGTCCGGCTTCACCCCCGCCGGTTATCCCAAGGCAGTTCCCATCGCCCTGGCAGATCACGTCGAGAAGAACAGCCTGCAGGGGAAGATGAAGTTCAATCTCTTCATCGGCGCCTCCGTCGGTGCCGAGACCGAAGACCGCTGGGCCACCCTTGACATGATCGACCGTCGCTGGCCGTACCAGACCGGCAAGAACATCGCCGCCGGCATCAACGAAGGGCGGATCCGGATGGGCGACAAGCACCTCTCCCTCTTCGCCCAGGATCTCGGCTACGGCTTCTACACCAAGGACAGCGAGAGCGGCAAACTCGACCTCGCCATTATCGAAGTCTCGGCCATCACCGAGGACGGCGGCCTGGTCCCCACCACCTCCTGCGGCGTCATCCCCGAGATCCTCATGGTCTGCGACCGGATCATCGTCGAGGTGAACACCGGCGAGCCCTCCTTCGAGGGGATGCACGACATCGTCGTCTGCAACCACCCGCCGAAGCGTCAGATCCTCGGCATCACCCATGCCGGTGAGCGGATCGGCACCACCTACGTGCCGTGTGATCCGAGCAAGATCATCGCCGTGGTCGAGTCCAAGTACCGCGACAAGGGGCGGGCCTTCTCCGAGCAGGACGACACCTCCGAGGCCATCGCCAACAACATCATCGACTTCTTCAGCCACGAAGTGAAGATGGGGCGTCTGCCGAAGAACCTCCTCCCGCTCCAGTCGGGTGTCGGCTCCATCGCCAACGCCGTCATCGGCGGCCTGGCCAAGGGACCCTTCTCCAACCTGACCGTCTATACCGAGGTTCTCCAGGACACCATGCTCGACCTCTTCGACTCGGGCAAGCTGGATGCCGCCTCCTCCTGCTCCCTCTCCCTCTCCGAGACGCCGGGCTTCCCCCGCTTCTTCGAGAACTGGAACAAGTACTTCGACAAGATCACCCTCCGCCCCCTCTCCATCTCCAACGCGCCGGAGCCGATCCGCCGCCTCGGGTGCATCGCCATGAACACCCCGGTGGAGATCGATATCTACGCCCACGCCAACTCCACCCTGGTCGGCGGGACCCGGATGATCAACGGCCTCGGCGGTTCCGGCGACTTCCTCCGCAACGGCTTCCTGAAGATCATGCACACCCCGTCGAGCCGGCCTTCGAAGACCGATCCGAACGGTATCTCCTGCGTGGTGCCGCACTGCTCCCACATCGACCACACCGAGCACGACCTGGACTGCGTGGTCACCGAGCAGGGTCTGGCCGACCTCCGGGGTCTGGCGCCGAAGGAGCGCGCCAAGCGGATCATCGAGAAGTGCGCCCACCCGGAGTACAAGCCGATCCTCGGCGAGTACCTGGAGATCGCCTCCAAGGACTGCCTTGCCAAGAAGATTGGTCACGAACCGCAGCTGTGGGACCGCGCCTTCAAGATGCACCTCAACCTGGCGCAGAATGGCACCATGAAGATCAAGAACTGGGACGTGAAAATCGACCTCTGCGAGTAAGATCGCTCCCCGTTTCGAGCATGAAAAAAGCCCCGCCGGCAAACCGGCGGGGCTTTTTTCATGGCTGATTCCCGGACCGGCGTGACACGCCCGGCCCGGGAGAGGGGATTTTCGCTGAGCGCCCCGGTGAACGTTACCGGTCGAACTGGGACTTCCGGGGGGGCTTGCCGGCACCCGAACCGGCAGGTTTCGACCCCTGCCACGGGGCGCGGGGGGAGGAGTTGCCCCGGCTGGTGTGGGCGTTGTCGCGCCGGGGACCGCGGGGCGGGAAACCCTTGCCGCCGCGCTTCTGGCCCGGCGCACCCCCTCTCCCCTTGCCGAGGCGCACCAAGGGCCGGACCGGCTCAAGACCCGGAATGGCGTGCTCCGGCAACTGCTGGCCGATGTAGCGCTCGATCCGGTCGAGGTAGTTCAGTTCGTTGAGGGAGGCGAAGGAGATGGCGATTCCCGACGCCCCGGCACGGCCGGTGCGGCCGATGCGGTGGACGTAATCCTCGGCGAACTTCGGCAGGTCGAAGTTGATGACGTGGCTGATGCCGGAGACGTCGAGCCCCCGGGCCGCCACGTCGGTCGCCACCAGCAGCCGGATCCGTCCCTGCTTCATGGCGGTGATGGTCCGGTTGCGGGCCCCCTGCGGCATGTCTCCGTGGAGGGCGGCGGCGGCATGGCCCTGGGCCTTGAGTTCTCCGGCGAGATTCTCGGCGTCGCGCTTCGTGGCGGAGAAGATGATGGCGCGCCGCAGTTCGCCGTCGGCAACCAGGTGGCGGAGCAGCCGGTTCTTGTGGCCGAGGTCGTCAGCCACGTGGAGACGCTGCTCGATATGGTCGTGGGTGGTCTTGGGGCCGATGATTTCGATCCGCTCGGGGGCGTTCAGGAGCTCTTCGGCCAGGCGGGCCGTGGCCTTGTCCATGGTGGCCGTGAAGAGGAGGGTCTGGCGGCTGGTGGGGGTGGCGGCGGCGATCCGGTTCACGTCTTCACTGAATCCCATGTCGAGCATTCGGTCCGCTTCGTCGAGGACGAGGATGTCGAGGCGCGAGAGGTCGAGCTTTCTCCGTTCCAGGAGGTCGACGAGCCGGCCGGGGGTCGCCACGAGGAGGTCTACCGGTCCGGAGAGGAGGCGGAGCTGATCGCGGTACGGCATCCCGCCGAGGATGGAGCCGCTTCTGATCCGCATGAACTTACCGTAGGTGCGGACCGCGTCGGTGACCTGGGTCGCCAGTTCGCGGGTCGGCGTGAGGACCAGGACCCGTGGGCCGCGCCCCGGCGTCGTGGCGGGGGTTCCCAGGCGCTGCAGGGCGGGAAGGACGAAGGCCGCGGTCTTGCCGGTGCCGGTCTTGGCGGTGGCCATGAGGTCAACCCCGGCGAGCGCCTTCGGGATCGCCTCGGCCTGGATCGGGGTCGGCTCGGTGTAGCCGCAGGCGGCAATGGCCTTGAGGATGGGGGGAGCGAGCTGCAGTTCGGTAAACGTCATTCAATGGTTCCTTGTCGATTTCCGCACGACAGTCGGCGCCCCGGGGCACTGCGGGCGTGCAACGCACCACGCCACGCCGCGCGTACCCGGTCAGGGGCGTCGGAGAGCTGTCGCTGGAAACGATGGTTAGAGGTGGACGTGCGCGCCGCAGGGCATCCCTATGCCCTGGAAAAGGACGGCAGCGGCACAATACTGACTGGCGTGGAACATCGTCGCCAACCGGTCGTGCTGCTGCGCTGTCGAGCGTGTCGAATGCAGGGGGGTTAGTGAGCGATGAAGGGCTGAGGGCGGGAGACTACGGAAGTACGGCTGTGATGCGGTTTCCGCCTGAGCGTTGATCAGTCAACCACTGACTCTACGGGATAATAGATGAAATGACAAGGATTTATTTTCGAGCCTTGGGGTGCGCCTTGTCGTAGACCTCCATGAGCCGGTCGATGCCGACATGGGTGTACTTCTGGGTGGTGGAGAGGGAGGCGTGGCCGAGGAGCTCCTGGATGGCCCGCAGGTCCGCCCCCCCTTCGAGCATGTGGGTGGCGAAGGTGTGGCGCAGGGTGTGGGGTGAGATCCGACGCATGGTGGCGAGCCGGAGGATATGGTTGTCCACCACCCGCCGGACGCTTCGGGAGGTGAGGCGCCCCCCCCGGGCGTTCAGGAAGAGGGGGGCATCCACGGGAGGGTGGCTCCGAGCGGCGAGGTAGGCGTCGAGCGCCTGTCGGGCGTGGCTTCCCACCGGCACGACCCGTTCCTTCCCCCCCTTGCCGAGGACCCGCACGGTGGCGTCGGCAAGGTCGAGCCCGCCGACGTCGAGGCCGGTCAGCTCCGAGACCCGCAGGCCGCAGGAGTAGAGGGTCTCCAGGATCGCCCGGTCCCGCAGGCTCAGGAGGTCGGGGGCCCGGGGGGCCTCCACGAGGGCGGTCACTTCGTCGATGGCGAGGTGGTAGGGGACCTTCTTCTCCTTTTTCGGGGTGCTGACCAGTTCCGCCGGATTCCGGGCGATGCCGCCGGTGCGGAGGAGGTATTTGAAAAGCGCGCGGACCGCGGCCAGCTTCCGGCCGATGGAGCTCTTCTGGTGGGTCCGGTGGAGCTGGGCGAGCCAGCGCCGGATGAGGATGTGGGTGACGTCGCCGGGCCCGGCACCCGCCCCCAGCTCCTGGACGACAAACTGCCGGAACTGGCCCAGATCCGAGCGGTACCCCTCCTGCGTGTGGGGCGAGGCGTTGCGCTCGGTTTCGAGATAGCGGAGAAACGAGGCGATGGCGGTTTCCATGGCGGCATCCTTTCGCCACGCCATCATAGCAGATAAATAGTGTAAACCGAACAGCCGGTTGTGTCGGGGCGCAATTCGAGATATTCTTCCCCCATCGGCGCCGCTTTTGACCCAGATCAAGGCAGGGGGATGGCGGCGGAGACTATGCTGGGTAAAAAACCGGAGAGGAGCGGGAATCGTGAAGAAGCGGGTGGTCATCATCGGGATGGGGTTCGGCGGCATCAGGACGGCACGGGAGCTGGCGGGGAAGGGCTTTGACGTCACCCTCGTCGACCGGAACAACTACCACCTCTTCCAGCCTCTCCTCTACCAGGTGGCAACGGCGGGGCTCGAGCAGGAGTCCATCGCCTACCCGGTGCGTGCCATGGCCCGCGGATGGGCCGGCACCCGTTTCCACCTCGCCGAGGTGACCGGGATCGATTTTGATGCCCGGGAGGTCCGGACCAACAACGGCACCATCCCCTACGACTATCTCGTGGTCGGTGCCGGAAGCGTCACCAACTACTTCGGCCTCGAGTCGGTGGAGCGGCACGCCTTCGACCTGAAGGAGCTCGTCGACGGCGAACGGCTCCGCAACCATGTCCTCACCGCCTTCGAGCGGGCCGTGGTCGAGCCCGACCCGGCCAAGCGCCGGGCCCTCATGACCTTCGTCATCGTCGGGGGCGGTCCCACCGGCGTCGAGTTTGCCGGCGCCCTCATCGAGCTGGTCCGTTTCGTCCTCGCCAAGGACTACCCCGAGCTGAGCGTCCAGACGGCGCGGGTCGTCCTGGTGGAGGCGTTCGACCGGCTCCTGGCCGCCATGGAGCCCCCGCTGCAGGTCTACACCCTGGAGAAGCTCCGGAGCATGGGGGTGGAGGTGCTCCTCAACGCCCGGGTGGTGGATGCCGGACCGGAGCGGGTGGTCCTCCACGACGGCGCCGTCATCCCGGCCCACACCCTCTTCTGGTCGGCGGGGGTGAAGGCGGCCCCCCTTGCCGCGGCCCTCGGCGCCGCACCCCGGCCGGGGGGAAGAATTCCCGTGGAACCCGATCTGACGCTCCCCGGGCATCCCGAGGTCCTGGTCATCGGCGACATGGCGTATCTCGAGCAGGATGGCGCCCCTCTCCCGATGGTGGCCCCGGTGGCGATGCAGATGGGAATCTACGCGGGGAGCTCGATCCTGGCCCGGGAGCGCGGCGGGAGCCTGCCGCCGTTTCGCTACCGCGACAAGGGGAGCATGGCAACCATCGGCCGGAGCGCCGCGGTGGCCAGCGCCTTCGGGATGAAATTCCGGGGGTACGCGGCCTGGGTGATCTGGCTCCTCCTCCACCTCTACTACCTGATCGGCTTCCGCAACCGGATCGTCGTCATGCTGAACTGGATCTGGTACTACTGGTTCCATGAGCGGCAGGTGCGGCTCATCACCGAGCGCGAACGGGCGGGAGGGCAATGAACGTAGTTGTCGTGGAGAAGGCCGAAAGCTACCGCCCGGAGGTGGTCGGGCCGGCCATTCGGCGCCTGCTGGATCCCCTTGGGGGGATGGGGGCCTTCGTCCGTCCCGGCGAGCGGGTCCTTCTCAAGCCGAACATGCTTGCCGCCAAGGAGCCCGAGCGGGCGGTGACCACCCACCCGGCGGTGCTCCGGGAGGTGATCGGGCTGGTGCGGGAGGCGGGCGCGGTGCCGCTGGTGGGGGATTCCCCCGGCGTCGGCGGCATCCGGCGGGTGGCGGAGAAGAGTGGCCTGCTGGCGGTCATCGAGGAGACCGGTGCCGAGCTCGTCCCCTTCGACGAAACCGTCACGGTGCGGGGGGAGGGGATGTTCCGGGAGTTCGCCATCGCGCGCCCCTACCTGGAGGCGGACCGGCTCATCAACCTCCCGAAGCTCAAGACCCACGAGATGATGACCATGACCTGCGCCGTGAAAAACCTCTTCGGTGCGGTGGTGGGGGCTGCCAAGGCGGGGTGGCACCTGAAGGCCGGGGCCGACCGGGAGCTCTTCGCCCGGATGCTCCTGGAGATCTACCTTCTGCGTACCCCCGATCTCACCATTGTCGACGGCATCCTCGCCATGGAGGGGAACGGTCCGGGAAGTGGCGATCCGCACCACGCGGGACTCCTTCTGGCCGGCGCCAATGCGGTGGCGGTGGATGTCATTGCCGCCGAGCTTGCCGGCATCCCGAAGAAGCTCCTCTGGGTGGAGCGGGCCGCGGAGCGGCTCGGCCTCGACGGCTGGGACCGGACCACCATCGAGACCCGGGGGGTGGCCGTGGAGGAGGCGACGCTCCCCCCCTTCCGGCTGCCGCACCTCTCCGATGTCCAGTTCGGCCTGCCGCGCTGCATCAAGAACCGGCTCCGCCACTACCTCACCTCCCGTCCCTGTGAAATCCCCGGCGCCTGCAAACTCTGCGGCATCTGCCGCGACGCCTGCCCCCCTCGGGCCATCGCCATCCGCGACGGCCGGCTCCATTTCGACTACCACGCCTGCATCCGCTGTTTCTGCTGCCGCGAGCTCTGCCCCGAGGGGGCGCTGGACGTGCGGGAGGGGGCGCTGATGGGTATCGTCAAGAGATTTGTATGACAATTATTTAATCTTTTCGCGCGGTTGACTTTCCGGGGGGCGAGCATTACCATATATCTATCCGGACCCGCTCGAGCGGGAAGAAACGCTGCGAAAGGAGACCCAGGCCATGTGGACCACCATTTATATGCTTCGCCCGGTGACCCGTTGCAAGGAGGGTTGCCGACGCGAGCCCGCCGCTTGACGGTGGCGGGCTGAACCGACGAGCCCCCTGGTTTCACGACCAGGGGGCTTTTTCATGTCAACGCGGTTGAGTCCTGCCTCGTTTTCGATTATACAAGCGAAGTGGCTATTCTCCTCGCCGAGGTTCCAGAATGAAGAAATTCCTCATCCCTGCCGTCGCCGTGCTCGTGGTGGCGGGCGTCGCCGCCTATTTCACCCTGAACAAGAAGCCGGAGACGGTGTACAAGACCGCCAAGGTCGAGCGGGGGGACATCGTCTCCGCCGTCTCCGCCACCGGCAACCTCGCCGCCGTGGTGACGGTGCAGGTCGGCACCCAGGTTTCCGGCACCATCCAGAAGCTCTTCGTGGACTACAACTCGTCGGTGAAGAAGGGGGAGGTCATCGCCCAGATCGATCCCGCCCTCTTCTCGGCCCAGGTGGAACAGACCCGGGGGAACTACCTGAACGCCCAGGCCACCCTCCAGAAGGCGAAGGCCGATCTTGCCGATGCCCGGCGCAGCATGGAGCGCAACCGCCAGCTCCTGAAGGACGGCGTCGTTTCCCAGGGCGATTTCGATACCGCCGATAACCGGTACCAGATGGCGCTGGCCACCGTGAAGGCGTCCGAGGGGAGCGTGTCCCAGACCCGCGGCTCCTTCAGCCAGGCCGAGACCAACCTCCGCTACGCCACCATCCGCTCCCCGGTGGACGGCATCGTCGTCTCTCGCAACGTGGACGTGGGGCAGACCGTGGCCGCCTCGTTCCAGACCCCGACCCTCTTCACCATCGCCCAGGACCTGACCCGCATGGAGATCGACACCAGCGTGGACGAGGCCGACATCAGCCGGGTGAAGGTCGGCCAGGCGGTCACCTTCACTGTGGACGCCTACCCCGAAAACCGCTTTGCCGGCACCGTCAGGCAGGTCCGCAACGCCCCGGTCGTCACCCAGAACGTCGTCACCTACGTGGTGGTGATTGACGTGGACAACGGGGACCTGAAGCTCAAGCCGGGGATGACCGCCAACGTCAGCATCGAGACGGCCCGCAAGGAGAACGTCCTGAAGCTCCCCGCCGCTGCCCTCCGCTTCCGGCCGAAGAAGGGGAAGGACGGCAAGGAGGCGAAGGAGGCTAAGGGGCCGCAGGCCGGTCCGGAGCAGCACCGCAAGAAGAAAGAGGGGGGGCAGCAGGTCTACGTGCTGGGGGCGGAGAACAAGCCGGTGGCGGTGGCGGTGAAGACCGGCATCGGCAATGACGGCCAGGTGGAGCTCGTTTCCGGCCCCCTCAAGGAAAACGATGAGGTGATCGTCGAGCAGGCGACGTCGTCGGAGAAAAAGTCGGGCGGCATGGGCGGCCCCATGGGGCCGAGGTTCTAGATGGGCGAGGTGGTCAGGATCACGGACGTCACCAAGGTCTACACCATGGGGGATCAGCGGGTGGAGGCCCTGAAGGGGGTCTCTTTCACCGTGGGAGAGGGGGAGTTCGTCGCCATCATGGGGGCGTCGGGAAGCGGCAAGTCCACCTGCATGAACATGCTCGGCTGCCTCGATGTCCCCACCGGCGGCCAGTACCTGCTGGACGGGGTGAATGTCGGCCAGCTCTCCCCCAACGAGCTGGCCGAGATCCGCAACCGCAAGATCGGCTTCGTCTTCCAGGGGTTCAACCTCCTGGCCCGGACCATGGCGCGGGAGAACGTGGAGCTGCCGCTGGTTTACGCCCGGGTGCCGGCGTCGGTCCGTCGGGAGCGGGCCCTGGCGGCCCTGGAGCGGGTGGGGCTCGCCGGGCGGGCCGACCACTACTCGAACCAGCTCTCCGGCGGCCAGCAGCAGCGGGTGGCCATTGCCCGGGCCCTGGTGAACGAGCCGGCCATCATCATGGCCGACGAGCCGACCGGCAACCTCGATTCCCGGACCACCGTCGAGATCATGGCGATCTTCCAGGAGTTGAACCGCCAGGGGATCACGATCATCATGGTGACCCACGAGCCGGACGTGGCCGCCTTCACCGGGCGGCACATCATCTTCCGCGACGGCACCATCATCGCCGATACGCCGAACGCCTCCCCCGCCGTGGCGGCACCGGTCTCCGGGGAGGCACCATGACAACGCTCTGGCAAAGCCTGCTGATCGCCATGCGGGCCCTGCGGGTGAACAAGATGCGGGCGCTCCTGACCATGCTCGGCATCATCATCGGCATCGCCGCCGTCATCGCCATGGTCGCCATCGGTTCGGGGGCGAGCAAGATGATCTCCGACCAGATCTCCAGCATCGGGAGCAACCTCCTCCTGGTCATTCCCGGCTCCACCACCAGCGGGGGGCTGCGCACCGGCGCCGGCGGCACACCGACCCTCACCTACGACGACGCCCGCGCCATCAAGGCGGAGTGCCCGTCGGTGGGGGATGTGGCCCCCACGGTGCGGGGATCGGCCCAGATCGTCTACGGCAACCAGAACTGGTCCACCATCGTCATGGGATGCACGCCGGAGATGCTCACCGTCCGGGACTGGCCCCTGACGGCCGGCAGAAACATCTCTCCGTCCGATGTGGACGGGGCGACCAAAAACTGCCTCATCGGCCAGACCGTGGCCGACAGCCTCTTCGGCGACGCCGATCCCATCGGCAAGATCATCCGGATCAAGAAGATCCCCTTCACCGTCATCGGACTCCTCGGGAAGAAGGGGCAGTCCCCCCAGGGGACCGACCAGGACGACGTGATCTTCATCCCGCTCCGCACCGCCCAGCGCAAGCTCTTCGGCAGCCAGTTCCCCAATACGGTGAGCGCCATGATGATCCAGGCCAAGAGCGCCGACGTCCTGAAAAAGGCCGAGGAGGAGGTGACCGCGCTCCTGGACCAGCGGCATCGGATCGGCCCGAGCCGGGAGCGGGACTTCACGGTGCGCAACCTCTCGGAGATCCTGGCGGTCTCCGAGCAGTCCTCCAAGGTCATGTCGATCCTCCTGGGGGCGGTGGCTTCCATCTCCCTCATCGTGGGGGGGATCGGCATCATGAACATCATGCTGGTGTCGGTGACGGAGCGGACCCGGGAGATCGGGATCCGGATGGCCATCGGCGCCAAGCAGCGGGACATCCTGCTGCAGTTCCTCACCGAGGCGGTGCTCCTCACCACCTGCGGCGGGGTGGTCGGCATGCTCCTCGGGGTGGCGGGGGCCACGGCGATCTCGAAGCTGATGCAGTGGCCGACCCTGATCTCCACCCAGGCGATCGTCATCGCCTTTGCCTTCTCCGCCGGGGTCGGCGTCTTCTTCGGCTTCTATCCTGCCCGTAAGGCGGCCAACCTGAACCCCATCGACGCGCTGCGGTACGAGTGATCCTGTAGCCTGAGACCGGCAGATGGACGGGGTCTGCTCCGCTCAGAACACTCCACGGTGCAAAAAAGGGGAACGGCCCGCTGGCCATTCCCCTTTTTCATCTCTCCCGCACCGATCATCCGGTGCCGCTACTCCGGTTTCGGATTTTCCCCCGCCGGCTTCTTCTTCCGGGGGCGGCTCCGGCGTTTCTTCGCGTCACCTTCGGCGCCCGCGTCTTTCTTCTCCCCTTCCGGATGCCTCTTTCCGTGATGGATCGGTCCCTTGGCCCGGGCCTCGTGGTGCTTGGCCTTCGGCTTCACCCGCTTGAAGTCGTGGACGAAGAGATCATCCTCGGCCCACTCCACCGGGATCTTGTCCTTGATGTACTCGTGGATCGCCTCCAGGTGGAAGGCGCCGTCCTCGTCGGCCATGGAGATCGCCTTCCCCTCGGCGCCGGCCCGGGCGGTGCGGCCGATGCGGTGGACGTAGTCCTCGGCGTCCTGGGGGAGGTCGTAGTTGATGACGTGGGAGACCCCGTCGATGTGGAGCCCCCGGGAGGCGACGTCGGTGGCGATCATGATCGGGAGCGTGCCGCTCTTGAAGTCCTCCAGGATCCGCAGCCGCTTGCGCTGCTCCACGTCGCCGGAGATGACCCGGCAGGGGAAGTCGTTGGCATTCAGCCGCTCGTCCAGGAATTCTGCTTCGCGCTTGGTGTTGACGAAGATCATGGTCCGTGCCATCCCCTCCTTGCGCAGAAGGCCGAGGAGGAGCGGGAACTTCTCCTTGCGCCCCACGTGGTAGAGGACCTGCTCCACCCGTTCGGCGGTCATCTGCTCGGGGGTGACCGCCACCTTCTCGGGGACGTTCATGAACTCGTAGGCAAGCTCCATCACCCGCTGGTTGAGGGTGGCGGAGAACATGAGGTTCTGGCGCTTGTCGTAGGGGGGGAGGCGCCGGAGGATGAAGCGGAGGTCGGCGATGAAGCCCATGTCGAACATCCGGTCCGCCTCGTCGATGACGAGGACCTCGATCTCCTTGAGGGAGTAGACCTTCTGCTTCAGGTAGTCGATGAGCCGCCCCGGGGTGCCGACCACCACGTCGGCCCCTTCCTTGAGGGCGTTGCGCTGCTTCATGTAGTCGACCCCGCCGTAGATCGCCTGGATGGAGAGGCCGCAGTGGGCGCCGAGCACCTGGGCGTCCTTCTCGATCTGGACCACCAGCTCCCGGGTGGGGGCGAGGATCAGGGCCCGGGGATGGCGGCTCTCTCCCTGCTTTTCGTTCGCCAGCAGCTTGGTGAAGAGGGAGATGAGGAAGGCGGCGGTCTTGCCGGTGCCGGTCTGGGCCTGGCCGGCCACATCGCGCCCCGCGAGGGAGAGGGGGAGGGTCTTTTCCTGGATCGGGGTGCAGTCGGCAAACCCCGCATCGACGACCCCGCGGAGGACCGGTTCGGGGAGGTTCAAGTCACTGAATTTCATCTGGTGTTCCTTTTTTACGTTATTTCAATCGGATAGCTATAGCACAGCAGGGACTAAATGGCAAGAAAAGCGCTTCCGCGTTTTGGCCGTTTTATGCTATGGTACGCGGACTTTCACACCATCGGGAACCCGTCCATGCAGCGAATGATCGAGATTCAATCCCCATTTTTCCTCAACCCCGACGACCTGGCCGCGCCGGTCGACTGGTACGCCCTCTTCGACAACGCCAATCCGCTCGCCCTGGAGATCGGCTGCGGCATCGGCGATTTTATCGCCAAGACCGCCGCCGACCGCCCCGACCTGAACTACATCGCCATCGATTTCTACAACAAGGGGTGTTACAAGACCTGCCGCCGGATCGAGAAGCACGGCCTCGCCAACGTCCGGGTCGTCCGGGACGAGGCGCGGAAGTTCGTCGCCGAGCGGATTCCCCCCGGATCCCTCGCGGCGGTTCACATCAATTGCCCCGATCCGTGGCCCAAGAAGCGGCACCGCAAGCGCCGGCTCGTGAACGCGGAGTTCGCCGGCTTCATCCGCCACTACCTGGCGCCGGGGGGGGATTTCTACTTCGCCACCGACTTCGACGACTACGGGCTCGACGTGGCGGAATTCATGACGGGGGTGCCGGGGTATGAGAACATGCTCGCCCCCGACCGCTACCGCCACGAACTGGCGGGGTACCACCTCTCCAAGTACATGCAGAAGTTCATGGCCGAGGGGAAGCGGATCTACTTCGTCCACTACCGCAAGACGAGCGAGGGGTAAGGCGTGAGGAACGATGAGCCGACGAGCCGTTATCTGACCGCCGGCCTTCCCGGCACCGGCGGAAGCATCAAGGAGAGCGCCGAAGACTTCATGGTGGAGGAGCTTCCGCTTTATCTGCCGTGCGGGGAGGGGGGGCACACCTACGCCCTCATCGAGAAGCGCGGCATCACCACTCTGGAGGCGATCCGGCGGCTGGCACGGGCTTTGAAAGTACCGGAGCGGGAGGTCGGCTACGCCGGGATGAAAGACAGCCGCGGGGTGACCCGCCAGACCGTGTCGCTGCCCCGGGTGGCGCCGGAGGAGGTCCGGGCCCTGGAGCTTCCCGGCATCGCGGTCCTCTCGGCGGAGCGCCACCGCAACAAGCTCCGGCTCGGCCATCTGGCGGGGAACCGCTTCCTGATCCGGGTGCGGGGAGTGGTGCCGGAGGCCCTTTCCCGGGCCGGGGAGATCCTGGCCGTGCTCACGCGGCGCGGGGTGCCGAACCGCTTCGGGGAGCAGCGCTACGGCGTGCAGGGGAACAGCCATCTCATCGGCCGGGCCATGCTCGCCGGCGACTGGCGGGGGGCAGTGGACCTCCTGATCGGCGACCCGACGAAGGTGGAAGGGGAGGGGTGGCGGGGGGCCATCGATGCGTACCGCCGGGGGGAGATCGAGGAGAGCATCCGCCTCTTCCCGGGGCACTGCCGGACCGAGCGGGAGGTGCTCCAACGCCTGGCGAAGCGCCCCGGCGATTTCGAGCGGGCCTTCCAGTCGGTCCATCCCCGCCTCAAGAAGCTCTACCTCTCGGCCTGCCAGTCCCACCTCTTCGACCAGGTGGTGGCGGCCCGGATCGACTCCCTCGACACGGTCCTGGCGGGGGATCTCGCCTGGAAGCACGAAAACGGCGCCTGTTTCCTCGTGGAGGATGCCGCCGTGGAGGCCCCCCGGGCGGCGCGGTTCGAAATCTCTCCCACCGGCCCGATCTTCGGCTGCCGGATGACCCCCGCCAGCGAGGAGGTGGGGGAGCGGGAAGGGGCGCTCCTTGCCGCCGCAGGGCTTACCCCCGCCAGCTTCGACCTTCCGGGCGGGCTGCGGATGGAGGGGGAGCGCCGTCCCCTGCGGGTGCCGGTGGGCGACCCGCGGACGGAAGTCGATGCCGACGGGCTCGTCCTGGAGTTCTCGCTGCCGAAGGGGAGCTACGCTACGGCGGTGCTGCGGGAGATCATGAAGCCGGAATGAGGCCCGGGCCAGCCGGCCGGGGATGCTGTGGGCGCATGCCGCCATTGTACGGTACAATACGTCGTGGGGAGGGGTGTTCAATGCAACAGGACCGCGAGCGGTACGACGTCAATCTCTTCCGCCCCCGGCAGGGGTACATGACCGGCGAGGTGGCGATCATTCTCGCCGTTCTCCTGGGGTGGGGGATGGTGAATTTCGGTTTCCAGGCCGTGCTCCGGCTGCTGGCCGAGACCCCTGCCGGCGAAGGGATCTTCACCCGCCTGACGTTTCTCTCCTTCCCCTGGCACTTCTGGTTCACCGGCCAGTTCCTTCCCCTCTGGTTCATCATTCTCTGCATCCTGTTCAACATCTACATCGACCGCCACACCGAGCGCCACAGCCGCAGAAGGGACCGCAGCCATGACTGACGCCGGATTCAATCTCATCCCCCTGCTCATCGTGGCCGCGACCCTCGGCTCCTTCATCGTGTCGGGGCTCCGGGCCCGGAGCCGCGAGATGAGCGACTACGGCTTCGGCGGCCGCTACATCGGCCGGGTGGGGGGCGGGGCGGCCATCGCCAGCAACTGGATGAGCGCGGCGAGTTTCCTCGGCATGGGGGGGCTCCTCTACCTCCAGGGGTACTATGCCCTCGCCTACGTCATCGGCTGGACCGGCGGCTACGTCCTGCTGTTGGTCCTCATGGCGGGGCAGATCCGGCGCTTCGGCAAGTACACCGCCCCCGATTTCGTGGGGGCCCGCTACGATTCCCCCGCGGCGCGGCTCATCTCGGCCGGCATCTCCATCACCATCTCGGTCATCTACTGCACCGCCCAGTTCAAGGGGATCGGGATGCTCTTCGCCTGGCTCTTCGGCACCGACTACCGCAGCGGCCTTCTCCTCGGCGGCGCCGTGGCGGTGGGCTACGTGATCCTCTCGGGGGTGCTCGGGGTGGCCCGCAACCAACAGCTCCAGTACACTGTCCTGATCGTCTCCTTCATCCTCCCGCTCATGGCCCTGGCGTACAAGCTCGGCTACTTCTGGATGCTCCCCCAGTTCGGCTACGGGGTGGCGATTCAGGATCTGAAACGGGAGTTCGGCATCAATTTTGCCGCCCCCTTTGCCTCGGGAACCCTCTTCCAGTGGGTCGCCCTCTGCTTCACCCTCATGGTGGGGACCGCCGGCCTTCCCCACGTGCTGTCGCGCTTCTACGTGGTCCCCAATATCCGCGATGCCCGCTGGAGCCTGGTCTGGGGGCTCTTCTTCATCGCCCTCATCTACTGGTCGGCCCCGGCTTACGCGGTCTTTGCCCGCCTCCTGGAGGCCCGGGCGGGGATGGTTCCCCCTCCTGCAGCGACAACCGGCATGGCCGACATCGTCGTGATCAGGACGGCAGTCATGGGGGGGTTGCCGGCGTGGATGATCGGCATCCTGGCGGCGGGGGCGACGAGCGCCGCCTTCTTCACCGTGGCGGGGCTTCTCATAACCGGCGCTGCTTCCCTCTCCCACGACATCTATTACCGTATCATCAACCCCCGGGCGTCGGAGGTGACCAAGATGGCCCTCGCCAAGGGGGCGGTCGTCGTCCTTTCCGCCGTGGTCCTTTTCATCGCCCTCCATCCGCCGGGGCTCATCGCCGAGATCACGGCGGTGGCCTTCGCGCTGGCCGGCAACACCATCTTTCCCGCCTTTCTCCTCGGCATCTGGTGGGGGCGGGCAAACCGCTACGGCGCCATTGCGGGGATGCTGACCGGCGTCGTCGTCACCTTCGCCACCCCCCTCTTCGGCGGTGTCGTCCCGGCGGTGGCGGATATCTTTCCCCTCACCTCGTCGGCCCTTTTCGGCGCCCCCCTCGTGGTGGCGGTGATGATCGCGGTCTCCCTCCTCACCCCCCCACCGTCCGAGGAGATGCGCCGTTTTCTGGCCGAGCAGGTCCACGGCCACATGGAGTGATCCGGAGGTAGCATGCCGATCTTTCTCGGAGCCAGGGGGGAGGATGTCCTCTCCCGACAGGGAACGGCCGATTTTCTCGCACGCCTGCGGCGGGATCTCCATGGCCGGATGGCGCATCTTCCTCCGGGTGAGGAACTGGCGCTCCTGGAAGGGGTGGCGGGGACCCTCCGCGACGAGATCGCCTTCGAGGAACGGTTTTACGCTGAGGTCGGACGGGAGGTGGCCGCCATCGACGAGGCTGGCGATGCCGAAGGCCTGGCCGTCCCCCTCCAGCGACTGCGCGACATGGTCGCCGATTATTTCCGGCGGCGCGGTTCCGTGGCGGCCTGTCATCTGGTCTGCACGGCAGTTACCGACCGTGCGGCGGCGGCGGCGTTCCGTCTTGCCCGGCCGCTTCCGTCCGTCCCCTGGTGCCTGATGGGGGTCGGCGCGGCTGGCCGGGGGGAGGGAACCCTCTTTTCCCTCGGCGATTTTCTGCTGGTCCACGGGGCGGAAGGGGATGAGGGGGAGGCGGTGACGGCCTTTGCCGGGCAAGGCGCGGAAATCCTCTGCGACCTCGGCCTTGCGGATCGCTCCGGCGTCCTGCCGTCACTGCCGGCCTGGCGCGGGAGCATGGCGGAGTGGCGGACGCGGATCGCGACGCGTCTCGCCGAAGGAGACGGCGATCTGGAGGGGCTCATCAGGCTGGCGGACCTGCGGCTCGTGGCGGGCGACGCCTCCCTGGCCGCGGGGATGGTCAATCTCGTCCGGGCGATGCTCGGCTACCACCAGGATGCGGTGCGGGAAGCGGCCCGGCGGACGGCGATGATGCCGTCGGGGTTCGACTTCTTCGGGCGCTTCCGGGTGGAGCGGGGGGGGGCGCACCGGGGCGAGTTCAATCTGGGGCTCTACGGCGTCGAGCCGCTGGTGGCCATCGTCCGGGTGCTGACGGTGCGCTTCGACATCCCGGAGAGCGGGACGGTGGAGCGGATCCGGGGGTTGCTGCAGGGGGGGCGGATCGATGTGGAGCTGGCAGAACAGCTTCTGTTCGCCTGGCATGCCCTCGGGAAGTTTGCCCTGGCGGAGGAAATCGCACGGGGGGGGCGCGCCAGCGGGATGTTCATCTCTCCGTCGACCCTGGCGGTGGATGAGCAGGAAGAACTGAAGCGGGGGCTGGAGGCGGTGGGAACCCTCCAGAAGATGGTCTACAGCAGCATGGCCGGCCAGGGGTGAGCGGGATGAGGATTTCTCTTTCCACCGGCACCCTCTTCACCCTTCCCCTCGGCAAGGTGGTGGCGATCGCCCGGGAGGCGGGGTTCGACGGGGTCGAACTGATCATCAACCAGGATTTCCAGAAGGTCAACTGCCGCAAGCTCATGGAGGAGCTGGCGGAGATCATCCCGATCAACTCGATTCATGCCCCGTTCATGCCGCTGGACGGCTGGGGGAGCCCCATCGACTCCCTCAAACGGTGCGTGGAGCTTGCCGCCGCCGCCGGGGTACCGCTGGTCAACTTCCACCCCCCCTCCTGGATGGGGTTCGAGGTCGGCTTCTGGCGGTGGATGTACACGGTGATGGATTTTCAGAAGGAGGTGGGGGGCGGGGCAGTCATCGTCACGCTGGAGAACATGCCGTGGGTGGGGAAGAGGTTTCGGGTGAATCCCCACATCCTCTCCCAGACCGCCAAGTTCATCGATTTCATCCAGGAGCGGAACCTCTTCATGACCTTCGACACCACTCACATGGGGTCGGGGAAGGCCAATTTCATCAACGATTTCTACCTCTGCTACAATTCGGGACGGATCCGCAACGTCCATTTCTCCGACTACGGCCATGGCCGGGAGCACCTGCTGCCGGGGCACGGCATCCTCCCCCTGACCCGCTTCCTCAACCACCTGCGAAGCACCGGCTACCACGAGACCCTTACCCTTGAGCTCTCCCCCGAGGAGTTTCCCCGCGACGAGCGGATCATCGTCGAGAGTCTGCGGGAGGTCCTTGCCTACCTCCGCACCGGCACCGGCTCCGCTACCCCCTGACGATGTAGACCGAGCACGGGGCGTTTTTCGCCACCTTGTGGGAGACGCTGCCGAGGAGCTTTCGCTTGATGAACCCCTTGCCGGAGCTGCCGATGACGATGACGTCGATCTGCTCCTGCTCGGCAAAGGCGATCAGCTGGTCGGCGGGGTCGCCGTACACGGCCTTGATCTCCAGGGGGATTCCCGCCTCCCGGGCATCCTTCTCGATCACGTAGAAGACCCGCTCGCGCAGTTCGTCCCACTCCTTCGTCTCCGTGATGGGCGCGGGGGGGACGAAGTCGGTGAACGTGCTGCGGGGCGCATTGGGAAGGACCAGCATGGCGTAGATCTTGCTTTTGAACTGGCTCGGGTTCCCCGCCGCCATCCGGACCGCCTCTTCGGCCGCCTTGTCGGAAAGGGGGGAGCCGTCGATGGCCACCAGGATCTTTTTGCGCAGATTCAGCATGCTCTCCTCCCGGGAATAAAACGGGCGTGATGGTCGTCGGCGTTACGCCCCCTGCCATGGAGGCCGTTCGCAACGTTCCGGCCGGCCGGCTTTTTTGGCCCGGACATGGCTGTGGATGCCCATGTGGCCGCTTCGGTGGCGACTATAAAGCAAATATTCACCCTTGACAATTATAAAACGATATTCTATCGTTTTTCAAATTATATGGTATGATGGGAAGAGGATGCGGCAGGAGCGGCTTTTTCTCTCCGGGAGGGGAGCGCGGCCGACGGTTTCTTCCGTGGTTTCGCGTCCCCCATGTTTGGCTTGACTTATTTTTTCTGACGAAGTATCAAACTAAATTCATCTTTTTTCCTGAGAAAAAGGGGCACCAATGGCCAAAAAGGACAAATCGGAATATATCATCCAGGCGGTCGATCACGCACTCGACCTTCTGGAACAGTTCCACGATGATGTGGACGAGCTTGGGGTTACCGAACTCTCCAAGCGGCTCAAGCTGCATAAGAACAACGTCTTTCGCCTCCTCGCGACCCTCGAGTCCCGGGGGTATATCGAACAGAACCGGGTGACCGAGAATTACCGTCTTGGCCTGAAGACCCTGGAGCTGGGCCAGACCTTCATCCGTCAGATGGGGATCCTGCGCCAGTCGCGGCCGGTGCTTGAGTCCCTCGTCAGCCAGTGCAACGAGACCGCGTACGTGGCGATACTCAAGGAGCAGAGCATCGTCTACCTGGACGTGGTGGAGACCGACATGACCGTGCGGGTCGTCCCCCGCGTCGGCTCGCGTCTCCCCGCGTATGCCACGGCGGCCGGCAAGGTGCAGATCGCGTCGCTCCCCGACGAGGAGCTGGACAGCTTCTTCCCCCACAAGGAGCTGAAGGGGTACACGCCGAACACCATCACCGACAAGGATGTCCTGAAAAAGGATTTGAAGCAGGTGGTGGAGCAGGGATACGCCATTGACAACGAAGAGCTCGATATCGGGGTTCGCTGCGTGGCGGCGCCGATTCGCGACTATACCCGCCGGATCATCGGTGCCGTGAGCCTCTCGGGACCTTCCATGCGCTTCACCGATGAGCGGCTGGATAAAGAGCTGGTCCCCCTCGTCAAGAAGGCGGCGGACGATATCTCCATGAAGCTCGGTTACCACAAGTAACGAGACGGCAGAGAGCGAAACAGAAAAGCCCCCGGCAGTGCGTCGGGGGCTTTTTTCGTTGAGCGAGAGGAGTCGATGCGGCGTTCAATCTCCGGCGCGGCAATGGCGGTCCCACAGCATCAGCACCTGCCGTTCCAGCTCCGACGGCTCTCCCCGGTTGTCGATGACCACTGCCCCCCGGGCTGCTTTCTCCTCCATCGGCATCTGGGCGGCGAGGCGCTGCTCGGCCTCGTGGCGGGTGATGCCGTCGCGGGCCGTCAGCCGCGCCAGTTGGGTTTCCCGGTCGACATAGACCACCCAGATCTCGTCGACCCTCCCTGTGGCCCCCGCCTCGATGAGGAGCGGCGCCACGTAGAATGCCACCCTCTCGCCGCGCCGGCGAAGCTCCGCCAGCTTTTGTTCGGCCAGGGCTGCAATGGCCGGGTGGGTGATGGCTTCCAGCTTGCCGCGGGCGACGGGGTCGGCGAAGATGATCCGTCCGAGGGCCGGGCGGTCGATGGCGCCGTCGGGAAGGAGAACGGCCGGTCCGAAGGTCTCGACGATGGCACGATGGCCGGCGGTTCCGGGCACGACCGCCTCCCGGGCCAGTTGGTCCGCGTCGATGACCGCCGTGCCGAGCCGTTCCAGGATCCGTGTCACGGTGCTCTTTCCCGACGCGATTCCGCCGGTCAGTCCGATTATGCGCATGGGGCCTCCGTTTCGATGGGTATACGTTCCCATACTCGATAGGCCGTGTCAACTGCGGGGATGGGAGAATCAGGGTGCATGGGGGGGCGGGGGACGGAGATCAGGATGAGACGACGATTTCTCCCTCTTCGAGCCGGAACGTGGTCGGCCCCAGGTCCTCGACGATCTGGAGCGCCTTGGTGCCGATGGAGATGATGACGCCGCTCAGTACCGATCGTTCCACGGTGATCTGGGCGTTGGCGACGCGTTCGAGGCGTTTCTGGAGGCGTTTCTTCTCGCCGGACAGTTCCGCCACGGCGGTTGCGAGTTTCTCGCGGTCCAACCGGGTTTTTTCGACTTGGTTGGGGAGTGCTTTGGCGGGATTTTCGGTAAAGTACGAGAGTTTTTTCGTGATCTCGTCCAATTCCCGTTCCTTTTCCTGGAGCTTCAGCTTCACGGTGGAGAACTTCTCCCGCACGGTTGGATCGACGCCGACGCAGACCATGGTGTGGACCCCTGCGTGGGAGCCGAGGGTGATCGCCTGGATGCGGTTTACCGCCTGGCAGCTGCCGCCGATGATATGCCCCTTCTGGCTCCCCTCTTCGCCCACGGCAATCCGGTTGCCGGCTGAAAGCTCGCTCTGCATGACGAATCCCTGGACGAGAATGTCGGACCCGGCCGTGACCACGGCGTTTTCCGTAAAGAGGGCCGTGACCGATCCCTTGGCGCTGACGCGGGCCGTTTCTTCGCCCAGTTCCCCGCGGGCGTTGCGTACTTCCCCCTGGCCGATGATGCCGCCGTTTACCTCGATGTTGCCCCCCGCCTCCACCTTTGCCGCCTCTACCACCCCGCCGACGGAGATGTCGCCCGATGCCTGCACCGTCATCCCCGCCGTGATGTCGCCTGTGACGACGATGGAGCCGATGAACGACAGGTTGCCGCTGGAGAGGTCGACGCTCTTCATCGTAAGGACCGGCTCGACGGTCACGCAATCCTTGGCGAGGACCGGCTGTCCGGCGATGGCGGCCACCAGGAGGTTGGGGTCGTCGGGAGATATCTCCGCACCGCTGGGGTTCTGGGCAAACTGCACGTCGGCCACTGGCGGCGGGGGGATTTCCTTCCCGAAGACGCTCTCGCCCACCGTTCCGGGGACCGGCGGGATGCGGCGCATGAGGGGGGTGCCGGCGGCGACGCTCACGAGCTCCCCGAGGTTGCGGTAGTCGACGATGCCGTCTTCCCCTGCGCAGCGCGGAATCCGCTCCTTGACTTCGGGGAGGAGGCTGATGAGTTCGCCGTCGGTGCCCGGCTCGGGGGGGCAGCCGCTGGCGGCGAGGATTTCCTGGGGACGCCCCGAGGCGACCGCCGCTTCGATCTCGGCGTGGCGGACCCCGGTGACGATCTTTTTCTCCGTAAGTCCCCGCCGGACCTGGTCGAGGCTGACCGGAGTCCCTCCCCACGGCGGAGCTATGATGAGATATGCCTCGACGCCGTCGTGGGAGCAGCGGATTGCGAAGGTGCCGTCACGGCGTTCGCCGATGGCGACGGTGAAGGGTTGCGTGATTGTGTTGCAGCGGGTGAGGAGTTCTTCGAGGGCGTTGTCGAAGATGAAGTGGTCGGCGTAGCCGCTTGCCAGGAATGCCTGCTTGATCGCACCGATGGTGAAGGGGCTCTTCTCGCCGTCCGCCGGAGTGTAGGACGCCAGAAGTTTTTGTCCCCCCTCAAGCGAGAAGGTCAGTCTTCCCCTGTTCTGCGGTCCGGCGTCAGCCATGTCCCGACCTCGTAGGCATCGTGATGGATGTGCCCGCATTGCGCGGGCGCCGGGAGCATGGCGCCATATACGGGTCATTTCTCCCGATTATATGTATCGGAAGGGAGCAGGAAGACTTGAGGAAAATTTCCCCGCTCAGTCGGGAAGAAGGAGCTTGCCGTCCCGGAGGAGCACCGTGGCGGTGCCGTCTGCGGCCACGGCGGTGAGGGTGGGGCGGTAGAAGACGTAGTCTTCGTGGAAGGGGGTTTGGACCGTGCCGCCGAAGCCGGAGTTGTCGCCGAGGGCGATATGGATCGTGCCGAGGATCTTCTCCGCCTCCAAGATGTTGTCGGGGCGGCTTGCGCGGTCATTGGTCCCGATGCCGAGCTCGGCGATGTTCCGGTTCAGTTCGCTCTCCGCGAATTTTCGCTCCAGGGTCGCCCGGTGAGGCTCGTCACCCCGGATCTCCACCACTCTTCCCTGGCGCACCACCAGTTCGAGCGGAGAGGCGAGCGCACGGGTCGGCCCGTACTCCAGGACCATTACCCCCTCGCTGGTCCCTTCCACCGGGGCCAGGTAGACCTCTCCCGCCGGAAGATTGCCGAAACTTCCCGGCTCGATGAGCAGCCCGTCGTCCCCCTCTGCCATCCGCCCCCCTTTGCCGAACGTCATCCGGGTTCCGTTGGGGCTCTCCACCACTATTTCGACGGCGGCGTTGACGGCCTCCGCAAGCCTGCCGGTACGCACGGCGAGGCGGGGCCAGTCGACCTGCATGGAGGTGAAGAACATGTCGGGATCGAAGTGGGGAAGGCTTGCAAAGCGTCCTCCCGCGGCATTTGCCAGCGCGCGGAAGCGCGTATGGCTTGTGGAGTTGTTGGAGAGGGCGATGATCACGTCCGCAACGTCGTGCCGGTGGGCAGCGACGATTTCCCGCGCCCGCTCCACCTCGGCCGTCGTGGCCTGCTTGGCCAGAAGCCGCGCCAGGAGCCCTTCCCGGGCCAGCAGGTCAACGATCGCTTCGCCGAAGACTGCCTGCCAGAGGGGTTCCGGCGGCTCTGCTCCCGATGCCGCCGTGGCGGGGAAGGATACGAATGTGGTGGCGCCATAGGTCTCGTCGGCGAACCGTGCCGCTTCCCCCGCGACCTCCAGGAGGCGGAGCCGCCGTTCCCGGTCTGCCGCAGAGGAGGTCTCGTCGGCGCGGACCGTATCGCCGAAAACGATGATACGTTCTCCCTGTCGTACCCCCATGTTGACTTCAAAGAGTGATTTGAACGGTTCCCGGTACATGAACGGTGTCCTCTCTTCAATTGTTAATGGTGTTGTCCGAACAGTTGATGGGCCGACGCCACAGCCGCAGGCCGAATGCTCTCCGCAGACTATACCAGAGGAGCCCTGGGGCTTCAATCCTGAGGAGAAACCAATCCATTGATGATTTTTCCCTTGATTTGTCACAGTTGAATGTGATAGATACTGCATACTGTATACAATTTGTCGGTTCAATTTTTGATAATAAAAGCAGGTAGTTAAGACTTTTTGACTAGCTCTGTGAAGGTCTGAACGGAGGCGTGCGTGGCACAGGTGGTTTTTTCCAGCTGGGGGAGGACGGTCGTCGACAACCGCAAGGGAGGCGCGGCCCAGGAGGCGAGCTTCAGGCTCCCGACCACCGTTGACGGGGAGCGTTCGCTGTCCGCTTTCATGGGGTGGGACGGAATAATCCTTTTCGACGGCAGCGTTGACGTGCCGGCCATGGCCGCCGAGTACATGAAGCGGGTCCAGACCCAGTACTGCTGCGGCAAGTGCACCCCGGGCAAGAAGGGAACGCGGGTCCTCATGGACGTTCTCGCCGCCATCGTCGAGGGACGGGCCAGCGAGAAGGACCTGGATACCATCGAGGATCTGGCGGAGCTGCTCGCCAATTGCAAGTGTACCCTCTGCCAGAGTTCCACCGTGCCGGTCCTCGATGCGGTGAAGCACTTTCGCGAGGATTTTCTTGCCTACATTGCAGGGATTCGCAAGCCGGCGGCCGCCCACCGGTTCATCGACAAGTACACCGCCCCCTGCATGGACCGCTGTCCCGCCCATATCGACATCCCCGCCTACATCGAGGCGATCAAGGAGTACCGGTTCGACGAGTCGCTCGCGGTGATCCGCGAGAACATGCCGCTTCCCTCGGTCTGCGGCCGCGTCTGCCCCCACCCCTGCGAGACCCACTGCCGCCGCAAAAACGTGGATGAGGCCATCAGCATCATGGTTCTCAAGCGCTCCGCCTCCGATTACGAGTGGATGCACGGCATGCAGCCTCCCATGCAGCCCAAACCCCGCAAGAGCAAGACCGTTGCCGTGGTGGGCGCCGGTCCCGCCGGCCTCGCCTGTGCATATTACCTGGCGCTCGAGGGGTATCCGGTAACAATCTACGAAGCGCTTCCCGAGGGGTTCGGCGGCGGGATGATCGCCGTCGGCATCCCCCCCTACCGCCAGCCGCGGCACCTGCTGCAGCGGGACATCGACATCATCGCCAGCATGGGGGTCGAGATCGTCTATGATACCCGCATCGGCAAGGATATTTCCCTCGAAGAGCTGAAGCAGAAGTTCGATGCGGTATTCCTGGCCCCCGGCGCCCATCGCTCCAAGCCGATGGGGGTCGAAGGGGAAGACAAGGGATACAAGGGGTTCCTCAAGGGAGGGATCGATTTCCTCCGCGAGGCCTACATGGGACGCCCCACCGGCATGGGGAAGAAGGTGGCCGTCGTCGGCGGCGGCAACACCGCCATCGACTGCGTCCGCGTCGCCCTGCGCGAGGGGGCCGAAGAGTCGACGCTGCTCTATCGCCGTTCCCGCAAGGAGATGCCGGCCGACGTCTGGGAAGTTGACGGCGCCGACGAGGAAGGGGTCCGGTTCGAATTCCAGGTCCTCCCGACCCGGGTCATCGTCGACGCCAGCGAGCAGGTGACCGGCGTCGAATGCGTCCGGATGGCCCTTGGCGAGCCCGATGCCTCCGGCCGTCGCCGTCCGGAACCGGTACCCGGCAGCGAATTCGTCGTCGAGTGCGATACGGTCATCCCGGCCATCGGCCAGGATCCGGACCTGGCGTTCATTCCGGAGAACATGGGGATCGACATCACCAAGTGGAACACCGTCGTCACCAAGTACCTGCCGCTGAAGGACGCGGCTGGGAAAGACCTCAAGGACGGCATGGGAAACCCCCTCTCCCGGACGCTCATCACCGATCTGGACGGAGTCTTCGCCGGCGGCGACGCCGAGATCGGCCCCCTCACCGTCGTGGCCTGCATCGGGAGTGGTCACCGGGCGGCGAAGGTGATTCAGCGCTGGCTGGAGGAGGGGAAGGCCACCCTCACCGAAGACGAGCTCTTCGAGGACATCCTGACCAATCTCCCGGTTTACGACAAGGGAGAGGCGGTCCCCTGGCTCGACTCGGTGGCGCGGGCGCACCAGTCCGAAGTCCATGGCAAGGAGCGGGCCAGCTACAAGAACTATCAGGAAGTCGAACTCGGCTTTGCGGACAGCCACGCAGTACGCGAAGCCGAGCGGTGCCTGCGCTGTTACCGCGTCGCCATGGCGGCGGTCTAGCCTGAACCCGCACGCGCCAGCGTCACGAAAGCAACAAGACCAGCACAAGGCTTAAGGTCCAAGCCGGAACGGGGCAACCCCTTCGCGCTTTTGGGCCTTGGCCTTTTGCCTTACTATCCGAGGTGATTACGATATGGTCAGTCTCACGATCGACGGGAAGGATATCACGGTAGCGAAGGGGGCGACGATCCTCGAGGCGGCTGAACTCCTCGGCATTACGATCCCGACTCTCTGCTGGCTGAAGAAGGTCTCCCCCACCGGGGCCTGCCGCGTCTGCGCGGTGGAGGTCGAAGGGGTCGACCGCCCCATGACCGCATGCAATACGCCGGTGAAGGACGGCATCGCCGTTACGACCCAATCGGAGAAGCTCTCGCGAATCCGCCAGAAGATCGTGGAACTGCTCCTCGTGAATCACCCCCTCGACTGTCCGGTCTGTGACGCCGGGGGCGAATGTGACCTTCAGAATTCCTGCTACGGGCTGGGAGCCTCCCGGCAGGAGTACGGAGCGGTCCTCGAACGGCGCCAGATCCGGTACGACTGGCCCCTCATCGAGAGTGACCCCAACCGCTGCATCCTCTGCGAGAAGTGCGTTAAGGTGGACCACGAGGTGGTCGGCTGCGATGCCATCGCCGTCGTGGACCGCGGAGAGGCAACGGTCATCGATACCGTGGACGGCAAACCGCTCAACTGCGAGTTCTGCGGCAACTGCGTCGGCGTCTGTCCCACCGGCACCCTCATCAGCAAGCCGTTCAAGTTCCGGGGACGCCCCTGGGCCTTCACGGTTACCAAGAGCGTTTGCGCCTTCTGCGCGGCTGGGTGCCAGATCGAGTATCACACCCGCAACGGCCGGGTGGAGCGGGTGACGAGCGACGACGGAAACTACAACAGCGGCAACCTCTGCATCAACGGGCGGTTCGGCTACAGTTACGCGAACTCGGCCGACCGGCTTACCGCGCCGATGGTTCGGGGGGCCAGCTCCGACTGGAATGCCGCCATGGGAGCCGCCGTCACCGGTCTGAAAGAGATCGTCGCGAAGTACGGAGCGGGCGCCGTGGCAGGACTCGGCTCGCCGCGGGTCACCAACGAGGAGAACTACCTCTTCCAGAAGCTTTTCCGGGCAGGGATCGGGAGCAGCAACATCGATTCCGAAGCGCGGCTCGGTTTCGCACAGGCCCAGACTGCGCTCCGCGAGATGCTCGGCCTGACCGGAGCCAACGCCACCATCGATGCCATCGATCAGGCTGCGGCGGTCCTTGTCTTTGGCTGCGACCTCAATGCCGAGGCGACCGGCATGGAGTACCGCGTCATCAAGGCGGTCACCAAGAACGACGCCAAGCTGGTCCTTGCGAACCCGCGCGGTGTGAAGCTCAAGAAGTTCGCCAACAGCCATCTGGCATACCGGCCGGGGAGCGAACTGGCGGTCATTGCCGCCCTCATTAAGCTCGTGCTTGAGGAGGGGGGAGAGGATGCGGATTTCATCGCCCGGCGGGTGACCAATATTGCCGAGCTGAAGGCATCGCTCTCTTCCGTTTCCGTTGCCGCCGCTGCTGCCGCCTCCGGCGTTTCCGAAGCCGACCTCCGGGAAGCGGCGAAGCTGCTGGGCGGGAAGAAGAGCGTTGCCGTCATCTTTGGCGCCGATCTCATGCGAAGCGGCGGTACCGGCGAAAAGGTCAGGGCGCTGGCCAATCTCGCCCTCGTGCTCGGGGCTCTCGGCAAGGATGCAGGGGGGCTGTTCCCTGTTTATGAAAAGACGAACATCCGGGGCGTTCTCGATATGGGGGTTGCCCCCGACCATCTGCCGGGCTACCGGGGAACCGCCGCAGCCTCCGCCTTCGAGAAGGCGTGGGGGAGGCCGGTTGTGGCCGAGGCGGGTAAAGACCTCTGGCAGATCGTCGAGGGGGTCGAGCAGGGAACCATCAAGGCCCTCTATCTTCTGGGCTGCGACCCGACGGTTTCGTTCCCCGAAGGGGGAAGGATCCGGGCGGCGCTGGAGAAGCTCGAACTGCTCATCGTCCAGGATCCGTTCCCCGGCGAGGCGGCGAAGTGCGCCCACGTGCTCTTCCCCTCTTCCGTGGCGGCCGAAAAGAATGGAACGTTCACTACTATCGACGGTCGGATTCAGGCCCTTGCAAAGGCGGTCAACCCGCCGGGCGACGCCCGTGAAGACTGGGACATCCTGACGGAACTTTACAACCGACTTACCGGCGCGGCGCGTCCCGCCACTCCCGCTGCCATCATGGCCGAAATTGCCGCTCTGGTCCCCGGCTACGGGGCAGACGTCACCCTTCCGGCCGTCGTGCCGACGGGGCCCGTCACCCTTGCCATCGGCGGCACTGTTGCAGCGGCAGCGCCCCAGCCGTATACCCTCCTTGCCGGGGCGATCCTCTATCACAGCGGAAGCACCACCACCTGGTCGGCGAATAACCTCGAGGTGGCACCCGAGGGATATGTGGAGATCCATCCGGCCGATGCGGCGAAGCTTGGGGTTAGCGATGGCGCTCCGCTGAAGCTCAGCAGCGCAGGCGGGAGCGTTACGGGAAAAGCGCGGGTGTCGAACCGGGTCCAGCCGGGTCTTCTGTTTGCCCCGTATCATTTCCGGAGCCTGAACGTGAACACGCTCCTTTCGCGGGGGGCGAACTGGGCGGGAGTTTCAGTGGAAAAGGGATAGCGGTCCCTGCTAAAAAAGAGTCACGCAAAAGGCCCTGCCAGTACGGCGGGGCCTTTTGCTTTTGCCTGACGAAAAGCGATCAGCGACGGCCGGTGATCGACGGATGCTCGGTGCGGAGTTCGGTGGTGGGGGCGGCAGCTCCCCTGAGGTAGGTGCGGACGGCGGCGTTGTGCTCCGCCAGGGTGGCGGAAAAGTGGTGGGTTCCATCTTTCCTGGCGACAAAGTAGAGGTAGCCGGTCTGCGCCGGGTGGAGAGCCGCATCGATCGCGGCGTCGCTCGGGTTGCCGATGGGGCCGGGAGGAAGGCCGGGGATGCGGTAGGTGTTGTAGGGGGTTGCCCGCTCGATGTCCCGTTTTGAGACGTTCCCGCCAAAGGCGCGGATGCCGTAGATGGCGGTGGGGTCGCTCTGAAGGCGCATCCCCTTTCCGAGGCGGTTATGGAAGACCGACGAGATAAGGGGGCGCTCGGCGGCGGAGATGGCTTCCTTTTCGATCAGTGAGGCGAGGGTGACGACTTCCCGGCGAGAAATGCCGAGGCGACGGGCCTCGGCAGCGAACCGTTCGGCGTAGATCTTGTCGGCATGGGCCACCATGGCGCGGATGAGGGCGGCCTCGTCCATCTTCTTCGTGACGTTATAGGTGCTCGGGGAAAGGTACCCCTCCACGCTCGTGCCGTCGATGCCGAGCTCCGTTAGAAGTTTCGGGTCACCGGCGGCCTTGAGAAAGGCGTCCCTGCGAAAGATCCGGCGCTCTTCGAGGAGCTCCGCCACCTGATAGATGGAGTATCCTTCGGGAACCGCGAACCGCTCGGCATAGACCTCACCGTTCACCATCTTGCGCAGGATCTCGGAGGGACGCATGGCGTCGGTGAACTGGTACTCTCCCGCCTGCAGCCGTCCGGCGGCGTCGGAAAGCCGGGTGTAGATGACGAAGAGCCGGGCGCTGGAAATGACGCCGGACCGCTCCAGCTCGTCGGCGATGCGGCGAGGGGTGTCTCCTTTCTCGAAATCGATGATCCGGACGGTCTTTCCGCTACCGGAGGGGAGCAAGAGGAACCAGGCGTAGCGGATAAACGGCGTGAGAAGGAGGATGAGCAGGAGCGCCAGCGCCGCCCGAGTGCGGCGGTCCCTCAGGTCGAACCGCGGGGGTGGAGACGCGGATGCCGCAGTCGAAGAGGTCGGCGCCTCGCCTGCCGAATCATCCTCCTCGGGGACCGGGCAATGGTCTGGAGAGAGGGGAGCGGTCATGCCTTGAACTTGTTTTCGGTCCCTTCCCGGAGCCGGCGGATGTTCTCCCGGTGCTTCCAGATGACGAGGAAGGAAACGGCGAGGGTGAGGAGAACGACGCGGGGTTTCCCTTCGAGGAGCGCCACGGCCACGGGCATCACGGCGGCGGCCGTGATGGAGCCGAGGGAGATGTAGCGCCATTTGGCGACCATGCCGATGAAGACCGTCAGTGCCACCAGGACGGCGAGGGGAGAGATGCCGAGGAAGACGCCGAGGGCCGTGGCAACCCCTTTCCCCCCTTTGAACCGGAGGAAGATGGTGTAGATATGGCCTAGGAATGCCGCGAGGCCGGCGGCGGCGACCCAGGCCTCGTCAAAGCCGAGCTGGCGTGCCACGAGTACCGGGACGAGCCCCTTCAGGCAGTCTCCCACGAGGGTCATGATGCCTACCGTGCGTCCCATAGTCCGGTAGACGTTGGTGGCGCCGATGTTGCCGCTGCCGGTGGTTCTGATGTCAACGCCCAGGGCCCGGGCGAGGAGGAGCCCCGTGGGGATCGAGCCGAGGAGATAGGCCCCGGCGAGGAGAAGTAGCTGATTCAATGTTTATGCTCCGTTACTTAATGAAAACGAGCGGCATACTACACCATTTCAGGCGGAGGGGCAAGGGAAGCGGTGCCGTCAGCGCGTTCCCTTTCGGTAGATGAACCCCGCTGCCACCATCAGCATGAGATCGCGGAAGATGGCGGTCCAGGCCGAAGTCTTTTCCCCCCCCTGCCTGAAGCAGCCGCAGTCGATGTCGAGCCCCCTGACAACGGTGGAGAAGAGCAGGACGATGAAGACGACGTTCAGCACCACCGCCATCGCCGCGGCGGTCCGGGCGCGCCAGCCGGTGACGAGGAGCGCGCCGCAGATCACCTCTACCCACGGCAGGATGGCTGCCACCACGTAGGTCCCGACGTAGCCGATGACCTGGTAGCTGGCAATGCTCCCGGCGAAGGCGGCGGGATTGGAGATCTTGAGCATCCCGGCGTAGAGGAAGACGGCGCCGAGCGCCACCCGGAGCACCGCCGTGAGATGTCTGGCGACGGGTTGCATCACTCCCCCCCCTGGGCGACGGGGTAGCCGGCGTCGCGCCATTCCGGAAATCCCCCCTCGAAGACGAAGACCTGACCAAAGCCGGCCGCCAGGAGCCGCCGGCCGAGGGTCTTGCTGTCGTGACAATCGTAGCCGTTGCAATAGACGACCAGGAGCTTCTCCTTCGGGGTCTTTGCCACCAATTCCGGCACGAGGCGGTCGGCCTCGCCGAGGGGGAGGGAGAGCGCTCCGCTGATATGCCCCTTGCGGAAGGCCTCCCGGTCCCGGGCGTCGATGATGACGGCCTCCTTCGAGTCGACGAGTTCCTTGATCTGTATGAGCCCGAGGGGGAGCGGCTCGGCAGGAGCGTTCGGCGCCGGCAACGACGGGGCCGAGGCGGTCGAGGCATGCCCCTGCCAGACGTCGCGGAGCAGACGGAAGTTCCAGGCAATGCCGACCGCCGCCGCCACGAGGACGATGACAGCCATCTCCGTCGCAAGACGGCGGAGGTCGCTCCTCACGGCCTCGCCCCTTCGCGTTCGCTCCGCCGTTCGTACCGGATGACGGTCGCCTTCTCCAGGGTTATCATCCCGCCGTCCATCATGGCGTCGATCCGCGGCATCAGGGCGTCGATCCGCTCCTGCTCCTCCACCACCTCCACCACGAGCGGAAGGTCGGTGGAAAGCTCCAGAAGCTTGTCGGTATGATAGACGCTGGAGGCGCCGAATCCAGCCACGCCGCGGAGCACCGTGGCACCGGCGAACCCCTCCTGCCGGAAGAGCTCCACGAGGGCTTCATAGAGGGGCTTGCGGCCGTGTCGGTCGCTTTCGCCGATGAAGATCCGCATCAGGACCTTTTCGCCGCTGAATCTCATCATGGGGAGCTCCTTACAGGTGGCGGGCCGCTAGGATGCCGACCCAGGTGCAGGCGAGGCAGACCACGACGCTCGCCAGGACGTTCACCGAGGCGGTGAGAAACTCGCCGTCCTCGAGCAGCTTGAAGGTTTCGTAGCTGAAGGTGGAGAAGGTCGTGAGTCCGCCGAGGAAACCGATGGTGAGCGCGCTGCGGAGCTCGTGGGTGAGGAGGGTGCTGCGGATGCCGAACTCCATGATCAGCCCGATGAGGAACGCCCCGACGATGTTCACCGCAAAGGTCCCGTGGGGGAACCCCCGCCCGAGGAGCGTGTAGACCCATCCCGATAAGAGGTAGCGGCTTACGCAGCCGAGGGCGCCGAAAATGGCTATGAGGAGGATGGTCTGCATCTCGCGTGATCCCGCGTTCAGAGTCCGCCGACGATCTTCCATCCGCCGGTCTCGCGGTGGAGGTGGATGGTCTCCTCGCCGGCGAGCTCCAGCGGCCGTCCCCGGAAGGTGACCTTCAGGGCGTAGCGGCCGGCGACGGTGGCGTCGGCACCGTGCACCGTGACGGTGCGGTCGAGGGAGCGGTAGGAAACCGGTCCGAAGCCCCGGATCATCCCTTCCAGTTCCGCCCGCTCGGCGGTGTAGTCCTTCCCCTTGTCGCGGTAGGCGGAGGAGAGGAGGGAGGCGTAGAGGGGGGCATCCGCCGTGGCGAGGGCCTTTTCCCGCAGCCTCATGACATCCTCCACGGCGCGCCGTTCCGTGCTGCAGCCGGCGAGGCAGAGCAGCGCCAGGAGCGCCAGGAGGGATCTCATCAGTAGTTCTTGTCGAGGAACTGCCGCGCCTCGTCCACGTATTTGCTCGTGCGGTAGTCGTTGAAGAGCCGCTGGAACGCCTCGCGCCCCTTGGCCCGGTCGCCGGCAAGGACGTAGGATTTGCCGAGATAGTAGAGGGTCTCGTCGTGGAGCGGCGAGCGGGGGTATTTCTTGAGCGCCTCCTCGAGGCGTTTGATGGCGGAGGCGTACTTGTCGGTCCGGTAGTAGAACCGGCCGATGTAGATCTCGTATTCCACCTGCTTCATCCGGCAGACTTCGAGCTTGTTCCGGACCTCGGCGGCGTACTCGGAGGTCGGGTAGAGCTTCAGGAACGACTCGAAGAAGGCGACGGAGTTGGTGGTCGGCGTCTGGTCGGTGTCGATGCCGGTGATCTGGTTGTAGTAGCTCAAGGCTTGGCGGTAGAGGGCGTAGGCCGACTTTTCGTGATTGGGGTGGAGCTTGCGGAACTCCTCGTAGGAGGCGGCCGCTTCGATGAAAGTGCCGCTGTCGAACTGGGCGTCGGCGATCTTCATCTCGGCCAGGGTGGTCATCTCGGGCGAGGCGTAGCTCTCCTTCACCTTCTTCCACTGGGCGATGGCGTCTTCGTAGCGGCGGGAGCTCTGGAACTCCTCGGCCTCTTTGGCGATCATCTCGGGGTTCCTGCTCACCGGCTCCGACGTGGTGGCGCAGCCGGCGGCTGCGAGCAGGGAGAGGGCGCAGAGGGAATGCAGGGTCCGGCGTATGGAGAGCTTCATGGTTCGTCTCACCTTCCAGGGGGATTCAGGAAAAGGTAGAGAAAATGCCCGGCAAAGTCAATGCAAACGTGTCGCTGCCGCGCTTGCGCGATTGGTGCCGCCGGCAGGTCGCTGACGACGCTGCCGGCGGCACGGAGGTGGGACGTTTGCCGCTACCCTTTGCGCTTCCGCCGGTTCGGGTCCAGCTCCTTCTTCCGGAGCCGGATCGACTGGGGGGTCACCTCCACCAGCTCATCGTCGTCGATGAACTCCAGGGCCTGCTCCAGGGTCAGGACGCGGGGCGGGGTGAGCTTGATGGCGTCGTCGGAGCCCGAGGCTCGGACGTTGGTGAGCTTCTTCCCCTTGCAGGGGTTCACGTCCAGGTCGTTGTCCTTGGCGTGCTGGCCGATGATCATCCCGCCGTAGACCTCGACGCCGGGGCCGATGAAGAGGATGCCGCGGGGCTGGAGGGAGTCCAGGGAGTAGGCGGTGGTCTCGCCGTTCTCCATGGCGATGAGGACGCCGTTCTTGCGCCCCGGGATGTCACCCTTGAAGGGGGCGTAGTCGTGGAAGGTGTGGGTCATGACCGCGGTGCCCCGGGTCTCGGTGAGGAGCTCGCCCCGCAGGCCGATGAGTCCCCGGGCCGGCACGATGAACTCCAGGCGCACCGTCTCCCCCATGGGCTGCATGGAGGTCATCTCCCCCTTGCGGGGCCCCATCTTTTCGATGATCGACCCCTGGAACTCCGAAGGGACGTCCACCACCAGGTACTCCATCGGCTCCATCTTCTTGCCGTCGATCTCCCGCATGATGACCTCGGGCTTGGAGACCGCCATCTCGAACCCTTCCCGGCGCATGTTCTCGATAAGGATGGAGAGGTGGAGCTCGCCGCGGCCGGAGACCTTGAAGGTGTCGGCGTTGCCGGTGTCCTCGACCCGCAGCGATACGTTGGTCCGCAGCTCACGGTCGAGGCGGTCGCGGATGTTGCGGGAGGTGACGAACTTCCCCTCCTTGCCGGCGAAGGGGGAGGAGTTGACGATGAAGTTCATGGCGATGGTCGGCTCGTCGATGGAGACGTAGGGGAGCGCCACCGGATTGTCGGCGGCGGCCAGGGTCTCGCCGATCCCCACCTCGTCGAAGCCGGCCACGGTGATGATGTCGCCGGTGCACGCCTCGGGGATCTCCACCTGCTTGAGCCCTTCGTAGCCCAGCAGCTTGGAGATGCGGCCACGCACCACGCTGCCGTCGCGGCGCACCAGCGCCACGGTTTCGCCGGCCTTCACGCTGCCGTTGAAGATCTTGCCGGTGGCGATGCGGCCGATGTAGTCGTTGTAGTCGATGTTGGTGACCAGGAGCTGGAACGGCGCCTTGGCGTCGCCGGCCGGCGGATGGACGTTGGCTTCGATCACCGCGAAGAGCGGCTCCATGCTGTTTGACTCGGTGTCGAGATCCAGCTTGGCGAAGCCGAGCTTGGCGCTGGTGTAGACGATGGGGAAGTCCAACTGCTCGTCGTTGGCGTTCAGCTCGCAGAAAAGGTCGAAGACCATGTCCACCACCTCGTCGGCCCGGGCGCCGGGGCGGTCGATCTTGTTGATGACGACGATCGGCTTGAGCCCCAGGTCCAGGGACTTCTTGAGCACGAAGCGGGTCTGGGGCATGGGGCCGTCCAGGGCGTCGACGAGCAGCAGCACCGAGTCGACCATCTTCAGCACCCGCTCCACCTCGCCGCCGAAGTCGGCGTGGCCCGGGGTGTCGATGATGTTGATCTTGTAGCGGCCGTGGTGCACCGACAGGTTCTTGGCCAGGATGGTGATGCCGCGCTCCTTCTCCAGGTCGTTGGAGTCCATGACCCGCTCGGTGATGGCCTCGTTTTCCCGGAAGACCCCGGCGTGCTTCAGCATGGCGTCCACCAGGGTGGTCTTCCCGTGGTCGACGTGGGCGATGATGGCGATGTTCCTGATTCTTTCCTGCATGACACGATACTCCTCGCGTGGATTGTTCGGTGGCGGGGCCGGGGCCCGGGAAAAAAGAAAAGACGAGCGCCTGCCCGTCCTTGAAAACGCTTCACTATGGCAACTTTTTCGAGAAAAGACAAGCCTTTTTCGGTCAGTCACGGGTTGCATTGTTGTGCCAAAACGTGGCATATGGATTGCTAGGACAAACACGAACCGGGTATGCAGCGGGGGAGATTTCAGTCATGAAACGTTTCATCTTTCTGGCGGCGGTGGCACTGATGGCCGTTCCGGCCATGGCGGCGGCGCGGCGGCTGCCGGTGGACGGGGGGACCATCACCTCCGGCATCGGCTGGCGTCCCGATCCCTTCGGCAGCGGCCGGATGGTCTATCACCACGGGGTCGACATCGCCGTCCCCGAAGGGACCTCCGTCTACCCCACCCAGACCGGCACGGTCATCTACGCCGGGCTCTACAAGGGATACGGGAACCTGGTGGCCATCGATCACGGCAATGGCTACATAACCATCTACGGCCACAATGCATCGGTTCGCGTAAAGGCGGGAGACCGCGTCGACGAGAAGACCGTCATTGCCCTTTCCGGCAACACCGGCCGTTCCACCGGCCCCCATGTCCATTACGAGGTCCGGCAGATTCCGGTCTCCGATCGGCAGCGTCGCGAGGCCCAGGCCCGGCTCGAAGAGCGGCTAAAGGAGGTTGTTTCCGAGAATGTCGGGGCGTGGATAGCCGGCCACGAGCAGGGACAGGGGGGAGAAGCGACGTCTGTCGAGCTGGCGCTCCCGACGGGGGACGAGCCGTAAGGGGGAGCATCTTTTCTACCAGCGTTTGCGGTGTCTGACGAGGAGGTAGAGGCAGAACACGCCCCCCGTGGCCTGGGCGGCCACGAGGAGCCAGGAGACCTCTTTCCCCACCCCGAGGTAGAAGAGGGGGTAGAGGAAGGCGCCGTTTATGAGGCTGACGGCGAGGAAGGTGAGGAGGGCTTTCACGGGGCCGTGGTCTTGAACAGGGCCGAGAAGTCCTCGGCGCCGAAGCCGGCGGCGGATGCCCGCTTGAAGAGCTCGTTGGCCGTGGCGGCGGCGAAGAGGGGCTGCCCGACCCGCTCGCCGAGGGCAACCGCCAGGCGCAGGTCCTTCTGCATGTGCTTCAGGGGGAAGGCCGGCGCGAAGTTCCCCTCGCCCATGAGTTTCCCCTTGAGGGCGAACATCGGGTTCGCCATGGCACCGGCGGCGACGACGTCGAGGATGTCGTCAGAGGCCAGTCCCGCTTTCCCCCCCAGGGCGAGCCCCTCGCAGAAGATCGCCATCATCCCCCCCATCATCATGTTCACCACGAGCTTCATCTCGGCCCCCCTCCCGACGTCGCCCAGGTGGAGGACCTTTTTCCCCATCTTCTCGAAGCCGGGCATCGCCTCGTCGTAGAGGGTCCGGTCCCCGGCGGCGAGGATGATGAGCGTGCCGTCCTCCGCCGGCTTCTTGCTCCCCGAGACCGGCGCCTCCAGGAAGCGCCCTCCCGTTGCCGCCACGGCGAAACCGATCCGCTGGGAGGTGGCCGGGTCCACCGTCGACATGTCGACGTAGCCCCGCCCGTCGCCGATCCCCTCCAGCACCCCGTTCTTGCCGAAACAGACCTCCTCGGCCGCCGCGGGGTCGGCGAGCATGGCGAAGGTGAGGGGGGCCGACGCCACCACCTCCCGCGGCGTTGCCGCCTGCCGCGCCCCCAGCGCCACCAGCTCGTCGCACTTCTCCGGCGAGCGGTTCCAGACCGTCACGTCGAATCCCGCCATGACGAGATTCTTCGCCATGGCGCTCCCCATGATCCCGAGACCGATGAATCCGAATTTCTGCATGGTTTTTCTCCTTGGTTTTCCGGATGGAATCAGGTCAGCCGCGCCCCGCGCCACTGCCTGACCGAGTTGACGAGAAAGATATCCTCCGCCTGCTCCAGCTCCGTCCGCGTGATGACCCGTTCCCGCACCTGGCCCAGGGCGAGGAGCTCCTCACGGAAGGTGCCGGGGAGGAGGCCACATGCCACGGGAGGGGTGACGAGCTCTCCCCCGATGCGGGCCACCACGTTGGCGTTGGCCGCCTCGGTCACCTCCCCCCGCTCGTTGGTGAAGATCACGTCGGCACACTCCGGGCGGGCCGCCAGTTCGCGGCGGTAGAGGGGGCGGTGGGTCGTCTTGTGGTAGAGGAACGGATCGGCGGAGTCGACGGTGGCGGCGGCGAAGCTGACCGGCACCGGCTCCTCTCCGTCGGCGGGAAGGGGCTCGGTTTCGATGGTGAACCCGCCCCGGCGGCTCAGCAGGAGCCGCACCCGGTGCCGGCCGGCGAGGGGGGCGGTGCGGTGTTCGAGCACCGTGGTGATGGTTCCGAGCCGGACCGGGAAGCCGAAGTAGGCGGCCGAGCGGTAGAGCCGCGCCAGATGCCGCTCCAGCAGGAAGCACCCCTTGTCCTCGTCGTAGAGCATCGTCTCCACCAGCTGGAAGTCGGGGAGCCGCTCCCGGGCAAAGCGCCCCTTGGCGAGGCATTCCGCGTACTCGGCCTCCGCGCGGGAGCCGAAGGTGACGCCGCTGCCGATCCCGAGCTCCCCCATCCCGGTCTCCCCGTCGATGACCGCCGTCCGGATCGCGACGCTGAAGAGCGCCTCGTTCCCCGGCGAGACGTAGCCGATGCACCCCGTGTAGACCCCGCGGGGGGAATCTTCCAGTTCCCTGATGATCTCCATGCTCCGCTTCTTAGGCGCCCCGGTCACGGAGCCGCAGGGGAAGAGGGCCTGGAAGAGCTCCGTGAGACCGACCCCCTTCCGGAGCCGGGCGGTGATGGTGGAGGTCATCTGGTGGACCGTCTCCAGCGTCTCCACGGCGAAAAGCCCGTCCACCTCCACCGACCCCGTCTCGGCCACCATCCCCATGTCGTTGCGCAGCAGATCGACGATCATCAGGTTCTCGGCCTGCTCCTTCTCGCTTGCCGCCAGCTGCCGCCGCTGCTCCTCGTCCTCGGCGTGCCAGCGTCCCCGCCGGGCGGTCCCCTTCATGGGGCGGCAGGTGAGGGTGCCGTGGCGGAGGGCGAAGAAAAGCTCGGGGGAGGCCGACAGAAGCCGGAATCGTCCCGTGTCGACGAAGGCGCAGAAGGGAGCCCGCTGGGCGCGGCAGAGGTCGTGGAAGTACGCCTCCGGGTCGCCGGTGAAGCGAAAGTGCTGCCGGAGGGTGAAGTTCACCTGGTAGGTGTCGCCGGCGGCGATGTACTCCCTGATCCGGTCGATGGCCGTACCGTAGGTGCCGGGAGAGAGGGTGGCGTCCCACCCCTCGGTCCCGTAGGTCGGCCCGTCGCCATCGCCGCCGGCTAGGCGCGGGGCGATGGCGACGCGTTTCGCGAAGATGCCGAACCAGACCAGGGGGAGGGGGCCGGCGGGGTGGGTGGCGAGTCCCGTGCCGAGCCCCGGTGCCGCTTCGTAGGAGACGAATCCCGCCCCGTGGAGCCCCCGGGCGGCCGCCTCCGCCACCCGCTGCAGCGCCGGGAGGACCTCCTCCGGGGAGCGGGCCTCCACCACCTCCACGATCTCCTCGAAACGGTAGGATGCCGGGTGGCGCTCCGGGTCGAAGGAGGCGAGGGTCACCGCCGGCGTGCCGCTCATGGCCGTTCTGCCCCGCAGAGTTCTGCCACCGGGCACTCCCGGCAGGCGGGGCGCACCGAGCCGTCGCACCCCTCGGAGATCCCCAGGTGACAGAGGGCGAAGTCGTACTTCACCGGGTCCGCCGGGTCGAGGCGCCGCAGCGCCGCCGTGATCTCCCGGGCCGTGCGCCAGTCGGCCTGACGGCGCGCCGTGAGCCCCAGGTTGCGGCCGATGCGGTGGATGTGGGTATCCACCGGGATCACGAGCTTGGCCGGCGACACCTCCTTCCAGAGCCCGAGGTCGATCCCGTCCGCCGGCCGCACCACCCAGCGGAGGAACATGCAGAGCCGCTTGCAGGCGCTCCCCGCGGCGGGGGAGGGGAAGAAGAAGGGAAAGTACGAATCGTCCGGGATAACCGGGGTGCCGAAGACCGGCGCGTAGTCGAAGGCGAGGATGCGGGCGCTGTATTCGGTGAGGGCGGGGGTGATGTCGTCGGCCAGGGGATCGTAACAGCCGAGGAAGTAGTCGCCGAGGGTGTCGGCCTCCTCGATCATCGTCCGGGCCGCCAGGAAGAGGGCGCAGAGGTCCCGGCCGTCGTTGAAGCGGTGCTTGAAGCCGGCAAAGAGCTGCAGCCCCTCCGCCGGCTCGAAGGTCTCCACGAAGCGCCGGGGAGAATCCCCCATGACGGCGAAGACCGCGGCAAGGCTGCGCAGGATGATCTTCACGTTGCCGTAGGCCAGCGACGAGGCGACCAGCGCCGCGATCTCCCGGTCCTCGGCCGTGCGGTAGCGGTGGCAGAAGGAGAGGGGGTCGTTGGCCAGGTGACGGGACGACCGGGATGCGTACAGATTGTCGAGGACGGTTTTCAGCTCCACGCGGGGCTCCGGGGGGGATGGGTGCGGATCCGCTCTTGGTATACCACAGGGGGGGGAAGAGGGGGAAGGGGATTGTTATGCGCTGCGTTGCGGTCCGGTGCGGGGCCGGGACGAAAGGCGGCTCCTCTCAGGGGCTCTCCAGGATGAACGTCACCGGGCCGTCGTTCACCAGCTGCACCTTCATGTCGGCCTGGAAGATGCCGGTGGCCACCGGCAGCCCCGTTGCCCGCATCAGTTCCACGAACCGTTCGTAGAGTCGCTTCCCCTCGTCCGGCGGCGCCGCCGTGTCGAAGGAGGGGCGCCGCCCCTTGGCGCAGTTCCCCGCCAGGGTGAACTGGGAGACCGCCAGGATGGCGCCGTCCACCTCCCGCACCGAGAGGTTCATCTTTCCCGCCGCGTCCTCGAAGATCCGCAGCCCCGCGATCTTCTCCGCCAGCCACGCCGCGTCCCGCTCGTCGTCCCCCTTTTCCACGCCGAGGAGGACCAGGATTCCTCCGGAGATGGCGCCGACGGCCTCCCCCTCCACCGTCACCCGCGCCTCGCTCACCCGCTGGATGACTGCCTTCACGCGCCGAACTCCGCCTGGAAAGCTTCCTCGTAGAGCGCCGCCGCACCCGCGCTGAAGGGGACGAAGATCACCCGGGTCAGCTCCGGATACTGCTCCAGGGCCCTCCTCGTCTCCTCCATGGCGATGACGCACGCCTCACGCATCGGATAGCCGTACACCCCGCAGCTTATGGCCGGAAAGGCGATGGACGAGAGCCCCTCGCCGTGGGCCACCGCGAACGAGCGGCGATAGCAGCTCCGCAGGAGTTCCGGTTCCTCCTTCTCCCCCCCGTGCCACACCGGCCCCACCGTATGGATCACGTGCCTCGCCGGAAGTCGGTACCCCCCGGTGATCTTCGCGTCGCCGGTCTCGCACCCCCCCAGCAGCGCGCACTCCGCCTTCAGCTCCGGACCCGCCGCCCGGTGGATGGCGCCGTCCACCCCGCCACCCCCCAGAAGGGTGTTGTTGGCCGCGTTCACGATGGCATCCACCGTCAGCTTCGTAATGTCGCCCTGGATGATTTCGATCTTTTCCTTCATGGCGCCTCCTCCCGTGCCAATAACATTACCGGTCAATTCTACAGCCGATCCTGCGGAGTTTCCACCCCTGTGCCTTCACAGGTGGGCGAGGGAGGCGATTTTACGGTTTCCTACCGTCCGGGCGCGATGCGTCTTTATCGATTCTCTCCAGTGCCTTGAGCGCGGTGGGGCGGTATTTCCCGAGGCGGTTCAGCCGGTTGTCGAGGGCGATCGCCTCATCCAGTGCCTTTCGTGCCTCTGTCGGATGGTTGTGGTGGAAATTGTACAGCCCCTCCATGAACCGGGCGAACACCCTGTCCTTGCCGGCCAGTTCGCGATACAGCTGCTCTTCTCCCGCGATGTCCCCCCTGATTTCATAGATATAACCGAGGTAAAGGTACACCTCTTTGAAGAAGGTAAACGAGGTCCCCGCACGGGTGCGGAGGTATTCAAGCTCGTTGAAGGCCGCGGCATAATCCTTCTTGTCGAGCTTTCTCCGTGCCGACAGGAACCGTTTGATGTTCGCCAACTCTTCGGACCGTGTGGGGGGGAGTTCTTTGCCGAGGAGCCTGTAGATCCCCCTTCCGATCGGATTGTAGGGCCAGGTGATCGCCGTCAGGATGGCTGTGGCAGCAATGAGGATGCCGGCGATGGTCAGGAAAAGCTTCCTGCGGCCAGCGCTCTGCCGTTGCGGGGTTTTGATCGGTTTTCCCACGGTTGATGCTACTCCAGGGTGAGGTCGAAGACGAAATAGGCCTTGTTCTTAAGCCGGTAGACGACCGCCTTGACCTTTTGTCCCTTTCTGAGCGTGAACGATGCCTTTTCCGCCGGAACGCCGCCGACTTCGGTCTCTTTCAGGATCAGATAGGTCTTTTCTCGCATCGAAAACTGGTTGTTTGCATGGACTTCAACGATCATGCCTTCGTGGGTCTCCGACGTGATGAGCTGGTCCATGCCGGTCCCCAGCCGGGCCAGCGAGGGGAGCTCCTGGCTGAAGACGGCCGGGGCCGCGACGAGCGAAGAAGCAAAGAGCACCAGGGTAACTGCTCTCTTCACGACGAACATCAGAACACCTCCCGCCACGAAATCGGAACGATCCCGGTGGCAAAATTGAAAATGGTCGAGATCGGGGTACTGTTTGCCCCTGTTGTGTCGACGGTCACAGAAGAGAGGTTGACCACCCCCCCGCCGGCACCGACGAAGGCCGTCGTCCCCGTGGGGCGGACCACCAGCACCGGTTCGGTGGGAATTCCGTTGCCGAGGACGTAGCGGGTATAGAGCCCCGTAAGATAACTGACGGCATACAGCTTTGCCCCGCCGCCGATGTCGCAGAGGGCGTTGTTGGGAAGGAACGAATCGAACAGGACATATTTGTTGAACAGGACTGGAGCTGCAAGGGATTTCTCCCCGCTCGCTGCAATGAGCCGAATATACCAGCCGTTACCCGACACAGGCGTTGTCGAGGTGCTGACTACCCCTGTCTGATCCGTCAGGGTGCTTTCCGTGACGGTTGTGAACCCGCTCGCCGGATTGAAATCCTTGACCCCGTACAGTCGGTCCACTGCTGTGGTCGATCGCGGGTTGTCCCGGTCTCCGGTTGAGAAGAAAAGATAGTCAAAGCTGCCCTGAAAGGCGATCTCTGGCTGATAGAAGATCTTCCGGCCGCCGCTGGTGTCGGCACCGGGATTGGAGGCAAAGAGTTTTCGGATGACCCAGTTGTCGACCAGATTGTCGTCTCCGGTGGGGGCGGCAAACCGCCAGAGATTCCCCCCCAGGTCGCCAACGTAGACCCGGTCGACAATACCGTCGGCGGTTTTGTCCACTGCAGTGACGGTGCTCGGCATGGCGTAGTCGAGGCCGTTCGTTGCGTCATGGAGAAAGCTCTTTAAGAGCGTCCCGTCCAGGAGGTTGACCATGAAGATCCCCCTCCCCTTGGTAGAGGCCGCCACCGCCGTGTTGTTGGACTGGGAGGAGTCGAAGCCGGCGGCGAAGATAACCGCCTGATAGGAGGCCGGATTGTTGCTGGCATCATTTTTCCTGACGGTCGCCACCACCGGCTCGGACCAGGTTTGGCCCAGCTCGGAGAGACCTGTTGTAGCGCTGTTGATCCGCCAGAGGAGGCGGGGGGCCGTGGGAGTGGTCACATCGATGGCATAGTAGTTGTCCCCTCCCCCCCGCTGGCCGAAGATGATGATGGCCTTGGAGATTACCCCCGAGGAGTTCCGCTCCTGATAGAGCCTCACCGAGCCATCGACGAAGTAGGGATGGGAGGTTCCCTCCTGGAAGAGCTTGAGCCGCGGCAGTGCGTCCGGCGGCACGAATGCCCACTCTTCGCTCCCGTCGACGTCCGAGATGCAGTGCAGCATCCCGTCGTTGGAGCCGAAGAAGATATGTCGGTTCGGATCCGTGGCCGTCGGCCCGTTGTAGTCGACCACCAGCGGCACGGAGTGGAGGATGTCGCCCAAGATGAAGTCGCGTTTTCCCGTCCAGTTCAGGTTGCCGTTGTCGTCGTAGGAGTCGTAGCCGTGGATGTAATTGATCAGATCGTCCCGTGCCGCGGTTGCGGCGTTGGCAGAGGCTATTTTCGCCGGGTTGCCGAGGGTGGCCGCCGTCAGCGAGGCGTTGCTTACGGCAAAAGCGTTCGCGCTGTTCGTCAGGTCGGCGTTGGTGCCGAGATAGGTGTAGATGTTGCGTGCGGTGGCCCTGTTCTTGAGGAGCGTCGAGACACTCCAGTACGGCACGGCGCTGTCGAGCATGGCGCCGCTGGAATCGGTGGCGCTGTTGCCCGCGCTGTCAACGATCTGGTTCGTTGGCGACAGGCCGTATTTCTGAAGGTCGCCGACCCAGAACTTCGAGTAGGAGAGGGGCTTGAAAAAGGCAAGGTACATCTTGTCGCCGCTCGACGTCCGGGTTATCGGAACGACGGGGGCGGTATAGGTCTGGAGCTTCTTGGCGATGTCGTCCAGGGCCGTCAGGAGGCTGTGTTCTAGTTCCGCCGCGTTGTTGGCCGTAAAGTACATCCCGCCGCCGTTCTGGGCGGTCTTCTGCAGCAGGGGACTGTTGTGGGAGAAGCCGATGGTGTACGTCGTTATGTTCTGGGTCCCCTGCAGGTCTGAGCGGAGGTCGTGGGTATAGAGGTACTTGGCCACATCAGCGAGGAAGGTCTGTGGTACGTTGTCACTGTAAGTATTGTCGGGAACCCAGACGTCGTTGTTGAGGGGGTCGGTGAGGGTGGAGCTGTGCAGGTAGTAGTCGCCGTCCTGGTCCCACTTCTGTCCCCGGTTGGCATCGGTGATCCCCGTCTGTCCCCGGTCGAGAAAATGGCCGATAATGCTGATGTTGGTGTCGTGGGTCGGCTCCCCGTCGGTGATGATGATGACAAAGGCCTTCTGGCACCAGTTGCTCGCGTTCCAGGGGCTGTACTGGCCGGTGTAGGTGTTTTCGAAATACTTGCCGGCATCGGCCAGGGCCTCGGCAAGGGGGGTCCAGGTCGTGGCGTTCATGGCGCTGATCTGGCCGTGCATGGCGGTGATGGTTGCACCAATCTTGGAGATGACGTTACCGCCATCCTCGGTGTTGAACTTCATGAACCCGAAATCGACGTCGTTGTACATCAGATCGACCAGGTTGTTGAGTACCCCCTTGGCGGTGCTCAGCTTGCTGGTGGTCGGCATCGCCTCGTAGTTGAGGCGGTTGCCGGTCTTGAGGGTACTGTCGTTGTCGTCGATGCCGTCCTGGCCGGCAATGTCGACGCCTCCGTCGCGGTTTATCAGGTCGGTAAAGGCGCCGGTGTACGCCTGCCACTGGGTGGCTGTGCACTGCCCCCTCTTGTTTCGTGCGGTGCAGGTATATTGGTAGACCGTGTTGCGGCTGTAGCTTCCCGGGTATGTCGTGAGGTTGTCGTACGGAACCGGGTCTGCCATGCTGCCGGAGTTGTCCATGATGATCATGACCATCGGCTTGGCGGTGGCACCGGCGGAATAGATTTCCGTGTCATCGGCCCACGCCACCCCCGCAAGCGATGAGAGATGGGCGATAAGCACCGGTACCGCCATGGTTCTCAATACCTTCCGGAACAGTCTGCTCGTCAGCATTTTTTGCCCCCACCATTACATTGTGTTCGTCAATAACAGAATATCCTTGGAAACCTGTTGTGCTTTGACGGCACCCTGTCAAGGCGCTAGGTTGTACCCTTCGAATTCCACGGTCTTGCGCGTCAAGCCGATCACGGCGGTAGAAGTGGTTCTGCTCCGGTAAGGACTCAGTTTCAATGACCCTCCTCCCGCATTGGCCGAGACGTACTTGGCGCTGAAGCCGCTTCCTGTCAGTAGTGACGGATCGGCCCCCATCGACGACATATTGAGAAAGGTGATCTTCTGCCCCACTGGGGAGGGGAGCTGCGTCTGGGCTTGGGAGGTGTAATTGCCGGTCGGCGACGATGACGGAAACGAACTGCCGATGAGGACAAAGCTTCCCCGGACGAATTCCACGCCCGAGTCGGCCGTGGCGAGGGCCTTCTTGCTGATGGAGCTCGCTCCTGACATCAGGGTCTCGATCATGGTCGTATTGAGCATCATCGTCATGACGGCCATGAGAATTGCCGTGAAGGTCAAGACCGTCACGAGGGCAAAACCGGCTTCGCTTCCGGTCCGGCGGCCGCTTCGGCATTGTGGGGGAATCGGGGGGGACGCGCGCATGATCAGCTCCCGAAGTAGTTGCGGGGATTGATTGTGGAGTTGTAGACCCTGCGCCGGAAGCCGTCGGCCGGCCGGGCGATACCGTTTCCTATTTGGGGGGGAGCGACGGTATAGGCCGGGTCCTTGGCCGCCGAGCGGACCATGAGGCCCAGTACTACCTGCATGGCGCCGGTTGCCGGTACGTCGGGAGTGACCGTGACCTGCAAGTCCTCGACGTTCGAGGCAATGGTGTCGGTCGTGCCGCCGACGAGATCCTGTCGGACCAACCCCCCCTCGCCGCTCTTGGCAATGTAGTAGTTGTAGTTGCGGGAGCCGCGTGTGCCTGGGGGAGCGGAGAGGGGGACCGCCGTGGAGTAACGGATCTGGATCGCGTCGGTTCCGACGCTCCGCAGCGGGTCCGTGGCCGCGGCATTGTCCTGCGTGACAATGGCATTCGCCTTGTTGACCCCGTACCCTGCCATGCGGACGTCCCGCTCCAGCATGTCCATCGTTACCTGGCCGCTGAGCTGGGTATCACTCGTGGCGGCCTGGATGCCCGCAATCTTGTTCTGGACGATGAAGGTGGTGACTGCGGCCATCACGACGAGTCCCGCAACCACCATCACGACCAGCAGTTCGACGAGGGTGAACCCTCCCGTACCCTTGGCGCGCTGAGCTCCCATGGCCATCCTTACCGGGACCTGACCAGCTGGAAACCCATGCCGTGGGCCCCGGTCTTGTCGGTCCAGGTTGTCGAGATATTGATGAATGCCGAATTCGTCGAGAGGGCGGTTACCCGCCACGTGGTGCGGTAAGTAACGCCGTTGCTCGTCGTCTGGACCGGTGTCAGCTGGCTCGCCAGGCTGGCGAAGGATGATTTGAGCAGATTTTCCACCTGTGACTGGATTGTGGCCGCAGCAACGTAGCGGTTGTTGCTCCCGGCGCTGGTGGCGAGACCGTTGAAGAGCATCGATGCGGTTCCCAGCAGGACAACGGCGAGAATCGCGATCGCCACGAGCGCCTCCATGAGGGTGAATCCCTCTTCGGACTGCAGCATGCGTCGTATTCCGGCGACGGCCTTCATCTTTTTCCTCATCAGTTGTATCCCGTGCCGGTCCACGACTTGATCCGGGGTCTGCCGGCACCGGTGACCTCGATTTCCCTTCCGTCGGCGGTGGCTCCGCCGCTCTTCAGGTAGAAGCTCCCGGTGGAGGCCAAGCCAGTGGCCTGCATTACAAGGCGGTCATTGGGAAACGTCCCCGAATCGGGTGCCGGCGCCGCGGTGTTGAGACTGCCGAAGGAAACCCCCGGGAACGCCCCCAGATCAACGGTCTTCAGGACGACACCATTTTGCACGATGCGGTAGCTGTTGGCATTCGCCGGGAACTGCTCGATGGTGCAGGGTATTCCGTTGCGAACCGCGTTGATCCGCGCCGTCTGGATGTCGCTGAAGAGTACCCGTGCCGCGTCCTTGAGCCGGTATCGGGGAAGATCGCGAATAAACATGGTGGTCGCAATCCCTCCCAGGATGCCGATGATCCCCATCGCCACGAGCAATTCGAGCAGGGTCATGCCGCTTTCGTTTTTCGTTTGTGTGGTCATGTCTGATTCGTTCTCGTGCAGTGATGTTTATGCAATGCCAAATATGTGCCACCCATCGTCATGTCTGCGGCCTTTGTATTAATGCTTTGTAACCATTGTAAGTTTTTTTGTTGCGCGGAAGGGGCCTGCAGTTTTTGCGCAGACCGTGTGACGGAAATGGGAAGGGAGACGCAAGAGCGCTCAACGTCCGACCATCTCCCGCAGGGTCTTGAGGTTCATGATGTCGAATTCGTCGTCGTCCCCCTTGGGGGTTTCCAGGACCTTGGGGATCTTTGCGAAGCGCGGGTCGTTCACCAGGAACCGGAAGCCGTCGAGCCCCATGGCCCCCTGGCCGATATGCTCGTGGCGGTCGATCCGGCAGTTGAGCCCCTTCTTGGAGTCGTTGACGTGGAAGCACTGGAGCCGGTCGATGCCGATGATCCGGTCGAATTCGGCGAAGACCCGGTCGTACCCCTCACGGCTGGTGATGTCGTAGCCGGCGGCAAAGGTGTGGCAGGTGTCGTAGCAGACGCCGAAGCGGTCGGAGAAGGCGGTGCCGTCGATGATGGCGCGCAGATGCTCGAAGGTGTAGCCGAGGTTGGACCCCTGTCCGGCGGTGGTCTCCAGGAGCACCTTCCCGGTGAAGTCGGGGGCGGCGGCGAAGAGCTCGTCGAAGGCCGCGCAGATCCTCTTGATGCCGGTCTCTTCCCCCTCCCCCAGGTGGGAGCCGGGGTGCATGACGATCTTGGTGATGCCGAGGCGGGCGCAGCGCTCCATCTCCTCCCGGAAGGCGGCGAGGCTCTTCTCCCGGACCTCGCCCGGGGCGGCGGCCAGGTTGATGAGGTAGATATCGTGGCAGACGATCTCGTGGAGCCCCGACTCTTCCCACTGTTCCCGGAAGAGGGCGACGTCGGAGTCGGAGGGGATCTTGCCGCGCCACTGGTTGGAGTTCTGGGTGAAGATCTGGATGACGCCGCAGCCGGTCTTCACGCCGCGCCCGGGGGCGTTGTGGAGGCCGCCGGCGATGGACATGTGGGCGCCGAAATAATCGTTCATGGGGGAACCTCGCGTGTGTCCTCCGGGACTATGGCTTGAGATGGTTTGCGATCAGGGCGATTCGCTCCGCATACTCCCCATCATACAGTATCACCTCCCCGTGGGGCTCGCTCCAGATTGGGCGGGGCCAGAGGGGATCGGTAGCGAAGCGGGGGACCAGGTGCCAGTGCATGTGGGGAACCATGTTGCCGAGGAGCTCGTAGTTCATTTTAGCGGGGCGCAGCAGGTTGTAAAGGGCCTCGGCCACGACGGTGACCTCCTCCACGATCCCCTGCCGGACGCGGGGGGGGAGGTGGAAGAGCTCGGTGACGTGCTCTTTGGTGAAGACGAAGGTGTAGCCGGGGAAGAACTGGTCGCGGTTGAGCAGCACGTATGTGTGCTCCAGCTCGGCGATGCGCAGCGCCGGCTCGTCGTTCCATTTCGTGCACATGGGGCAGTCGGTCATGGTGCTCCTCCAAGGACGAAGGGCCAAAGGCGACCGGGACATGAACCCGCTCCGCCTTTGGCCCTTTTGCAGTTGCGAACGCCCGGAATTACCGTTTCGCCAGGTCGATCTCGCCGGAGAAGACCTCGGTGGCCGGGCCGGTCATGTAGAGGAAACCGTCGTCGGCCCACTCCAGCTCCAGGTCGCCGCCGGAGAGGTGGTTGAGGATTTTCTTGTCGGTGAGGCCGTTGAGGGCTCCGGCCACGCAGACGGCGCTGGCGCCGGTGCCGCAGGCCAGGGTCTCGCCGGCGCCCCGCTCCCAGGTCCGCTGGCGCACCTCGGTGCGGGAGATGATCTGGACGAATTCCACGTTGGTGCGGCGGGGGAAGAGCTCGTGATTCTCGATGAGGGGGCCGTACTTCTCCACCTGGAGGTTCTCTACGTCGTCCACGAAAATCACGCAGTGGGGGTTCCCCATGGAGACGCAGGTGATCTGGAAGGTGGTGTGGAGGATGTTGAGGGGCTGGCTGACGATCTCCCCGTCGGCCGGTTCGCCGGCCATGGGGATCTCGGCTCGCTTCAGGCGGGGGATGCCCATGTTGACCCGCACCTTCTCGATCTTCCCGTCGGTGCCGGGGACGAGCTGCAGGGTCAGGATGCCGGCGCCGGTCTCGGCGGTGATCTCCTTCTTGGAAACGATGCCGTGGTCATAGGCATACTTGGCGACGCAGCGGATGCCGTTGCCGCACATCTCGGACTCGGAGCCGTCGGAGTTGAACATCCGCATCCGGACGTCGGCCTTGTCGGAGGGCATGATGAGGATGAGGCCGTCGGAGCCGATGCCGAAATTGCGGTTGGAGACCGCGATCGCCACCTGTTCGGGATTTTCAACCCGCTCCTCGAAGCAGTTTACGTAGACATAGTCATTGCCGGCGCCGTGCATCTTGGTGAACTTCATCGAATTGCACCTCCTCGGGGGGGCTTGGTATTGGGGTAAAGTAATCGTCTACGAATACCAGAAACGCCGGTCGCCAACAAGGGAAAACCGGGTTTTCTTGACCGTCTCTCCGCCATTTCGGTATGATGGGCAAAAAGTGCGGAGGTAATTTCCCATGATGGATATCAAGAACAGGATCTGGATGACCGGCAACCTCGACTGGTTCGCCTATATCGGCGACGAGGAGGTCTGGCTCGGCCGGCGGGAGGTGCCGATCCCGCTGGAGGAGGGTGACCGCTGGACGAACGACCTCGGCTTCGTGTTCCAGGTGATCGACAAGGAGATCGTCATCGTCGACAAGGTGGACCCCCCCCAGAAATTCTGGTGATCGGCGCGTCCCCTCGTTGCGCGGCGTCGGTTCCGTGATAAGCTTTTTCAGTCGGTTTTTCGCGGAGGTGGCGCCATGGCGAGGGGACGGTCCGTATTGGTCGCACTGCTGTCGGGGAGTCTTCTGCTGTCCGGTCACCCCCTTCCGGGGGCGGAGCTGGTCCCCCATCACGGGGAGGCGGTGAACCCCCGCGGCAGCATGGAAGAGTGCCTCACCTGCCACGACGGCCGCATCGCCCGGGCCGTCGACTACTGCACCTCCAATTGCTCCATCTGGTCGTCCCACCCGGTACGGCGCCCCTACCCCCCGCGGGGGAAGGAGCGCGCCTACCGCCCCGCTTCCGACCTCCCCGCCCTGGGGATCGAGTTGGTGAGCGGCACGGTGGACTGCATTTCCTGCCATAGACTCGACAACCCCGACAAGGGGCACCTCGTGCCGGACACGGAACGGGTCGGCCTCTGTCTCGCCTGCCACGTCAATCTCCAGTAATTTCTACGGCCGCGTTCCAATTTGCTGACGGTGTGAGGGGTAATTCTCCTGCTGTTGAAACGGGAATTTGGACGGTACGCCATTTGAGTTCTTGATGTTTTAGGTAAAGGACGGTATAGTTCTCTCAAAACAGCAGGGGGGGACGATGAAGCTTTCCACCAAAAGCCGTTACGGATTGCGGGCAATCTTCGACATCGCATACAATTCGGGGAACCTTCCCGCCCAGGTGCAGGATATCTCGCGGCGCCAGGGAATCTCGCCCCGTTATCTCGAACAGATCTTCCAAGGGCTCAAGCGGGCCGGCATCCTCAAGAGCAAGCGCGGTCCCCAGGGGGGGTACTTCCTGGCGAAAAAGCCCGAGGAGATCACGGTGGCCGCGGTGCTGCTCGCCACGGAGCGGGACATCAGCCTCGTCGAGTGCGTAAGCAAGAAAAAGAAGAAGACCGACTGTTCCTTCGACGGCAGTTGCGTGACCCAGGAACTTTGGAACGAGGCGGGCGCCAGGCTCGTCGCGTACTTTTCGTCCATCACCATCAAGGACCTGTGCGACCGCGGCCAGCAGCTCGGGATCAAGCGGGAGCAGGACCATCGCTTCATGTATTTCATCTAGAGAACGGAGGAGGCGGAAATGCCGGTGCTTACCAGCTACAACGTTATCGAACAGATCGGAAACACCCCGCTGCTGCGTCTGGCTGCCCTCGAGGCGCCCGGGTCGGCGGCGGTGTATGGCAAGGCGGAGTTCTTCAACCCCGGCGGAAGCATCAAGGATCGCATCTGCCTCGCGATGATCGAGGCGGCGGAGCGCGACGGCCTCCTCAAGCCGGGGATGACGGTGGTGGAGCCCACCAGCGGCAACACCGGTATCGGCCTCTCCATGATCTGCGCCGTGAAGGGGTACAAGCTGATCCTCACCATGCCCGATACCATGACCATCGAGCGGCGCCGTCTGCTGGCCGCCTACGGGGCGGAGCTCGTCCTCACCCCCGGTGCCCAGGGGATGCGCGGTGCCGTGCAGAAGGCGGAGGAGCTGTCGGCCCAGCCGGGCCACATCCTGATGCAGCAGTTCAAGAACCCGGCAAACCCCGAGGTGCACCGCGTGACCACCGGGCCGGAGATCCTCTGCGCCCTTGACGGTCAGACCGTCGACGCCTTCGTGGCGGGGGTCGGGACCGGCGGCACCATCACCGGGGTGGGCGAGGTGCTGAAGGGGCGCAGTGCGGCGACCCGCATCGTGGCGGTGGAGCCCGATGCCTCGCCGGTGCTGTCGGGCGGCCAGCCGGGCCCCCACAAGATCCAGGGGATCGGCGCCGGCTTCGTCCCTGACGTGCTCAACACCAAGGTCTACGACGAGATCATCCGCGTCACCAACGACGACGCCTACGATACGGTCCGGCGCCTTGCCCGCGAGGAAGGGATCCTGGTGGGGATATCCTCCGGGGCCAACGTCTACGCTGCGTTGCAGCTGGCGAAGAAGCTCGGTCCCGGCAAGAACGTCGTCACGATCCTCTGCGACACGGGTGAGCGGTATCTCACCACCGGCGTGTTCGACTAGCACGAGCTGTTTCATCGGCAGGGGCACCCTTTCCGGTGCCCCTGCACACCGTGCCCCGCTTCGGGGTTTTTGTTTTTTACGGGAGCGACATGGATCCGGTTCATCAAAAATACGAAAAACTCAAGGCAATCCTGCGGGAGATGGGGTCGGTGCTCGTCGCCTTCTCCGGCGGCGTGGACTCCACGTTTCTCCTCCGGGTGGCCCACGACCTCCTCGGCGACGGGGCCGTGGCGCTCACCGCCACCTCCCCCACCTATCCCGAATCGGAGTTTGACGCGGCGGTGGCCCTTGCCCGGGAGATCGGCGCGCGGCAGATCGTGGCGGAGTCCAACGAGCTGGAGATTCCCGACTTTGCCTTCAATCCCCGCAACCGCTGCTACTACTGCAAGAAGGAGCTGTTCCAGATGGCCGGCCGCAAGGCGGCGGAGCTGGGGCTTGCCTGGGTCGCCGACGGGAGCAACGTGGACGATCTGGCCGACATCCGGCCGGGGCGCCAGGCGATCCAGGAACTGGGGGTCCGGAGCCCCCTGCTGGAGGCGGAGCTCGGCAAGGAGGAGATTCGGGAGTTGAGCCGGGAACTGGGGCTCGCCACCTGGGACAAGCAGCCCTTTGCCTGCCTGTCGAGCCGCTTCCCCTATGGAACCGAGATCACGCCGGAGCGACTCCGGAAGGTGGGGGCGTGTGAAGAGTTCCTCAAGAAGGAGGGGTTTTCCACCTACCGCGTCCGCTTCCACGGCGAGACGGCCCGGATCGAGCTGTCCGAGCGGGAGATGTCGCGGTTTCTGGAACCGGAGCTGCGGCGGAAGGTGGTCGAGCGCTTCAAGCGGATCGGATTCACCTACGTGGCGCTGGACCTGGAGGGGTACCGGACGGGGAGCATGAACGAGAGTTCGCGCTGAAAAACGTGCGGGCGTGAATCGAAAAGGCCGGGTTTCCCCGGCCTTTTTGCTTACTTCACTTCCACGTTGATCTGCTTCGGCTTGGTCTCTTCCCGCTTGGGGAGGGTGATGGTGAGGACCCCCCGGTCGCAGGTCGCCTTGACCTTTTCCCGCTCCACGGTGTGGGGGAGGGTAAAACTGCGCTGGAAGCCACCGTAGTAGCGTTCGATCCGGTGGTAGTTCTCCTTCCGCACCTCGTCGTCGTGCTTGCGCTCGCCCCGCAGCGTCAGGGTGTTGTCCTCGATCCGCACCTCGATGTCCTTTTGGTCGATGCCGGGAAGCTCCGCCTTGATGACCACGGAATTTTCGTCCTCGAAGATGTCCACCGGGGGCTGCCAGGCCCCCTCGCGGAGCTCTTCACCCCCCTCGCGGCTCCAGGCGAGGTCGAGCAGGCGGTTCATCTGCTCCTGGAGATTCCTGAGATCGCGAAACGGACTATACTTGACGATTGCCATGACTGAAAGACCTCCTCTGCAGTGATGATTCGGACCGGATGGTGAATCCGTCTGAGGGAAAGATAATAACCGCCGCGCCAAAGTCAAGGGGGAGCCGCCATGAATGGCGACTCCCCCTTCGGCTTCTTCTCTGTCTGTATGTGCCGGTCGGACGTCAGATACGCTTCCCTTTGGGAACGCTATGCTTGAGTTTTTTCGATCCGTCGTAGAGGGTGCTCTTCAGAAGCCCCCGCCGCTCCTTCATGTCTCTCTTGTCGTAGTCGCTCTCAAGGGAAATCTCCGCATCTTCAGCCAGTCTTTCGATAGTTTCCGTTTCCTTTTCCATCATGCCGAACACCTCGCGTCGTTGATGTGCCCTCCCCGCAGGGAGGCGCGGTTGCCAGCCGTTCGTTTCCCGGTCACCTCCTTCGCTCATGGTGACAATCATGATACCATGGGATTCCGTTGTTGCAAATGGCGAAAAAATAAATTTTTCTAATTGTTTTAATGAGTTATACTGTTTGATGGACGGGACGCACGGGGGGATTTTCTGCGGCTTATACCTTGAAGCGCGGGGTGAGATCGGCTACTATTCCCCCAAAACTTATCAGAGGTGATGCGTGCTGACATACAAGGTTGTCGAACTGAGTACCGTGACGGAGGACACCGTGGCGGAGGTCCTGAACGAGTGGACCGCCAAGGGGTGGCGCCTGGACGGGATACAGTTCGCCATGCGGGAGGCGAGCCGGCGGCCGAGCATGGCCTTCGTCATCTTCACCCGCGAAGCGGAGGGGAACTAGATGCCCGCCCCCCGGACCCTCTACCTCATCGACGGCTCCTCCTACATCTACCGGGCCTACTTCGCCATCCGGCACCTCTCGTCCCCCAAGGGGTTCCCCACCAACGCCCTCTACGGCTTCACCCAGATGCTCCTCAAGGTGATCAAGGACCGCCGGCCCGACCATATCGCCGTGGTCTTCGACGTGGGGCGGACCACCTTCCGCACCGAGCTCTACCCCGACTACAAGGCCAACCGCTCCGCCATGCCCGACGACCTGGTCCCCCAGATCGCCCCCATCAAGGAGATGGTCCGGGCGTTCAACATCCCGGTGCTGGAGCTGGCGGGGTACGAGGCCGACGACATCATCGGCACCATCGCCCGGGAGTGCGAGGAGCGGGGGATGGAGGCGGTGGTGGTCACCGGCGACAAGGACCTGATGCAGATCGTGAGCGACCGGGTGACGCTCCTCGACACCATGAAGGAGAAGGTCTCCGGCATCCCCGAGGTGCGGGAGCGGTTCGGCGTCGGCCCGGAAGCGGTGATCGACATCCTGGGGCTTGCCGGCGACACCTCCGACAACATCCCCGGCGTGCCGGGGATCGGCGAGAAGACCGCCATGAAGCTGATCCAGGAGTTCGGCTCCCTGGATTCCCTGCTGGAGCGGGCCGGCGAGGTGAAGGGAAAGACCGGCGAGAAGCTCCGGGAGTTCGCCGACCAGGCCCGCCTCTCGCGACAACTGGCCACCATCGTGCGTGACGTGCCGATGACCTTCGACTTCGCGACCTTCGCCGCATCCTCCCCCGACAACCGGCGCCTGGCCGAGCTCTTCAAGGAGTACGGCTTCACCACCCTCATGAAGGAGCTGACCAGCGAGGCGACCCTCTCCACCGAGCAGTATCGGACGATTTCCACGGAGGAGGAGTTCCGTGCGCTTCTTGCCGATTTGAAGGGTGCCGGCACCTTTGCCGTGGACCTGGAGACCACGAGCCTGAACCCCCTGGAGGCGGAGATCGTCGGCATCTCCCTGAGCTACCGGGACCACGAGGCGTGCTACATCCCGGTGGGGCACGTCGTCATTTCTCCCTCCCCCTCGACGGGGGAGGGTCGGGGTGGGGGTGAAGCTGCGGGTGGCAGTGAAGATGGAACGCTCCCCCTCCCCCCCTCCCGCCAGGGGAGGGGGGATGTGGTGTTGGCGCCGGAGCAGCTCCCCCGCCAGCGGGTGCTGGACGCCCTGAAACCGCTCCTCACCGATCCGCAGGTGCGCACGGTGGGGCAGAATCTGAAGTACGACTACCAGGTCTTCCGCTGTAACGGGATCGGGCTGGCCGGGGTCTGGTGCGACACCATGGTCGCCTCCTACCTCCTGAACCCGGTCCGCTCCAGCCACGGCCTCGACTCCCTCTCCGTGGAGTTCCTTGACCACAAGATGATCTCCTACGAGGAGGTGGCGGGGAAGGGGAAGGAGCAGGTGAACTTCGCCCAGGTGCCGGTGGAGAAGGCTTCCGTCTACTCCTGCGAGGATTCCGACGCAGCCTGGCTCCTCCACCGCCTCTTCCTGCCGCGGGTGGCGGAGATGAAGATGGAGCGCCTCTTCGACGAGGTGGAGATGCCGCTGGTGCCGATCCTGGCCGAGATGGAGCTGGCCGGGGTGAAGCTCGATCTCCCGCTCCTGGGGGAGCTCTCCGCCGGCTTCGGGAAGCAGCTTGCGGAGCTGGAGGGGCGGATCGCGGGGCTGGCGCCGGAGCCGTTCAACATCAACTCCCCCAAGCAGCTCGGTGAAGTCCTCTTTGAAAAGATGGGGCTCCCCACCGGCAAGAAGACCAAGACCGGCTGGTCCACCAACGTGGAGGAGCTGGAGCGGCTGGCCGACGCCGGCCACGAGATCGCCACCCTCATCCTCCAGTACCGGGGGCTTTCGAAGCTGAAATCCACCTACACCGACGCCCTGCCGAAGCTCGTGCAGCCGGCCACGGGAAGGGTCCACACCTCCTACAACCAGACCGTCACCAACACGGGGCGGCTCTCGTCATCGGAGCCGAACCTGCAGAACATCCCGGTCCGGACCGAGGAGGGGCGGCGGATCCGTCGGGCCTTCATCGCCGAGGAGGGGCATCTCCTCCTCTCCGCCGACTACTCCCAGATCGAACTCCGGGTCCTGGCCCACCTCTCGGAGGATCGGGTCTTCTGCGACGCCTTTGCCCGGGACGAGGATATCCACACCCGCACCGCCGCCGAGGTCTTCGGTCTCTTCCCCGAGATGGTGACCCCGGAGATGCGCCGTCAGGCCAAGGCGATCAACTTCGGCGTCATCTACGGCCAGGGGGCCTTCAGCCTCGCCAAGCAACTCGGCATCGCGACGAAAGTGGCCAAGGAGTTCATCGACAACTACTTCGCCCGGCACCCCGGAGCCCGGGCGTTCCTGGACGGCTGCGTGCGGGAGGCGGAGGAGAAGGGGTTCGTGACCACGCTGCTCGGCCGCCGGCTCCCGATCCCCGACATCACCAGCAGCAACGGCAACATCCGGGCATTTGCCCAGCGCAACGCCGTCAATTACCCGATCCAGGGCTCCGCCGCCGACATCATCAAGGAGGCGATGGTGAGGGTGACGGAGCGGCTGCGGCGCGACGGGATGCGGAGCCGGCTCATCATGCAGGTCCATGACGAACTGGTCTTCGAGGTGCCCGAAGGGGAGCGGACCGCCATGGAACAGCTCGTGCAGCATGAGATGGAGCATGCCATCCCCCTGCGGGTGCCGCTGCGGGTCGACGTGAACTGCGGGCGGAACTGGAGCGAGGCCCATTAAATATGGCTCTTCCGCCACAGAGCGGCGGCCGAGCCGATACATGACCCCCAACATCGAAAGAGGAGGCCCCATGGCCGGCGACATTCTTCACGAGATCATCGATGCGTGTCTGAGCATGGAGAGGAAGGCGGCGCAGATTTTCAGCACCTTCGCCACCCACGCGAAGACCGGCGACGCCCGGCACTTCTGGGAGACGGTGGCGGCCCAGACAAACCACCACAGCACCCTCATCGCCACCCTCCGCGCCGTGGAGAGCCGAAGCGTGCCGCCGCTGGTGATCTACCGCCCGGCCGAGACCAGGGAAGAACTGGAGATGGTCGAGCGGGGGATCGACGAGCAGTTCGAGCGCTACCGCAGCGACCCGAACCCTGAAGCAGCCTGCCTCCTCGCCTTCCGTCTCCAGCTCTGCCTCCTCCACCCCGCCTTCGCCAGCATCTGCCGCATGGTCAAGGACACCATCGGCGAAGATGCCAACGACCACGGCTACGGCATTTACCTGCGCCGCTTCATCGACGGCATCGGCTCCTGCTGCATGACCACCCCCGAGTCCGAACTCCTCGGTGAGGCGCTCTTCCGCCTCTGGAACGAGGCGCGGCAGCTGGCCGCCCAGTCCCACCTCGACCCCCTCACCGGCGTCCTCACCCGGGCAGCCTTCTTCCGCGAGGTGCTCCCCCTTGCCCACGCCGCCCAGCGCACCGGGAGCAACGCGGGGATGATGCTGATCGATCTCGACTACTTCAAGCTGCTCGGCGAGAGCCGGGGGCACGAGGCCGGCGACCGGGTGCTCCAGGTCGTTGCCGACACCATCACGGCGCAGCTGCGGCGCTCCGACGTGGTGGGGCGCTATGACGGCGACGAGTTTATCGTCTTCCTGTCGCCGGTGGAGCCGGCAGCCCTTCGGAGCGTGGCCGAGAACCTCCGGGCGCGGATCGGCGAGGCGAGCGGCCGCATCGTTCCCGCCACGGTCAGCATCGGCGCGGCCCAGGGAGAGTTCGGGGCCAGCGTCGACGACTCCCTCGGCACTCTGATCCGGCTGGCCGACGAGTGCCTGATGCAGGCGAAATACACCGGCAAGAACAAGGTCGTGTTGAAGTAAGGGGACGGCCCCCATCCTTCCGCGCCGTCGCCACCACGTTCCAGCCGATCATGGCTCCCCTCCGCCGCCGTTTTTCCGCTCCCCTGACGATTCCTCCGGGCAATCCCCGCCGCCGCTTGCAAAGTTTCCCAAAGGCTTCATACTTTCCGTACCTTCCCCACGCCGGGAAGGGTCACGGAAAGGAGGCCGTCATGAAATGTCTGTCGCTGCTCGTTGCCGCCGCCCTGTTGCTCCCCTCCGCCGCCGGCGCGGCCGGGTTCCTCGATGATCTCACCCGGGAGCTGCTCCCCGCGGTGCAGGGGAGTTCCCTCGACGACTCCACCGTCGTCAAGGGGCTGAAGGAGGCGCTGGCCACCGGCACCGAGCGGGCGGTGAAGGAGGTGGCGAAACCCGACGGCTACTTCGGCAACCAGCTCATCAAGATCCTCCTTCCCGACAAGATCCAGAAGGTCGCCAGCGTCCTCGGCACCCTCGGCTACCAGAGCCAGGTGGACGAGCTGGTGCTCAGCATGAACCGGGCGGCGGAGAAGGCGGCCCCCAAGGCGGCGGGGTTCTTCGGCGACGCCATCCGACAGATGTCGGTGGAGGACGCCAAGGGAATCCTCTCCGGTGGCGACCGGGCGGCCACCAACTTCTTCGAGAAGAAGACCCGCGGCAAGCTCTTCGACGCGTTCAAACCCTCCGTGGCCACGAGCATGGAGCAGGTGGGGACCGCCCGTGCCTACAAGAACCTGATCGGCCAGTACGAGGCGCTTCCCGTCTCCGCCCTGACCGGCACCCAATCCCTGAACCTCAACGATTACGTGACCAACAAGGCCCTCGACGGCCTCTTCTCGATGATCGGTGCCGAAGAGAAAAAGATCCGGACGGATCCGACGGCCCGGACCACGGACCTGCTGCGGAAGGTGTTCGGCCAGTAGGAGAGAGGGATGACGTCTCCCTGTGTCGCTATCGGGAAACGGTGGGGCCGGAGGGTGGTGCTGGTGGCGTGGGGGCGCTTCTGGGGGGCCTTCCCGGCGAGGCGTCCGTCTTTCCGACGGGGGGCGCGGTGGTGGGGCGGAGTTCCCACCGGACGGCACAGCCGGGCGAATCGCTCCTGGAGGTCGCCCGTGCCCACGACCTCGGTTTCAACGAGATCGCGGCGGCCAATCCCGGCATCGATCCCTTCGTCCCTGCCGCCGGCGCCCCCGTCACCATCCCGGGGGAGCATGTCGTGCCGGCGGCGTTGATGCCGGGGCGGATCGTCGTGAATCTTTCCGAACTCCGCCTCTACTTCGTTCCGGCCTCGGGCCCCTCCCTCGTCGCCACCTTTCCGGTCGGCACCGGGAGCGAGGGGAAGGAGACCCCTCCCGGCAGCTACCGGGTGACGGAAAAGCGGGCCAACCCTCCCTGGCACGTCCCCCTCTCCATCCGGCGCGAGCAGCCCCGTCTCCCCGCCGTGGTCCCCCCCGGCCCCGACAATCCCCTCGGAAGCCACGCCCTGCGCCTTACCAGCGACGGACTCATGATCCACGGCACCAACCGGCCGTGGGGGGTGGGGCGCGCCGTGAGCCACGGCTGCATCCGCCTCTACCCGGAGGATATTCCCGTCCTCTTCCGCCTGGTCCCCCTCGGGGCGCCGGTCGCCATCGTGCGCGAGCCGGTGAAGGTGGCGGTGCTGGAGGGGCGGCTCCTCATCGAGGTCCACCGTGACGACGGGGCGCAGGTCGACTACGCGGCGGAGGCGACCCGCCTCCTCCTGGCGCGGGATGCCCTCGCTCGGGTGGACGTCGCGCGCCTCTTCCGGGCCCTGGCCGAGAAGCGCGGGGTGCCGGTCGATATCGGCCGGTGAACGGTTACTTCTTCTGCTGGAGCTCGAAGGCCTTCACCGATTTTCCCGCCGCATTTTCCGCCTGCTGGGCGGCCCCTTCGGCCCTCGTCGCGGCTGCCTCGGCCCGGGATGCCGCTGCCTCGGAGCGGCCCGCGGCGGCGGTGGCCGCCCCCACTGAGCCCTGGGCGCTCTGGGCCGCCTGCTGGGCCTGGGCGCGGGCATCGGCGCTTTCGCGCTTCGCCGCGTCGAGGTCGGCAGGGGAGACCACGGGGCGCTTCGCCAGCTCGGCAACCTGGGCCTCGATGGTGCTCAGCCGCTTTTCCAGCCCGCCGAGCCGGTCCGCCAGGGGAGCGGTCTGCTCCTGGACGAAGGTTTTGGTGGCGCACCCCGCCGTGAGGGCGAGGAGCGGAATGACTGCCGCAGAGACGATTCGTTTCATTGCTCTTCCTTTCTGGTGTCGTGTGCCGGCGCTATGACAGGCGATAGGCGAGCATCACCCCGTCCCGCAGCGGGATGATGGTGGTGAAGAAATCCCGCCGGAGGCACATGAAGTCGTTGAATTCCCGGATGCCGCGGGTTTCGGGGTCGTCGCCCCCCTCCGCCACCCTGCCGTACCAGAGGGCGTTGTCGGCAATGAGGAGGGCGTTTTTCGCCAGGCGCGGGATCATCGTCTCCGCCGCCAGGCGATACTGTTCCTTGTCGAGGTCGATGAAGAGGATGTCGATGTCGCGGTACTCCCGGCCGATCTCCAGGGCGTCCCCCTCCCGGAATTCGAGCCGGTCGATGAGGCCGTTCTGCCGGAACATGGTGCGGGCGTAGTCGAGATTCGCCCCGTCGCGATCGGTCATGACCACCGTGCCGGTGATGCTGACCGCCCGGGCGAACCACCAGGCGGAGTAGCCGAAGCCGGAGCCGAGCTCCACCACGAGCTGGGGCTGCCGGAGCCGGGTGAGGAGGTAGAGGAGCCGCCCCACGAGGCGGTCGACGATGGGGAATGCCAGCTCCTTCGCCCGCTGCTCCATGGCGATGAGGTGGGTGTCGTCTTCGGGAGCGAGGCCCCGCAGGTACTCTTCGATGCGGGGATCGGTGATCGGGATCATCGGCGCTACCTCCCGTGGGTCGGGGAGTTTCGTTGGAGCAGTCCAACCCAACAAGTCTAGCACCTCGGGGGGGAACCGCAACGGCGGGAGAACACGCCTGTTGACTTCCGGACCCCCGCCGTCTTTAATAGGGCAATGTCTTACGCGCGCGAAACGGCACCGATGCCGCAGGGAAAAATCACGGCGATCCTCGTCTTCACCACGCTCCTGTGGGGGGGGAGCTTCCTCTTCAACAAGATCGGGATGCGGGAGATACCCCCCGTCCATTTCTTCTTCTTCCGCTTCGCCCTGGCGGCGCTTCTCATGGGGATTGTCTGCATCCCGCGCCTGGGGCGCCTCAACCGCCAGATCGTCAGGCGGGGGGCGGTGGTGGGGGTGGCCCTGGCGGCGGTGAATCTCTCCTTTGTCCTCGGCGTCTCGGGGACCACCATCTCCCGGGCGGGGTACCTCAACAACCTCTTCGTCATCTTCATCCCCCTCCTCTCGTTTCTCGTCTGGCGCGAGCGGGTCGACCGGGTCACCTTCGGCGGGGTCGCCCTGGCCGTGGCGGGGCTCTGGTTCCTGGCCAGCGGTGGCGCGGAGGGGTTCAACCGGGGGGACTTCCTCTCCACGGTCTGCGCCCTCTTCATTGCCGTCCATATCATCACGGTGTCGCGGGTCTTGCGGGACGAGGACGTCTACCTCGTCACCTTCGTCCAGTTCGCCACCGTCGCCTGCGTGGGGGGGGCCATCACCCTGGCCATGCCGTGGCCGGCGTTCCGGATCGGGGCGGCGGGGGGGTGGTCCCTCGCCTACTGCGCCATCTTCCCGACGGTGATCTGCTTCACGCTCCAGAACACCTACCAGCGCTACACCACCCCGACAAAGGCGGGGCTCATCTACACCATGGACCCGGTCTGGAGCATGCTGGCCGGGGTCTTCATCCTCGGAGAGCGCCTCACCCCGCGGGAGTTCTTCGGCTGCATGCTGATCCTCCTCGCCGTGGCCGGACCGCTCTTCGTGCGGTTGTACGTGGAGCATAAACAACGGATCCTCTACCGCCTCGGCGCCGCCGGCGAAGCGGAGGAGGGTGAATGAACGAGACCCGGGAGACAACCGTGACCGAAACCCATCGCTTGCGTCGCTCCGTTGCTGCCGTTGTGCTCCTGGCGGCTCTCTTCGCCCTTCTCCCGGCGCTTCCCGCCTCGGCCCGCACCCTTCTCTGGAAGGTGCAGGGGAAGCAGGGGACCGCCTATCTCTTCGGCTCGTTCCACGCGGCAAAGGAGGGGGCCTACCCCCTGCCGCCGGTGGTGGAGGAGAGCTTCGCCCGCTCCAGGGCGCTCATGGTGGAGGCCGACCTGACCGCCGTCTCTCCGGAGCAGGCCGTGGGGGCGGTCCAGCAGCGGGGGATGCTCCCGGAGGGGGACACCCTCTGCAACCACGTCTCGGCCCAGACCTGCCGCTCGTACAACGACTACCTGGCCGGCCGGGGGGTGATCCCCGAGCTTTTCGCCGGCTTCAAGCCGTGGTTCGCCGCCACCATGATCGCGCTCCTGGAGGTGCAGCAACAGGGGTACGAGGTCGGCAACGGCGTCGACCTCTACTTCACCCGCAAGGCCAAGGGGAAGAAGCAGATCGTGGAGCTGGAATCGGTGGACTACCAGTTCTCCCTCCTGGACAGCTTCACCCCCCGGGAGCAGGAGCTGTTCCTCGTCAGCACCATGCGCGAGGGGGGAGAGAAGATCGACGCCGCCTACCGGGCGTGGCGAAGCGGCGATGCCGTGGCCCTGGAGGAGGCGGCCCTCGGCGAGCTGAAGCGCGACCGCTCCCTGGAGCCGCTCTTCGAGAAGCTGATCTTTGCCCGCAACCGGACCATGGCGGCCGCCATCGAGCGCCGGATGCAGGGGAAGGAGCCGGTCTTCGTGGTGGTGGGGGCGGCGCACCTGGTGGGGCCCCGGGGGATCGTGGAGCTGCTGCGTCGCAAGGGGTACCGGGTCGAGCAGCAGTAGCGGCGCGGCCGGAAGCGTGATGCCATGACCACGACCTTTGCCGTGAGCGAGGAGAAAAACCGCTGGCTCCGCGAGAAGATGGCGGAGCTCGGGGTGACTGAAGGCGACCTCGACGAGCACTTCGTCCGCTCCTCCGGCGCCGGGGGGCAGCATGTCAACAAGACCGCCACCTGCGTCCAGATCAGGCACCGGCCCACCGGCATCGAGGTCAAGTGCATGAAGGACCGGAGCCAGTCGGTGAACCGCTTCCTCGCCCGACGGGAGCTGCTGGAGCGGATCGAGCGGCTCCTGAAGGGGGAGGCGCCCCGGGACGCCAGGACGGAGAAGCTGAAGAAGCAGAAGGCGCGGCGTAAGCGGCGCGCCAGTGGGAAATACGAAAATAATGGCTAAAAGTTAAAAGGATTTTTTGATGATCAGGCACGAAACCCTCCGCACCCTCGAATTCGACAAGATCCTCTCGGCAATCACCGGCTCCGCCCACAGCGACGCCACGCGGGACGAGATCGCCCTCATCCGCCCCCTGGCGGATGGCGAGGCCATTGCCCGGCGCTTCGGTCAGGTGGGGGAGATCCGCCGCATGGTGCAGTCGGGGCTGGCGCTCCCCCTGGCCTCCTTCGAGGACATCGCCCCGCTCCTGGCTGCAGTCCGCCCCGAGGGGGCGGTTCTGGACCCCACGGAACTCGTGGTCCTCTTCCCGGTCCTGCGGATCATCACCGCCATCGCCAAGCAGTTCGCCTACCGCGCGGACATCCCGCTCCTGAAGGAGCTGGCCGGCCACCTCACCGGCTTCCCCGACATCCTGGACGAGCTGGAGGTATCCATCGACTCCGAGGGGGAGATCCTCGATTCCGCCTCACCGCTCCTCCACGACCTGCGCCAGCGGAAGCGTTCCCTCACCGAGCGGATCCGGCGGCGGCTGGCCGAGATCGTCCGGGAGACGGGGGTCACCTCGTTCCTCCAGGACGACTTCATCACCCAGCGGGGGGGGCGGTGGGTGATCCCGGTCCGGATGGACTCCAAGGGGATGGTGCCGGGGGTGGTGCACGACGTCTCCAACTCCGGCGAGACCGCCTTCATGGAGCCCCTGGAGATCATCGGCCTCGCCAACGAGCTGGAGAACCTGGTGGCCGAGGAGAAGGCGGAGATGATCCGGATCGTCCGGACCATCTGCCGGATGATCCGCCAGGAGGCCGAGTCCCTGGAGGAGCAGTTCCGCACCCTGGTCTGCCTGGATCTCCTGAACGCCGTCGCCTCCTTTGCCGACTCCCTCAACGCCGAGACCCCCGGAATCAACGACGCCCGCTTCATCCGGGTGAACGAAGGGCGCCACCCGCTGCTGGCCCTCATGGCGCGGGAGCGGGAGGCCGGCCGGGTCGTTCCCCTGGAGCTTGCCCTTGGGGAAGGCGATCAGGTCATGGTCATAACGGGGCCCAACGCCGGCGGCAAGACCATCTCCCTCAAGACCACCGGCCTCCTCCACCTCATGGCGCTGGCGGGAATCCCGGTGCCGGCGGTCTCCACCTCGTCGTTCCCCCTCATCTCCGACCTCCTGGTGGACATCGGCGACGAGCAGTCCATCGAGCAGAGCCTCTCCACCTTCTCGGCCCACGTCTCCAACATCGCGGGGATCCTCGGCCGGGCCGACGAACGGACCGTGGTCCTGCTGGACGAACTCGGCACCGGCACCGAACCGGTCCAGGGGGCGGCCATCTCCTGCGCCGTCCTGGCCGACCTGCAGGAGCGGGGGGCGCTGGTCATCGCCACTACCCACCTCACCGACATCGTCGGCTTCGTCCACAAGCGCGACGGCATGGTGAACGCCTCCATGGAGTTCGACCGGGCGACCCTCACCCCCCTCTACCGCCTCAAGAAGGGGGAGCCGGGGCAGTCCCACGCCCTGGAGATCGCCCGCCGCTACGGCCTCCCCGATCGGGTGGTGGATTTCGCCACCGGGATGCTCGGCCGGATGGAGACCGAGTTCCACGAACTGTTGGCCGAACTGAAAGAGCAGCGTCGGCGCCACGAGGAGGCGCTGGCCGAGGCGGAGCGGTTGCGGCGGGATGCCGAGAGTCAGGCCCGCCTCGTCCGGGAGCGCCTGATCGCGGCCGATGCCACGCGGCGCGAGGCCCAGGAAAAGGCGCTCCAGGAGGCGAAGGAGATCGTCCGCACCGCCCGGCGGGAGGTGAACGCCATCATCGAGGAAGCCCGCCGGGAGAAGAGCCGCGAGGCGCGGAAAAAGATCGACGAGGCCGAGGCCCTGATGGAGGCGAAGCTGCAGGAGTTCCACCCCGAGGAGACCCTCTCCCTCGACACCATCAGCGAGGGGGATACGGTCTTCGTGAAGGGGATCGGCCACGACGGCACCGTCACCGCCGTGGACCGCCGGAACGGGCGGCTGCGGGTGCGGGCCGGCGCCATGGAACTGGAGGTGGCGGCGGCCGACGTGGCCCCCCGCCGGGGAAAGGCGGCGGAGGCGAAGATCCGGCCCGGCTCCGGCAGGAAGATGGCGCCGGAACAGGAGCCCGCCCGCGAACTGAAGCTGATCGGCCTCCGGGTGGACGACGCCCTGGGGCGGCTGGAGCCGTTCCTGAACCACGCCTCCCTGGAGGGGTACCGCGAGGTGCGGATCGTCCACGGCAAGGGGACCGGCGCCCTCATGCGGGCCGTGCGGGAGTACCTGGACGGCCACCCGCTGGTGCTCGAATTCCGCCCCGGCGAACCCTTCGAAGGAGGGGAGGGGGCCACGGTGGTGATGATGCGGTAATTCCAAAGGGCCTTTACGCCGACACGTCCCCCCTCACCCTAGCCCTCTCCCTCAGGGCGAGGGGAACGTCAAACCCTCTCCCTGGGGGAGAGGGTGGCCGAAGGCCGGGTGAGGGGCAACCGATGAGCCAGGTGCGATTGGTATCATGTTGATTGCATCGTGGAATAACTTGTCTTGATGATGAAATATGAACCTGCCCGAGGAGTCGACAGCAATGGAAACCATGGAAGCACGGCTCGCCGCGGCCGAATCCCGCAACCGGCTCAATAACCGCGTCGCCGTGGCGGTGGCGCTTATCTCCGCCTTCATGGCGGTGACCAAGATCAAGGACGACAACATCGTCCAGGCGATGCTCCAGGCCAAGTCCGACGCCGTGGACACCTGGAACGAGTACCAGGCCAAGAAGCTCAAGCTCCACCTCTCCGAGCTCGGTCTGAACCAGGCACGGGCCCTGCGGTTGGCGGTCCCTCCCCAGGGGGCTGCGGCCCTGGCGGAGCAGGAGAACGGCTACGCCGCCACCATCGCCCGCTACCAGGCCGAGAGCGAGACGATCATGAAGAAGGCCAAGGGGTTCGAAAAGCAGTATGACGACCTCAACTTCCGGGACGACCAGTTCGACCTCTCCGACGCCCTCCTCTCCATCTCCCTGGCGATCCTGGCGGTGACGGCCCTCACCGCCAACCTTTGGCTCTTCCGCTTCTCCCTCGTCTTCGCCGGCTTCGGCGGCGTCATGGGGATGGCGGGACTGATGGGGCTGTCGCTCCACCCCGACTGGCTGACGAAGCTCCTCTCCTGAGGCGAGGCGCAGTCGTGATCACCGACCGCGACGACCATTACCTCGCCGCCATCGCCGCCCGCGACCCCTTCATGGTGGGAGGGTAAGGCAGGAGACGGACTTGCTTTTATCCACCTGAAGAAATGTCCCTTTTGGGTAGATCACCAGTTCACGCACGTGCGCGCGTGAACTGCTCAATAACGAGTTGTAAGGAAAGAGGAAAGTGAACGGAATCGAAAAAAGAATAGCCTTTCTGCGCACTGGATTAGATCTCCATTTAAAGCTCGGAGAAAAGATGCTCCTTGCCTATGGTGGTGCGCTGTACCCGCTTGACATTTTGGCTAATGCAGTTTTGAAGCGGTCTATGGCCTTGATAACAGGATTCACCTCCCTCGTTGAACAGCGCAACTACGTTTGTGCTGCTCCGCTGTTACGGCTACAACTTGACAACTGTATTCGTTTCTATGGGGCTTTCATTGTAAAAAACCCACACGAGTACGCAGAAAGAATCTTAAAGGGCACTCCTGTAAAGAAAATGAAAGATCGCAATGACAAACTTATGCACGACGCCCATTTAGTAGAAATGATGTCGGAGAAATATCCGTGGGTGAAGCGTGTTTACAAGGAATCATCAGGGTTTATACATTTGTCCGATAAGCATATCTTCTGCACCTTTACAGAGCCAAAGGAAGAAGAAAACTCAGTGGGCATCTGTATTGGTGCGACAGATGAAAACATGCCAGAAAAGATATGGGAAGAGGTTATTGATGCCTTCATTGAAGCCACACAAGTGCTTTTTGCGCACATTCAAGGATGGATCATCACCAAGGAGAACCCACAAATTGTGGCTCAATACAGAAAAGATCATGACATAACAATATGAAGGCGACTTACAACCAGCGCCACGACCGGCCTTGAAATCCGCCGGTCAGGCTTGTTGCGTTATCTTGGGAGGAATGAACATGAAGATTGAAGAAAGAGGTGGTTCATAATGCACATCGTTATTTCGTGGGACATAAAAGCTGATGGTGCTAATTGGAAAGAATTGAATGAAAAGATGAAAGGGTGCCTCAGTGGATACTCTTGGGTCAAGCCTTTGACGACATTATATATTGTCAAAATATATAGTTCAGAGGATAGAAAACAGATTAGAGATGATCTAGTTTCTGTTTGCAGAGACAATCCGAAGAAGGTCAACTTCATAATGTCTCCTGCGATGGAGGGTGGCAGTTATAGTGGCTGGCTACCCAAATCACTTTGGCCGAAAATAGAAAAAAGGACGGAGGACTAACATGAAAGAAAATAGTCATCTTCGTCCTGAACATGATGAATTCGAGCAATATAGTACTGCTGAAGCATCGCAAGAGCCAACAACTGGCGACTTTAATATTTCATTGTCGATTCCTGAAAGCATTGAAATCAAAATGGTTGATGCAAGCAGTCTAGCAGACTATGAAATTTGGTTTTTTTGTTCAAGTATAGGGTTTTCTATTTTTGTCGGGTTCCTTGTCGCATACATACAAGAAACATCGAAAGAAAAAGAAAAGCTACTTTTGGTTTCGACATTTCTCTTTTTGGCTGCGTTCTTATTTTGTTTCTTAATGTCTTTAGTCAAAAGACACACTCTGAAGAAAAAAGGCAAGACTATAAAACTAAAGACCTCCAAGGTAGTTGAAGAAAAAGGGAGGTAACCAGGTGGCGGCACACAGGCGCTGACGCGCCCCCACGCCGTTATGGCGTGTTTCACCAACCATTGCTTATCGGAAAGCCACCTGACATGACCCAAAACTCTCATTTCACCTATCGCCCCATCGGCATCCTGCGATCTCCCTATTCCCGCCGCATTGATGCACCCCACCAAAGCACGGTGGTGGAAGGGACGGAAACCGGGGGGCTGGCGCTGGCCACCCTGGAGCTTCAGGAGTGGCTGGACGAGAAGGTTGTTCAGGATCTGAACGGCTTCGACAGGCTCTGGCTCATCTTCGCCTTTCATCTGAGCGAGGGGTGGAAAAGCAGTGTCAAGCCCCCCCGGGGTGGACCGAAGCGGGGCGTCCTGGCCACCCGCTCTCCCCATCGCCCCAATTCTATCGGCTTGTCGGCGGTGGGGCTGGAGCGGGTCGACGGCAGGACGCTGTACCTTCGGGGGGTGGATCTCCTGGACGGCACCCCCGTTCTGGATATCAAACCGTACGTCCCTTACGCGGATGCCTTTCCGGACTCCCGGGCCGGCTGGATCGACGAACTGGACGCACAACTGGGGCGCCGTTCCGCGCCGGGGCCGCGAAAACCCCGGTAATTGCAACGTGAACCGGCAGGAGCATGACATGACACCGAGATGCGAATGGTGCGGCACCGACCCCCTCTACGTGGCGTACCACGACGAGGAGTGGGGGGTGCCGGCGCACGACGACCGGCACCTCTTCGAGATGCTGGTTCTGGAGGGGGCCCAGGCGGGGCTTTCGTGGCTGACGATTCTGCGTAAGCGCGAGGCGTACCGCCGGGCCTTTGCCGGTTTCGACGCGGAGACCGTCGCCGCGTGGTCCGAGGCCGACGTGGCGCGGCTGTTGGCCGACGCCGGCATCGTGCGCAACCGCCTGAAGATCGAATCGGCCATCCGGAACGCCCGGGGAGTGCTGACGATCCGGGAGGAGTTCGGCTCCCTCGACGCGTACCTCTGGCGCTTCGTGGACCATCCCCCCCGACAGAACGGGTGGCGTTCCCTGGCGGAGGTGCCGGCCCGCACGGAGCAGTCCGACGCCATGAGCCGGGACCTCAAGCGGCGGGGGTTCAACTTCGTGGGGTCCACCATCTGCTACGCCTTCATGCAGGCGGTCGGCATGGTGAACGACCACACGGTCCACTGTCACCGCTACGACGACATCCGGAAGCTCTCTGCGGGGGGGAGCGCGCCGTGATTTCGCCGGTACTGAAGGGGTGCGGCATCTGGCTTCTGTTCGTCCCGCTGGGAATCCTGAACGGCGGCCTGCGCGAGAAGGTCCTGAACCCGCTGCTGGGCCAGCGCGTGGCGCTCCCGCTGAGCGGCGTCACCCTCGGCATCCTCATCGTTGCCGTCACGGCGCTCCTCATCCCTTCCCTCGGGGTGCTCAGGCCGTCCCGCTACTGGCTCGTGGGCGGGGGATGGCTGGTGATGACGGTCTTTTTCGAGTTTTTCTTCGGCCGCTGCGTCATGGGGCATTCGTGGGCGAAGCTTCTGGAGGCGTACAATGTGCTGACGGGGAACCTCTGGGTGGTGGTGCTCCTGGTGATCGCGGCGGCGCCGTACCTGGCCGCCCGGTTGCGGGGGCTCGGGTAGCAGCAGGGAGGGGAAGGGAGTGGGAAATGTCCGATAAAATGACTCAGTGGGACGAACGGTACGATACGGCGGATTTCGTCTATGGGAGGGAGCCCAATGCGTTCCTCGCCGGGGTGAGCGATCTGCTCCCGCCGGGAGATGTCCTCTGCCTCGCCGAGGGGGAGGGGAGAAACGCCGTCTTTCTGGCGAAGCGGGGGCACCGGGTGCTGGCGGTGGACTCGTCCGCCGTGGGGCTGGCCAAGGCGGCGCGCCTGGCGGAGGAGAGCGGGGTGCGGATCGAGACGGTGACGGCCGATCTGGCCGACTTTGCCATCGAGCCGGGGAGGTGGGACGCCATCGTCTCGATCTTCTGCCATCTGCCGCCTGCCATGCGGAGGGCGCTCCACCGGCAGGTCGTTCAGGGGCTTCGTCCCGGCGGGATCTTCGTGCTGGAAGCGTACACGCCGGCGCAACTGGCGCTTCGGACCGGCGGTCCGCCGACGGAAGAGCTCATGATGACGCTGGCCGGGCTGCGGGAAGAACTGGCCGGCCTTGAGTTCCTGCAGGGGCGCGAGGTGGAGCGGGACGTGGTGGAGGGGCGCCTCCACACCGGACGGGGGGCTGTCGTGCAAATCGTGTGTCGTGCCGCAGTCGGCAAAAACACGGATTACCATTGCCGTGCCCGAAGAGTTTAGCAACCGTGCGGAAGCGGCTGGCAAAGGGTATCAGACGCTGATTAACGATGCCTTGCGAGACGAAGGGTTCGGGTGCCTTGGAAGAGACCCTGCGCAGAGTTATTCGTGAAGAGATGGGGCGTTGCTGCCTGATTCTACGTGCCGGTTCAGCAATGGGCAAATTTTACTATCGCTAAAATTTTGATTTAGCTATACTTACACGGGTGAGCACCCTCGCCTTTACCCTCATCGTCATCTCCGCCGTCATGCACGCCCTCTGGAACCTGCTGGTGAAGCGGAGCCGTCACAAGACGGTCTTCATCTGGTGGATGTTCGTCGCCTCCGGCGGGCTCTTCACCGTCACCCTGCCGCTGGTGCCGGAGCGGTTCCGCTGGCCCGACCAGACCACCCTCATGCTGGTGACGACGGGGGCGGCCTGCTTTGTCCTCTATCATCTCCTGAACGGCCGCGCCTACCGGGGGGGCGATCTGTCGGTGGTCTATCCCCTCTCCCAGACCTCCATGATCTACGTGCCGGTCTGGGGGATGAGCATCCTGGGCGAGCGGCTGACGCCGCCGGGGATCGCCGGCATCCTGCTGGTGATCCTGGGGGCCTACTCGGTGCAGATGGAGCGGGTATCCCTCGCCGAGTTCCTCCGTCCGTTCCGCAATCTCGCATCCTCATCGGTGCGCAACGCCCTGGCGGCGGGGTTCATCTACTCCCTCGGCTCCATCGCCGAGAAGACCGGCGTCCGGCACTACTCCCCCCTCTACTTCACCTACTTTCTCGTGCTGATCATGCTGGGGCTCATGACCTTCAATCTCCTCCGCTCCCGCTACCGCCCCCACATCGCCGCCGAACTGCGGGAGCACTGGGGGCTCATCCTCGTCAGCGGCCCCATCATGATGGCGTCGTTTCTCACCTTTCGCTACGGTCTCAACCTCTCCCCCATGAGCTATGCCGTGCCGGTGCGCCAGGTGAGCATCCTCGTGGGGGTGCTCATCGGCATTCTCTTCCTCGGCGAGTCGTGCGGCCGGATCCGGTTTGCGGCGGCGCTTCTGACCCTGGCCGGTGCCGTGCTGATCCGGCTCGGGTGATCCCTTCCGCCGGGGGGAGGCCCCATTCGGCCGTGTTGTCACCATCGGGAAACGTGCTATCCTGCCTGCATGGCGACGGGGAGCTCCCGGCACGCCGATTCCTCTGCGGGACGGAGCGAACATGATCATCACCCTCATTGCGGCCATGGCCGATAACCGCATCATCGGCAGGGAGGGGGCCATGCCGTGGCATCTCCCCGACGACCTGTCCCGCTTCAGGGCCATCACCATGGGGCACCCGGTCGTCATGGGGCGCACTACCTTCGAGGCCATCGGTCGTCCCCTGCCGGGGCGGCTGAACATCGTCCTTTCCCGGCGTCCGGGGTATGGGCCGGCGGGGGTGCTGGTCGCCCGAAGCCTCTCCGATGCCCTGTCGCTGGCCGGTGACGCCGGCGAGCTCTTCATCTGCGGCGGCGGTGAGGTCTACCGGGAGGCGCTGTCGCGGGCGGACCGCATCCATCTCACCGTCATCCACGGCGACTATCCGGGGGATACCACCTTCCCCGAACTCCCCCCCGATTTTGTCGAAGTGGCGCGGGACGAGGCCGCCGGCGACCCCCCCCACGCCTTCGTCACCCTGGAGCGGAGAAGGGGGGCGGGGCGCCCCCCGATCCGGGCCGTTCTCTTCGACTTCGGCGGCGTTCTGGCGGAGGAGGGGTTCCGGGAGGGGCTCTTCGAGCTCGCCCGGCAGCAGGGGCTCGACCCCATCGCCCTCCACGGCGCGGGAATGGAGGCGGTCTACGAGAGCGGCTACGTCGTCGGCAGGGGGGACGAGGCCGCCTTCTGGCGGCTTATGCGGCAGCGGACCGGCATCCGGGGGAGCGATCGGAAACTCGCCGGCCTGATTCTCGCCCGTTTCGTCCTCCGCCCCCGGATGATGGAGGCGGTCCGGGAACTGCGCCGCCAGGGGTACCTTACCGCCATCGTCAGCGACCAGACCGACTGGCTGGAGCTCCTCGACCGGCGCGATGGCGTCTTCCGGGAGTTCGACCGGGTCTTCAACAGCTACCGTCTCGGCAAGGGGAAGCGGGATCCGTCCCTCTTCGACGACGTGGCCCTCAGCCTGGGAATCGCCCCCGGGGAGGCGCTCTTCGTCGACGACATGCTCGCCAATGTGGTGCGGGCCGAGAGCCGGGGGGGGCGGGCGATCGTCTTCGAGGATGAGGAGCGGTTCCTGGAGGAACTGAAGCGGTCTCTCGACGGAGGAGGGTGAGGGGGCGAAATGACGCTATTTGCCCGGGTTACGAAGGAGGTCGGCCATTTGGCGTGCCCCTGCTCCTGGTGCCTGCGGTACGCCCTGGCGCAGGGATCGCCGTCGGGAGGGGGGGCTGCATCCTTTCGGCCTCCGGCGGATCGACGGACGTGCGTTCTGGCCTGATTATTGAAAGGTGAGGGCAGGGTCCGATGACCCGATCATGCGACAGGAGTCACGAAGGCGAGGCGTATCATGGCAGCACTGGAGGCTGTGGAGTGGTTTTCCAAAGGGGTTGAGGCGCTGGGGCACGATCATGTCTATCTGGCCCGCACCTGTTTCGAGCGGGCGGCGGAGATGGATCTGACCCCGGAGGCCTGCTCATATCTGGCGCTGTGCCAGGCACGGACGCGGGGGAGGTTCGAGGATGCCGTCGAGCTCGCCCGGGAGTCCATCGTCGGCGAGCCGGGAAATGCCGTTCATTATCTGAATCTCGGGCGAATCTACCTTCTGGCCGGCCGGAGGGGGGAGGCGATCGACACCTTCCGGGAGGGGCTGAAGTACGGCCGGAACGAGGAGATTGTGGCCGAGCTGGAGAAGGTCGGCCTGAGGAAGCCTCCGCCCATTCCGTCGTTGCCGCGCAACCATCCCCTCAACAAGTATGTGGGGATCGTCATGGCCCGCCTGGGACTGCGGTAGCGCGAGGGGGGAAGATACTACGCAAGAAGAAGGGCGTCCGGATGATCGGACGCCCTTTTTGTTTGAGACGCAGAACCGCTGCCGGAGCTAGAAGACGAAGCCGAGGGATACCTGGAACTTGTCGTTGTCCAGAGCCGTCTCACCCCCCCGGCGGTGGTCGTCGTAGAGCTGGTAGTCGGCCTTGATGGCGACGGTGGGAACCGGCTTGAAGGAGAAGCCGAAGGTGGTGTAGTTCCGGTCATACCGGCCGCTTGCCCTGGTCGGGTCGGCGATGCTCCCCTGCTGGGTGTCGAATTCGGAGTAGCGGGCAAAGGCGATCAGGTCGGCCTCGGCCAGTTTCCCCTTCTTCAGGGCTGCGGGCATCAGGTGGTAGGCCGCCTCGACCCAGTAGCCCGACATCCGGTGACCGATGTCGCTCGCCAGGAGCGCCGGCTTGTCCTGGATGACCTGGACGTACTCGCCGGCGAGCTCGAAGTCGCTGATGCGGTACTTGCCGTCGAAGGCGAGGATGGTGGTGTAGGCGGTGGGGGTGCCGCTGGGCGCCGCGTTGGCGGTGTAGAAGGAGACGTTGGTATAGAGGTTGGTGACGGGCCGGACTTCCAGGCGGCCGGTGACCGCCACGTTGCGGTTGCTGTCCTTGCCGAAATTCTGCCGGCCCTCCCTGACGCCGGTTTCGGCGGCGAACTTGGTCCCGTCAAGGCCGGGGGTGGCCAGGAGCTGGTAGTCCGCCTTGTCGCCAAGGGCGCCGTGGATGCCGATTCCCATCTCCTGCCAGGTGCTCGGGATCAGGTAGCGGTCGAGCTGGGGGCGTTCGGTGGAATTGAAGTTGACCGGTTCGTGGTAGAGGTTGAGGGCCCCCAGGGGAACCAGCATGACCCCCGCCTTGACGTTGAATGCTTTGGTGAACTTGAAGTCGAGGAAGGCCTGCTCCACCGAGATCCCGCCGTCCGGGCCGCCGTCGGTGCCGCCGTGCTCCCATTCCAGCTCGGTATTGAGGGTGATCCAGTCGGCCAGGTCGGAGTTGACGTACAGGACGAACCGCTGGGGATCGAAGGTGTTCCCGCCGTTGCCGTTGCCGTTCTCCTTCTTGAAAATGTAGGCTAGCTCGCCATAGCCGCCGATCCTCGTCTTGTCCCAGACCTTCTTCAGGTAGCCGTCTCCCGGGGCGGCATCGGCGGCGGGGGCGGCCTTTTCGGCCTGCAGCGTTCTGACCTGGCCGGTCAGTTCGTCGAGCTGGCGCTGCAGCTCGTCCACCGTTGCGGCGCTGGCCATGGTGCCCGCGGCGAGCAGGAACATGGCGGCTGCGGGGATGATGAAGCGTTTCTTCATGGTGTTGATTCCTCCTTTGATGGGTGTGCATTGCCGACAGGGGGGCAACTGGCAGTTCTCCCCTGTCGATTGGAAACCAAGAAAATGAAATTCATGTTCAATTGTCGGGTGCACGAATCCCTGGACAGCGATTTATGGTGGGGTTTGCGGGAACCGCTGCGGTGCCGGTGTTTGTGGTAAAAATGAAAGTCTTTTTCAATTAACATGACTCGGCCGCATGCGTCAAGGGGGCGGCGGATTATTTCTGTCCAATCTTGCGGCGGCCGTTGACGGGGAACGAGGTGCGATGTTACCGTGTCCGCCATGGAAGCGAGCCGTTCTGAAGCCATCGTCCTGGGCGCCATGGATTACCGGGAGAGTGACCGGATCGTCACGCTCTTCACCTTGCAACACGGCAAGGTGCGGGGGGTGGCGAAGGGGGCGAAGCGGAGCATGCGGCGCTTCGGCGGGGCGCTGGACCCCTTTGCCCGCCTGAGTGTGGAGCTGGTGGTGCGGGAGGGGCTCTCGTCAATCCGGGGGGCCGACATCGTCTCCCTCTATCCCCGCATCCGGGCGGATCTCCGGAAGATCGGCCTTGCCGGCTATGCCGTGGAGGTGGCGGAGCGGTTCCTGCCGGACGGCGCTCCCTATCCCCGGCTCTTCCGCCTGCTCACCGCCTACCTGGAGCATCTTGAGCACGGGGAGGGGGAACCCTCCGCCCGGCGCTTTTTCGAGGCGAATCTCCTCAACATCCTCGGGTACCGGCTCGCCCTGGAGCAGTGCGGTGCCTGCGGCGCGGAGCTGCCGCCCGATGCGCCGCGCCGCTGCGGGCCGGCGGGGGTGGTCCTCTGCGCGCGGTGCGGCAGGGTCGGCACCATCATCGGACCGGAAACCGTCCGGCTCCTGGGGCTCTGCCTCGCGACAGGACGCTTCGGCGCCGTGGCCTTCCCCCCCGCGGCCCTGCGCGAGGCGGGGGAGCTCCTCGACGGCGCCATCGCCGCCCACCTGACCCGCCCCCTGAATTCCCTCGCATTCCTGCGCCAGATCGAGGCTGATCTGGCCTCCGTCCCGATTATTCCTTGACACACCCCCGCGGACGTTGTAATCTTTTCGACTCTAATTGCCCGTAACTTGGACGCTTTTTCAGTTCTGCCAAATTCGGTTTACGCTGGATAAAGTAGTTCTTATTTTTTATGCCAGTGGAGGAACTCCCTTGACCTTTCAAGACCTGATTCTCTCCCTCCAGGGGTACTGGGCCAAGCAGGGATGCGTCATCCAGCAACCCTACGACACCGAAAAGGGTGCCGGTACCTTCAACCCCGCCACCTTCCTCCGCGTCCTCGGCCCCGAGCCGTGGAACGTCGCCTACGTCGAGCCGAGCCGCCGCCCCACCGACGGCCGCTACGGCGAGAACCCCAACCGCCTCCAGCACTACTACCAGTTCCAGGTCATCATGAAGCCGTCGCCGGTGAACATCCTCGACCTCTACCTCGATTCGCTGCGGGCCTTCGGCATCGACCCGACGAAGCACGACATCCGCTTCGTGGAGGACGACTGGGAGTCGCCGACCCTGGGGGCCTGGGGGCTCGGCTGGGAAGTCTGGCTCGACGGGATGGAGATCACCCAGTTCACCTACTTCCAGCAGGCGGGCGGTATCGACCTGAAGCCGGTCTCCTCCGAGATCACCTACGGTTGCGAGCGGATCGCCATGTACCTCCAGGGGGTCGACAACGTCTACGACCTGGAGTGGATCAAGGGGGTCAGCTACGGCGACATCCACCACCGGGGCGAGGTGGAGTTCTCCACCTACAACTTCGAGGAGGCCGACGTGGCGATGCTCCTCCAGCTCTTCACCATGTACGAGAAGGAGTGCATCCGGCTGGTGGAGCGCGAGCTCGTGCTCCCCGCCTACGATTACGTCATGAAATGCTCCCACACCTTCAACCTCCTCGATGCCCGGGGGGCCATCTCCGTCACCGAGCGCGCCTCCTACATCGGTCGGGTGCGGAACGTGGCGCGCCTCTGCGCCGAGGGGTACCTGAGACTGCGTGAGAAGCTCGGCTTCCCGCTGCTGAAGAAGTAGTAGTAATACAACCTGCCACAGAGACGCAGAGAACGCACGGAGAACACCCCCGATTCGTTTGAGTATTCTCTGTAAATCCTCCGTGTCTCTGTGCCTCCGTGGCAGATTTTGTATTGAAAGGAATCAAGAATGAGCAAAGAGCTTTTTCTCGAAATAGGCACCGAAGAGATCCCCGCCGGCTTCCTCCCCAAGGCGATGGCCGATCTGGAGGCCCTCGTCACGAAGGAGCTGACCGCCGCCCGCCTTGGCTTCGGCGAGGTGAAGAGCTTCGCCACGCCGCGCCGCTTGGCGCTGGTGGTGAAGGAGATCCCGGCGGTGCAGCCCGATGCGGAGATCACCGCGCTGGGGCCGGCGAAGAACATCGCCTTTTCCGCCGACGGCTCACCGAGCAAGGCGGCCGAAGGGTTTGCCCGGGGGCAGGGGGTGGCGGTGTCGGACCTCACCCTGGTGGCGACGGAAAAGGGAGAGTACGTGGCGGCGGTGAAGAAGGAGAGCGGCCGGCCGGTCCCCGATCTCCTGGCCGAGATCCTGCCGCGGGTCATCACCGCCATCCCGTTCCGCAAGTCGATGCGCTGGGCCGATTACGACGTCCGGTTCGCCCGGCCGGTTCACTGGGTCGTGGCGCTGTTTGACGGCATCGTGGTGCCGTTCGCCTTCGGCGCCGTCCAGAGCGGCAACGTCTCCCGGGGGCACCGCTTCATGGCGAACCAGCCGTTCCCGGTCCGCGATTTTGCCCATTACCTGGAGGAGTGCGAGCGCCACTTCGTGATCCCCGATCCGGAGCGTCGGAAAGAGACCATCCGCCGGGAGATCCACCGGGTGGCCAAGGCCGCCGGCGGGCACCTCCTCCCCGACGAGGGGCTCTTGGATGAGGTGGCCTTTCTCTGCGAATACCCGAGCGCGGTGCACGGCACCTTCCCGGCGGAGTTCCTGAAGGTCCCCCGGGAGGTCCTCATCACCTCCATGCGGAGCCACCAGCGCTACTTCTCCATCGTCGACGACGCCGGCAGGCTCATGCCCGGTTTCATCACCATCAACAACACCCTGACCGAAGACCCCTCCGTGGTGGTCAAGGGGAACGAGCGGGTGCTCCGCGCCCGCCTCTCCGACGCCCGCTTCTTCTTCGAGGAAGACCAGAAGGTGAAGCTTGCGAGCCGCGTCGAGTCGCTGAAAAACGTGGTCTACCAGCAGAAGCTCGGCACCTCCTACGAGAAGATGGAGCGGTTCCGGGCCCTCGCTGAAGGGCTTGCCACGCTCCTGAACCCTGCGGTGAAGGAACAGGTCGCCCGGACCGCCTTCCTCTGCAAGGCCGACCTCGTCACCGGCATGGTGGGGGAGTTCCCCGAGGTGCAGGGGATCATGGGGCGCGAGTACGCCCTCCTGGAAGGGGAGAACTCCGAGGTGGCCGCGGCCATCGCCGAGCACTACCTCCCGACCCAGGCGGGGGGAGAGCTGCCGGCATCGGACATCGGCGCCTTCGTCTCCATGGCTGACAAGCTCGACACCATCTGCGGCTGCTTCGGCGTCGGGCTCATCCCCACCGGCTCCGCCGACCCCTACGCCCTGCGCCGGTCGGCCCTGGGGATCATCAACATCGTCCTCGAGAAGGGGTACCGCCTCTCCCTGGACGCAGCAGTGGACCGGGCGCTGGAGCTCCTGGCCGCCAAGCTCATCCGCCCCGCCGCCGAGGTCAGGGGCGATGTCCTGGAGTTCTTCCGGGGGCGTTTCGTGAATCTCATGGCCGACCGTTATCCCGTCGATGCCGTCGACGCGGCGGTGGCTGCCGGCTGCGGCGACCTTGTCGATGCCGCCGCCCGGATCGCGGCCCTGGCTGAATTCAAGAACCGACCCGACTTCGAGCCCCTGGCCGTCGCCTTCAAGCGGGTCTGCAACATCGTCAAGGAGGGGATCGATCGCCCGGTGGACGCCGCGCTCTTCCAGGAGCCGGCCGAAGGGGAGCTCCACAAGGCGCTCCTTTCCGTCCGGGCCGACGTGGAAGCCCGCACCGCCGCCGGCGACTACCTGGCGGCCCTCGCCGGCATCGCCGCCCTTAAGGGGGCGGTGGACGACTTCTTCGACAAGGTCATGGTCATGGCCGAGGATGAACGGGTCAGGCTCAACCGCCTGGCGCTCCTGACAGGGATCGCGAGGCTCTTCGGCTCCATCGCCGACTTCGCCAAGATAGCCGCCTAGCTCACGCTAGGCGGCTTTTTTAATGTTTTATTTTCCCTAAATCCACTTGACTCACATTAAAGCTAATTTATTGAAAATAAAGGCTTTTTGAGCAGCAATAAAACAAAAGGAGGAGTGCAATGGCAGCAAAGTATGTCTATTTCTTCGGTAACGGCCAGGCCGAGGGGCGGGCCGACATGAAGAACCTGCTGGGGGGCAAGGGGGCCAACCTGGCGGAAATGACGAGCATCGGCCTTCCGGTTCCTTCCGGCTTTACCATCACTACCGACGTCTGTACCTACTTCTATGCCAACGGCCAGCAGTATCCCGCAACCCTTGCCGCCGAGGTGGCCGAGAACCTGAAGCGGGTCGAGGCCCTCATGGGGCGCACCTTCGGCGACCCGAAGAATCCGCTCCTCGTTTCGGTCCGTTCCGGCGCCCGGGCGTCCATGCCGGGGATGATGGACACCATCCTCAACCTCGGCCTCAACGACGAGACGGTGCAGGGGATCATCGCCCAGAGCGGTGACGAGCGCTTCGCCTACGACGCCTACCGCCGCTTCGTCCAGATGTACTCCGACGTCGTCATGGGGATGGAGAAGGATATCCTGGAGCACCTCCTGGAGCAGAAGAAGGAGGCGAAGGGGGTCCATCTCGACACCGACCTCACTGCTGGCGACTGGCGGGAGCTCGTCGGCGTCTTCAAGGCGACGATCAAGGAAACCCTCGGCGTGGCGTTCCCCGAGAATCCCCAGGACCAGCTCTGGGGGGCCATCGGCGCCGTCTTCGGCTCCTGGATGAACCAGCGGGCCATCACCTACCGCAGGCTCAACAGCATCCCCGCCGACTGGGGGACCGCCGTCAACGTCCAGTCCATGGTCTTCGGCAACATGGGCGACGACTGCGCCACCGGCGTTGCCTTCACCCGCGATCCCTCCACCGGCGAGAACTACTTCTACGGCGAATATCTGGTGAATGCCCAGGGCGAGGATGTGGTGGCCGGCATCCGGACGCCGCAGCCGATCAACAAGGCCAACGGCAAGGACTCCTGCCTCCCGGCCATGGAGGACGTGCTCCCCGAGTGCTACCAGCAGCTCGTCCAGATCCGCGGCATCCTGGAGAAGCACTACAAGGACATGCAGGACATCGAGTTCACCATCGAGAAGGGGAAGCTCTACATGCTTCAGACCCGCAACGGCAAGCGGACCGCCAAGGCGGCCATCAAGATTGCCGTCGACATGGTGAAGGAAGGGCTGATCGACGAGAAAAGCGCCGTGCTCCGGGTCTCCCCCTCTCAGCTCGACCAGCTTCTCCACCCCTCCCTCGATCCGAAGGCGAAGAAGACGGTGATCGCCAAGGGGCTGCCGGCCTCCCCCGGCGCCGCCAGCGGCGAGGTGGTCTTCACCGCCGACGAGGCCGAATCGGCGGCCCGCCTCGGCCTGAAGGTGATCCTGGTGCGGGTGGAGACCTCGCCGGAGGATATCCACGGCATGCACGCCGCCCAGGGGATCCTCACCGCCCGCGGCGGCATGACCTCCCATGCGGCGGTGGTTGCCCGCGGTATGGGGAAGTGCTGCGTGGCCGGCTGCGGCGACATCAAGGTCGACTATGCCGCCAACCAGTTCGTTACCGCCAAGGGTGAACTGGTGAAGAAGGGGGACATCATCACCCTCGACGGCTCCACCGGCGAGGTGATGCTCGGCCAGGTGCCGACGGTGCCCCCCCAGCTCACCGGCGATTTCGGCATCCTCATGGAGTGGGTCGACCGGTTCCGGACCATGAAGGTCCGCACCAACGCCGATACCCCCAACGACTCGAAGGTGGCGCGGGAGTTCGGCGCCGAGGGGATCGGCCTCTGCCGTACCGAACACATGTTCTTCGAGGCGGAGCGGATCGCCGCGGTGCGGGAGATGATCCTCTCCGAGGACGTGGAGGGGCGCAAGCGGGCCCTGGCCAAGATACTCCCGATGCAGAAGGGGGACTTCATCGGTATCTTCCGCGAGATGAAGGGGCTGCCGGTCACCATCCGGCTCCTCGATCCGCCGCTCCACGAGTTCCTCCCCCAGGAGGAGAAGGATGTCGAGGCTCTGTCAAAGACCATGGGGGTTTCGGTCCAGGCCCTCAAGAACAAGGTCGACTACCTCCACGAGTTCAACCCGATGCTCGGCCACCGCGGCTGCCGCCTCGGCCTCACCTTCCCGGAGATCTACGACATGCAGGTCCAGGCCATCATGGAGGCCGCCTGCGAGCTGACCAAAAACGAAGGGTTCACCATCGTTCCCGAGATCATGATCCCCCTCATCGCCACCGTCACTGAACTGTCGCGGCTCAGGGCGAACGCCGTTGCCGTCTGCGAGGAGGTCATGGCCCGCTCCGGCGTGAAGATCGACTACCTCATCGGGACCATGATCGAGCTCCCCCGGGCGGCGCTGACCGCCGACGAGATCGCCCGGGAGGCCGAGTTCTTCTCCTTCGGTACCAACGACCTGACCCAGACCACCTTCGGCCTCTCCCGCGACGATGCCGGCAAGTTCCTTCCGTTCTACGTGGAATCGGGGCTGCTGGAGGAGGACCCCTTCGTCTCCCTCGACCAGAATGGCGTCGGCCAGCTCGTGAAGATGGCGGTGGAGAAGGGGCGCGGCGTCCGGTCCGGCATCAAGCTCGGCATCTGCGGCGAGCACGGCGGCGATCCCGCCTCGGTCATCTTCTGCCACCGGATCGGCCTCGACTACGTCTCCTGCTCGCCGTTCCGGGTCCCCATCGCCCGGCTTGCGGCGGCCCACGCCGTGCTGGGGGAGTGATTGCATGAGACGCGGCGGGAGGTGCCGGTGACCCCCGCCGCTTTTTTCATGAGGGAAATATCAGCTTGACCGTTTCTCTTATTGGTGCTAGAAAACGGGGAAAATCGCCTTTCAGCTGGGGGCCCCGGAGTGAGCCCGGTTAACGTAACGCAGGCAGAATGTAACGGGAGGACTGAAGTAATGGCAAAAGGTGTGGTGAAATGGTTCAATGACAGCAAGGGGTTCGGTTTCATCGAGCAGGATAACGGCGAGGATGTCTTCGTGCACTTCTCCTCCATTCAGGGCGACGGCTTCAAGTCCCTGGCCGAGGGACAGGCGGTGACCTTCGACGTGGTGCAGGGGGCGAAGGGGCTTCAGGCAGCCAACGTCATGAAAGCGTAACAGGGTCGGCCACAGACAGACCGAAAACGAAAAGCCCCGGAATAGTCCGGGGCTTTTTTTATCTGTTGTTCGGGGATGTTCGCGCTAGTCACGGCGCGACGCGGAATCCCTCCATGGTCACCGTCAGGTCGCCGATCTGGCGGGAGAGCCCCGAAACCGTCCCTTCCATGATCCGGGTGGTCGCCAGGTTGCGCTCCGCCGTCTGCTCCATTTCTTCCACCGCCCGGACGATCTTGTCGCTGTTTTCCGCCTGAACCTGACACGCCTGGCGAATGGTGGCGATCATCTGGGAAATCCCTTCGCTCGACCGGACGATCAGCGCCCCGGTGTTGCGCTGCTCCTGGGTCGAGTTCCGGACCCGCGCCGTGAGCCCTTTCATTTTCCCCACCGCCCCCATGATCAGCTCGGTGCCGTGGGTCTGTTCCTGGGTGGCCCGGACGATCTGCCTCACCATATCCGCCACACGTTCCATGGCCTGGCGGATATGCTCGCTCCCCAGGGACTGCTCCACCGTGGTCCGGGCGATTTCGCTCACCTGGTCCGCAGCCATCTTTACCCCGTCGACGATCTTGTAGAGCGCATCGCCGGAACGGTTGGAAAGCTGTTCCCCTTCGGCAATCCGATCCTCGGAGTGGCGGATCGCCACGACCGCCCGCTCGGTTTCGTCCTGCAGCCCTTCGATGATCTGGGCGATCTCCCGGGTAGAGGAGGTAGTTCGCTTTGCCAGCTCCTTGATCTCGTGGGCCACCACGGCGAACCCCTTGCCGTGCTCCCCCGCCTGGGCGGCAATGATGGAGGCGTTGAGCGCCAGAAGCTTTGTCTGGTCGGCCACCTCATCGATTACCGAGATGATGGAGCCGATCTCGCCGGCGCGAACCGAAAGGGTTTCAATGGCCTCCGCCACGGTCCGGGACGAGCGGCTGATCTCGCCGATTCCCGAGATGGTGCTTTCCACCGCCTCCCGGCCGAGCTCCGCATCCCGCAGCACCTCTTCGGCGATGGCGGCGGTCTCCACGGTGCTCTTCTCGATCTGCTTGATGGAGCGTTCCATCTCGGCCACCAGGGAGGCGGTCCCCGACGCGTCCTCCATCAGGCCGCCGACGTTGGCGCCGATGGATTTCTCGGCGGTGGCCATCTGGATAATGGAGGAGCTGACCTCCTCCACCGCCCGCGCCAGCTCTTCCACGTGGGAGGCGACCTCGTCGATGCTTGCCGACATCTGAAGGATCGAGGCGGAGTTGTCGGAAGCCGAACGGGAGAGGCTTTCCACGGAGCATGCCACCTCGTTCACCGACCGGTCGATGGCGCGGATTCCCTCCGTCGTCCCCTGGACCGCCAGCGCCTGCACCTCTGCCGTGGCGAGACCGCTGTCGGCGGCGCTCCGGACCGTGGCGGCGATCTCCTTCAGCTCGGTGACGGCGCCGTTGACGTTGGTCACCATCCCCGCGAGGCGCTGAACCATGGTGGAGAAGTTGCCGCTGAGCATCCCGAACTCGTCCTCCGACTCGTCATCTGCCACGGGCACCGTCAGGTCCCCCTCGGCCCCCCGGTTCATCGCCTCTGCCAATATGTTGACTCGGCTGACCAGTTTTCTGGCGGAGAGGATCCTGAGGACGATGATCGAGATTGCCCCGTTGACGAGAAAAATTGCCGCGAGGGGGAGGGAGGATCGGAATGTGACAGCGGCGCCCGCGAGCGCCATGACCGCGCCGGCGGTCAGGAGCCCGCGTATCAGGGTCGAGCCGAGGCGAAGGTTTCGTGCCATGGGATACTCCTTTCGAGGAGTCGGGATCGGAGGGTAAATGGGATTGATTTGCAAGTGGCGTACCGCTGCGGAAAAAGAAAAAGGGGGCGTGTTCGCGCCCCCCTCCCGGCATCAGTTCCCGCAGCCGCAGTCGGGGAGCTCGGTCCCCTGGAACGGGAGTTTCTTGCCGCACTTCTGGCACCGCCAGAAGAGCCCCCCTCAGCCGGGGAGGAGCAGCATCGTCCCCTGGCACTCCGGGCAGTTCTTGGTATCCATGTCGCCACCTCCGGTGATTTTCTTCACGATAGCGTGATCATCCCCTTGAAGTCAATAATATGATTACTTGAATTATTTGACGGAGACCCGAAGCGCGCCGACACCGGGAATCTCCGCCTCGACCAGATCGCCGGAGACGAGGGGGCCGACTCCCGCCGGAGTGCCGGTGAGAATCACATCTCCCGGCTCCAGGGTGAAGATTCCCGAGAGGTAGCTGATCAGTTCGCGCACGGGGTGGATCATGAGGGAGGTGGAGCCGTCCTGGCGGAGCGTCCCGTTGACGGCGAGGCGGATCCGCAGATCCTGCGGGTCGGCAACCTGGGCGACTGGGGCGAAGTCCGAGAGGGGACAGGCGGTGTCAAACCCCTTGGCGATGTCCCAGGGGAGCCCCTTTTTCTTCAGCTCTCCCTGGACGTCCCGCAGGGTCAGGTCGATGGCGATGCCGTAGCCGGCGAGGTGCGCCAGGGCCTCTTCCGGCGGGATATCCTTCCCCGTCCGTCCGACGAGGAGAGCCAGTTCCGCTTCGTGGTGGCAATCCTTCGAGTAGGGGGGGATGACGATGGCGTCGCCGCTCCCGATGACCGACGAGGCTGGCTTGGAGAAGATTACCGGCGCCTCGGGGGTCTCGTTCCCCAGTTCCCGGATATGCTCGGCGTAGTTGCGGCCGATGCAGAGAATCTTGCCGATGGCGTACTGCGTGGCGGTGCCGGTGATGCGGGCCGTTTTCATCCGTCTCCCTCCGTTCAGAGATTGCCGACCTTGCTGCTGCAGGCGCCGTCGAGCCGGCACCCCTGCCAGCTGTCGCGGCGCTTCAGTTCGTTGACGATGGCGTACCACATCTGATTGTTCTTCAGCCCCCAGGTGGGAGCCACCCGGATGGCGAGGGGGGCCGAGCCGTAGAGGCGCTGGACGGCGATCTGCGGGGGGAGGAGCTCCAGGAAGTCGCAGGCCGCGGTCACGTATTCGTCGCGGGAGAGCGGGGTGAATTCGCGCCGGTAATACATCTCGGCAAGGCGGGTCCCCTTCACGGCGTGAAGCTGATGGAGCTTCACCGAGTTCACCGGAAGGGTGGCGATGAGGCCGGCGGTCCGGAGGAATCCGTCCCGCGTCTCCCCCGGAAAGCCATAGATCAGATGGGTGCAGAGGTCGATCCCCCGCCCGGCGATCCGCTCCACCGCCCGGAGGTATTCGGCCAGGGTATGGCCGCGGTTGATCCGGCTCAGGATGGCGTCGTCCATGGACTGCAGGCCGAGCTCGATGCAGACGTAACGATTCCGGGCGAGCTCCTCCAGCAGGTCGAGGGCCTCGTCGGTGAGGGAGTCGGGGCGGGTACCGACGGAGATCCCGACCACGTCGGGGTGGGCCAGTGCCCGGCCATAAAGGTCCCGAAGCTTCGCCTCCGGGGCGTAGGTGTTGGTGAATTTCTGGAAATAGACGATGAACTTCTCGCTCCCGAGGCGGGTGCGGTGGTAGGCCATCCCCTCCGCCATCTGCTGCTCGATCGGCTTGTCGGGAAGGGTCCCCCCCGGCGAGAAGGAGCTGTTGTCGCAGTAGACGCACCCCCCCGTTCCCCGGGTGCCGTCGCGGTTCGGGCAGGTGAAGCCGCCGTCGACGTTCACCTTGCTCACCCGGCAGCCGAAGCGGCGCCGCAGCCACGTGCCGTAGGAGTTGATGCGAAGATCGGGGTTGAGGTGTTGGTCAGGCATTCGTTACCTATATGCGGGAGGGGGAGGGGAGGAGCGAGAGGAGATTCCGTGCCGCTTCCCGCGGACTCTCTGCAGTGCCGATGGCCGAGATCAGGGCTATGCCGGCCGCGCCGGCGCCGACGACCTCCGCGACATTGTCCCGCGTGATACCGCCGAGGGCGAAGACCGGCAGCGTAACGGCCCGAACGGTCTCGGCAAGGGCGGCGACCCCTGCGGGGGGGCCGTAGGATGCCTTTGACGGAGTAAAAAAGACCGGCCCGAAGGTGATGAAGTCCGCCCCCCGCTCCTCGGCCCCACGGGCACCGGCCAGGGAATGGCAGGAAACGCCGATGAGCCTTTCCGGCCCGAGGAGCCGGCGCGCCGCGTCGGCGGGGATGCTCGCCTCGCCGAGGTGGACGCCGTCGGCCTTCGCCGCCAGTGCGATATCGACCCGGTCATTGACGAGGAGCCGGGCGCCGAAACGCCCCGTCAGCTCCCGCAGGGCGTGGGCCAGCTCCAGGAGCTCCCGCGGCGGGAGGTCCTTTTCCCGCAGCTGCACCCCCCGCACTCCCCCTGCCAGCGCCTCGCCCACGACGTCGAGGAGGGGGCGCCCCGCCGTCTGGTGGCGGTCGGTGATGAGGTAGAGGGGGAACGGCGTCGGCATCGACTAGCCGACCATTCCCTCGATGGGGCTGGAGGCCGTGGCGTAGAGCTTCTTCGGGATCCGTCCCGCACGGTAGGCGAGGCGCCCTGCCCGGACCGCCAGGTTCATCGCCTCGGCCATGGCAATGGGGTCATTCGCCCCGGCGATGCCGGTGTTCATGAGGACGCCGTCCACGCCGAGCTCCATGGCGATGGCGGCGTCTGAGGCGGTTCCCACCCCGGCGTCGACGATGACCGGCACCTTCACCGTGTCGAGGATGATCCGGATGTTGTAGGGGTTGCGGATGCCGAGGCCGCTGCCGATGGGAGCCCCCAGCGGCATCACCGCGGCGCAGCCGATCTCCTCCAGCTTTTTGCAGACGATGGGGTCGTCGCTCGTGTAGGGGAGGACCGTGAACCCCTCCTTCACCAGGACCTTTGCCGCTTTGAGCAGCTCCTCGTTGTCGGGGAAGAGGGTCTTCTCGTCGCCGAGGACCTCCAGCTTCACCATGTCGGACATCCCCGCCTCCCGGGCGAGCCGGCAGGTACGGATGGCGTCGTCGGCGGTGTAGCAGCCGGCGGTGTTCGGGAGGAGGGTGTACTTTTTCGTGTCGATGAAGTCGAGGAGCGATTCCTTGGAGCGGTCGGTGATGTTCACGCGCCGCACCGCGACGGTGATGATCTCCGCCCCGGAGGCTTCGATAGCCGCCACCATCTGCTCGTTGCTGGCATACTTCCCGGTACCGACCATGAGGCGGGACGTGAATTCCCTCCCGGCGATCACCAGTTTGTCGGTCGTGTTGGTCATGGCACTCTCCTGTCTAGCCGCCGCCCACGAAGTGGACGATCTCCAGGCGATCGCCGCCGGAGAGCTGGGTAGTTTGGTAGTCTCCCTTGGGGAGGATGTCGAGGTTGAGCTCCACCGCCACCCGGCGGGGATCGATGTCGAGAAGGGCAAGAAGCTCCGTGACCGACATGGGGGTGATGGTCTTCGCCTCTCCGTTTATGATGATTTCCATGGTTGTCTCCGTTGTGCCCGGAAGAGGTCGACTGTAAACAGAAAAGGCCGCGAAAGCGGCCCCTTTGGATGAACGCGCTTCCCTCCGCCGGCATTACCCGGATCAGGTTCAAAGGGTCGCTCGCCGCACGACGGCGAACTCTCAGTCGAAACTCCCCTAGCGAATGAAACGTATGCGGTTGTCAGGTATCGGGTAAACTGGGAATAAACCTAGCAATTCTGCCATGATTCGTCAAGCGTTTTCCGGCATGCGCGCCCGGTCGGGCCACCGTCCGCCCGGGGGTCACGCCCGGCGCGAGCGCTCGATGGCGTCGAGTACCTCCTGCTCCTTCCGAATCTCCTCCGAATAGTGGTTCCAGATATGGTAGCTCTCCAGCGCCAGGATGGTGAAGCCGGCGGCGAAGACGGCCCAGAAGTTTTCGTCGAGGGCGCGGGCGAAGTGATAGAACACGTAGAACGCGGTGAGGTAGCCGACGTGGGAGAAGCCGCTGAACTGGCCGGAGCCGCTCATCATGCGGGAGAGGACGAGGATGATGGCCGAGAAGGTGTAGATGACCAGGGCTCCGCTGATCATCGTGGCCGAAGGGGGATGGCCGAGGAGCGCCCGGACCGTTTCGGGGAGAGAGGGGAGGATGCCGAAGTTCCGCAGCGCCGCGGTGCTGACGGCGATGAAGAGTGCCATGGCCCAGAGGCCGCGGTTCGACCGGTTCCGCAGCCGCTCGATGCGGCGCACCGCTTCGGTCCGCACCATGTCCCGGTCCGGGGGGGTGCCGCGCAGTTCGGGGGAGGAGAGTTCCGGGGAGTTTCTCATGGCGGTCTCGTGACGGAGGCGGGGCTCACGGCTCCGGCGGGGGAGGGGAACGCCGTGCCCGGTCGTCGCGGGACGTATTGAGCCGCTCCGCCATCTCCTGGAACGATCGGGCCAGCTCTCCGATCTCGTCCCGGTAGACCGGTGCCGTAAGGCCCGTTTCGCCGCGCCTGGTCCGGGAGACGAAGTCCCACAGCTCCCGGATGGGCATGAGGACGTTGCGCTGCAGCAGGGCCGAGACTCCTCCCACCGCCAGGGCCAGCACCATCAGGCAGAAGACGGTCATCCTCATCCTGAGGGTGGCGAGAGTCCGCTGGAGCGGCTCTTCCGAAAGGCCGATGTCAAGGATGCCGAGCACCTTCTGGCCGGCGGTATGGACGTGGCAGGGGGCGGTGAAGCATTCGGGTTCGTTGTAGATGGGGGCGGTGATGGCGATGACGCTCGTCCCCCGGGGGGCGATGAAGCGGCGGGCCTGCTCCATCCGTCCCATGCTCGTCGCTGCCACGGGCCCCTCGTGGCAGGCGATGCAGCCGGGGGCCTTCTTGTCGACGGTGGTGTTCACCTCCGCATGGTTGGCCGAGAAGGCGACCACTCCTTTCTTGTTGAAGATCCGGACCTGCTCCACCCCCTTCTGCTGGCCGATGTTGCCGATGATGTTGCGCAGCATCTCCCGGTCGTCCTCGTGCATGGCGTAGCGGGTCGACTTGATGATGGTGTCGGCCAGGTTCGTTTCGTGCTGGATGGCGTCGTTGAGCATGTCGGTCTTGATGACCGAGTAGAGGAGGATGCAGCAGACGATGACGAAGCCGGTGACGGCGAGGGCGGGGGGGACGATGGCCTTGGCGGCGAAGCTCTTGAACATGAACGCTCCTTAATTGGATTCGGTCCACTTCAAGCTTATCCCGGACGGCGGATAATGCAAGGGCGGGGTTTTCCCCCGCCCTTGCCCGTGGAAGGCTGGCTTACATGTCGTGGCACTTGACGCAGGAGTCGCGGACACTGAAGGCGGTCTTGCCGTCATGACAGGCGCCGCACGATTTCTTCTTCTCCATCTCGGCCATGGTGACGACCTTCGTGCTTCTCCCCGCCTTGAAGATCTTGGTGTGGCAGTCGTTGCACGAGTACATACCCAGGTGGACGGTGTGGCTGAACTTCACCGGCCCGGCCCCGGAGACCTTGAAGGCGACATCATGGACGGGATGGCATTTGGAACACTCTTTCACGCTGAAGGCCGCCTTGCCGTTGTGGCAGGCACCGCACGACTTCCCTTTTTCCATGGCGGCCATGCCGACCGGTTTGCTCCGGCCGGGGGTGAAGAGCTTGTTGTGGCATTCGCCGCACTTGAGCTTGCCGGCGTGCATCTTGTGGCTGAAGATGATCCTGCCGGTCTCGCGGGAGGTGATCCCCACCTCTTTCACGGTGTGGCAGGATGCACATTCGCCCACGCTGAAGGCGGTCTTGCCGTTGTGGCAGGCACCGCACGATTTTCCCTGCTCCATGTCAGCCATGGTGGCCGGCTTGTTCCGCCCCGCCTTGAAGAGCTTCGGATGGCAGGCCCCGCAGTCGGCGAACGCCGCCAGGTGCTTCTTGTGACTGAAGGGGGTCGGGCCCGTGGCCTTCACCTTGTAGGTGATCTCCTTCACGGCGTGGCAGTGGCCGCACTCCTTGAGGGGGAATGCCTCCTTGCCGTTGTGGCAGGCACCGCACGACTTCCCTTTTTCCATCTCGGCCATGGTGCGGGTGACCTTTTTCCTCATGTCGAAGATGGCGGGGTGGCAGGCCTTGCAGTTGTTTTCGATCCCCTTTTTGCCGATGTGGACCTTGTGGCTGAAGACCACCTTGCCGGCGTCCGTGGTGGAGAAGGTCACGTCCTTGATGGTGATCGCGAAGGCAAGGCCTCCGAAGATGACCATTCCTGCCGCGAGGAGAAAGGTGCAGCGCAGTCTCATGTTCGCCTCCTGTGGAAAGTGAGTGCCGATGGCTACAAAACAGCCCGGATTATAGGAAAGAGGGGAAGATTAGTCAATTTTAAATACCCGCGGTTCATCGCTCGTCCTGCGACTCTGGGGAGAGCGGCACAAAAAAGGCGAAACGGCCGGCCGTTTCGCCTTTCGGGGGGGAGGGATGGGGCGCTAGTGGTGCTCCACCTCCTCCCAGCCGTCCCACATCGGTTTGAAGTGGGCCAAAGGGGTGTGCCCCATGGTGGCGAGGTAGACATGGACGAAGAGGAAGGCGAAGAAGCAGCAGGCGATGAGGAAGTGGGCGCTTACCAGGATCTTGATTCCACCGATCAGGATGATCAACTCGCGCAGCGGCGCCACGTTCAGGATGAGGATGCCGGTTGCGATTACCAGTGGCATCAGGGCCAGCATGAGTCCCATGTAAGCCACCTTCTGCATCGGATTGAACTTGTCGTCGGGGGTGGCGTGGTGGGGACTCGGCCCCCCCTTGAAGAAGTGGTAGAAGTAGAAGAGGACCTGCCGGAATATCCCCATTTTCAGGTCATAGGTGTTGGGGACGTAGAGCCGGAACAGGTTCCCCTTGACGATGAGGTAGTAGCAGAGCCAGACGGCGTAGAAGATGGAGACGGTGATCCCGGCGGTGTTGTGGAGCCGGATGGCCGCTTTGTAGCTCCCGAAGATGTTGACGTATTCGGGGAACCGGATCTGGATGCCGGTGATGCAAAGGGTGACGATCCCGAGGGCGTTGATCCAGTGCCAGATCCTGACCGGCATCGGGGTGAGGTAGATGAATTCTTTCTGGTCGCTGTGGCCACTCATGGTCAGTGCTCCTTTCTGTTGTTTCTGGTCAGGAATCGGAACGTCCCGTGGACCCCGGCGAAGGCCATCCCGCCGCAGATGATCAGGCCGCCGACGATGGAGAGGGCCGTGCTGCGGGTGGATCCCATCATGTAGAAGTCGGGGGTGCCGTAGAGGAGGTCGAGGATGGCTCCCTTCTCGACGGCGACCCGGGTGAAGGTACCGTTCTTGTCCGGGAAGGAGACGAAGCTCGTCTGCATGGCGCGGGGTCCGGAGGCGTGGCAGAAGGTGCAGTCCCAGCGGTTGTCGAGGATCTGATAGCTGTGGGTCATCTTCTCGGGGGTCATCATCCCCCAGAGGCGCATGTTGTCATGTTTGGCGTTCCGGTTGAAGTTACGGAGCTCGGCCAGGGAGATGAAGTTGTCGCCGTTGGCGTCGATAAGGGATTTCACATCCTTATCGCCCGGGAGGAGCTGGGAGAGGTCCTGGTAGGTCGCAACCTTGAAGTCGCCGTGGGGCTTGTCCCCCGCCCGCTTCTCGATGTACATCGTGATCACGTAATTCCGGGAACCGGTATGGCAGGTGATGCACGGCAGCGCGTCGAGATGAAGATCGGACTGGGGAAGCCACTTGTCGTGTACCGTGACCATTCGGGCCGTGTCGTGACACTTGGCGCACATGGCGTTCATCTCGCGCCCCGAGACCGTCACCGGTTGCCTCACCGCATGGGGGTTGTGGCAGTCGGCGCAGCCGGCGTTGTTGACGTGGAGACTGGCGGCGTACTCCTTCTGTACCGGACCGTGGCACTCCTTGCAGGTGGCCCGCGACGGCCTGATCCCGTCATCCGGGTGGCTGGCGGTCACCGCTTCGTGGCACGAGGTGCAGCCGATGACCGCATGGGTCGTCCGGGTATACTGCTGCGGGTCGATGTAGATATGGGAGCCGCTTTTGCCGCTGATGTTCCGGTCGCCGTGGCAGCCGAGGCACTGGTCTTCCGGTTTGTCCGCCGCAAGAGCGCCGGCGGTGACGATGCCCAGAAGCGAAACCGCCAGAAGTGTCGAGCGTAGCGTGAACATTGTGTCGTCTCCTTTTTCAGTGAGTGTGCATCGAGGGAATGCGGCGACTCAGTGCGATGCGTGCTCCTTGGCCAGCGGCCGCTCTTTCTTGAGCCCCTTGGCGAAGCCGAACATCATCAGGACGGCCGGCAAAAGCTGGGCGACGATGATGAGGGCGCAGAACCCGAGAAAGATCCAGACGAAGATTCCGCTGTTGTCCTCGCGGGCACCCGAGGCCGCCAGCGCCGGGACGACGGTTCCGATCCACAGGGCCACTGCGTGTGCGAACGTTGAGCGTTTCATGGCATCCTCCTTTTTCAGGTATGTGATGTTGCGTAATTCGCTGGTTCAGCGGGCCGGCCGGCAGCTCATGAGGCTGTCGAAGGCGCACCGCACCGCCAGGCGGATCTCTTCCTTGTCTTCCGGTTGCACCGGCTTGAGGGCGTGGTAGAAGATCCCTTCCCGGCGCAGTTTGCGGATCACCGGGAGCGAGGCGTCGTCGGAGACGAGGATGATCGTCAGGTTGCGGTTGCACTTCTTGAGCAGCGGGATCAGTTCCCCCGCCTTGAACTCGTCGAACTCGCTGCCGATGATGACCACCTGGGCGGTCTTCTTGAGGATTCCGTAGAGGGCGTTGGCCGCCGAGTTGGTGACGATGACGTTGTAGCCCGCCTCGATGAAGAGGTCCGCCAGCTGTTTGCGGGCCTCCGTGTCGTTATCTGCTATGAGAAGTCCTAACATGGCCGTACCTCTCGTCGTCAGAATGGTCCGTTCCGCAATCGCCCGAGATCAGGTGGTGCGGTTGGTCTCGCGCTCTTCAGCGGCCGGCCGGCTGAAGATACCCTTCAGCATGGAGGCGAACAGCAGCAGGCCGGGGACGAGCTGGAACACGAGGATAAGGGCGCCAAAGGCGAGAAAGAGGGTCACGAGGAAGCCGTTCCCTTCGGACTCGGCGCCGCTTGCCGCCAGTGCCGGAGCTGCCGTTGCCAGGATCAGGGTGATGGTTCTCGTCGCGGTTTTCATGGCATCCTCCTTGGTTGCGAGATGGCTGGTGTAATCGTTCAGGCTTGTCCTCCTAAGAGCAGGCAGTGTGCCATAATTAAAAAAAATTATTTAAATTGTATAATGTGTTGAAATGATGAGGTAATTCCGTGCCGTTCCGGTCCCGGACGCCGCAGGCTGACGGAGGCTCTGTATAACGGGGATATACGGCTGGGACGTCGGTGCAGTGGCAGCGGGCCGGACGGTGCCGGAGTAACCCGCCGAAGTAGCGCGATAAATTGCGATGGTAGCGGGTGTATAAAAAAATATACGGCGGTGCAAGTCCGTAATGTACTGATAATACGTGGTATTGTGATGATGCCGGTGCGTGGTTGCTCGAGGGGAGGGTTTCGCCGTTTGACTTGAAAAATTAATTGCTGTAATTTAGTAAATATTAATCAATTGCGGGTTTGTGACGAAGATAAACCGTTTCGCGGATGCTTCCGTAATGCACTGATATCCTTCGGGCCCGATGGCGGCGAAAGGTGGTGACAATGGAGAACATCGATGTCCTCGTGGTTGACGATGAGGCGGTAATACGCGAGGGGCTGCGGCGAATCCTGGAGAAGGAAGGGTTTCACGTGGAGAGCTCCGCCAGCGGGCAGATTGCCCTGGAGCGGATGCAGGATGAAAACTTCGGCCTGGTGATCACCGACCTGAAGATGCCCGGCATGAGCGGGATGGAGGTCCTGAAGGCGATCAAGGTCCTGCAGCCGGAAGTCCCGGTCATCATCATCACCGGGTTTTCCACCGTCGACACGGCCGTGGAGGCGATGAAGAACGGTGCCTTCGACTATATCGCCAAACCATTCACCCCCGACCAGATCATCGAGAAGGTCCGCAAGGCCCTCGCCCAGCGTGCGGTTCTGCTGGAGAACATCTTTCTGAAGAAGGAGCTGGGGGAGCACCACGGCTTCGATCTGTTCGTGGGTGAGAGCAAGGAGATGCAGAAGGTCTACCGCCGCATCATCCAGGTGGCCCCCACCGACAGCACCGTCCTCATCACCGGCGAGAGCGGCACCGGCAAAGAGCTCGTCGCCCGGGCGATCCACAACAACAGTCACCGGCGGGAGAATCCGTTCGTGGCGGTGGACTGCACCTCCCTGGCGGAGAATCTCCTGGAGAGCGAGCTCTTCGGCCACATCAAGGGGTCGTTCACCGGCGCCATCCAGACCAAGACCGGCCTCTTCAAGGTGGCCGACGGCGGCACTCTCTTCCTCGATGAGATCTCCAATATCAGCCTCACCACCCAGGCGAAGCTCCTGCGGGTCCTCCAGGAGCGGGAGATCACCCCCATCGGCGGCACCCAGCCGGTTCCCATCGACATCCGCCTCGTGGCCGCCACCAACAAGAACCTCCGGACCCTGGTCTCCCAGGGGACCTTCCGCGAAGACCTCTTTTTCCGTCTCAACATCATTCCCATTGACCTCCCCCCCCTGCGGGAGCGCACGGGAGACCTGCCGCAGCTGCTCGGGCACTTCCTGGCGACCTTCTCCGAGGAGATGGGGAAAGAGATTCGTGGACTCGCCCCCGACGCCCTGGCTCTGCTGGAGGAGTACACCTTCCCCGGCAACGTGCGGGAACTGGAGAACATCATCGAGCGGGCGGTGGTCCTTGCCGAAGGGGACCTGATCCAGAAGGAGGACCTGGAGCTGCGGGTGGCGGGGGGCGAGACCGGCGGCGGCCTTGGGGGGTACGTTCCGCAGAACGTGGACGAACTCAAGGAGACCAAGCGGCAGATCCGGGAGCGGGCGGTGGAGCCGGTCGAGAAGGCATTCGTGCTGCAGGCCCTCAAGCGCAACAACTGGAACATCACCCGGGCCGCCGAGGAGACCGGGATGTTGCGTCCCAACTTCCAGGCGCTGCTGAAGAAATTGCGGATTTCGGTCCGCAACCAGATGAGCAACTGACCCGGATGCGCAGGCCGTAGTCGGACAGTGGAAACGGAAAGGGGCGTCCCGTGGGGCGCCCCTTTCCGTTTCCGCCTTATCCGGTTGAGTCTCCTTCTGCCAGTACCCCTTCGTGCGCGAGGGGAAGCCAGACGGTGAAGGTCGTGCCGACCCCCACGGCGCTCTGCACCTCGATCCTCCCGCCGTGGGCCTCGATGATGCCGTAGGAGACCGAAAGCCCCAGGCCGGTCCCCCGGTTTTCCTTGGTGGTGAAGAAGGGGTCGAAGATCTTGCCGGCGATCTCGTCGGGGATTCCGCAGCCGGTATCGCTGATGGCGGCGTAGGCCGCGGCGCTCTCGCGGTCGAAACCGGTCCTGAGCCTGATCTGCCCCGGACCGGCGATGGCGTGGCAGGCGTTCAGGAGCATGTTGATGAAGACCTGTTCGATCTGGTGCGGATCGAGCAACATATCCGGAATGTCCGGATTGTACTCCTTGACGATCTGTACGTCGTGGAAGCACGACTGGTTTCCCACCAGCGTCAGGGTGGCGTCCATGATCTCGTTGAGGGAGGCGGGGCGCTTCTGGGGGATCGATTCCCGGGAGAAGTCGAGGAGCCCCCTGACGATCTTGGCGCAGCGCTGGGTCTCCTTGACGATCAGCTCCAGATCTCCCTTAAGAGCCGGGTCGAGTTTCGTGTCGCTGGAGAGAAGCGACGCAAAAACGAGGATGCCGGTGAGGGGGTTGTTGATCTCGTGGGCAATCCCCGCCACCAGTTCTCCGAGGGAGGCCAGCTTTTCCGAATGGACGAGCTGGGCCTGGATGGTCCGGAGCTCCCGGGACCGTTCCTCCACCTTCGTTTCGAGGTTTTTCCCCCAGTCGGCCAGATCGTCGTGGGCCTTCTTGAGGTTGACGGTCATATCGTCGAACGCCTCGGCGAGCTCCCCCAGTTCATCGCGGGATTTGATCTCCACCTTGGCGTCCAGCGTCCCCTCGCCGACGAGGTGGGCGTGGCGCACGAGGCGGCGGACCGGCCGGTTGACGAAGCGCTGGGTGAAGAAGGTGAGGCAGAGGGCGATGAGCACGACCTGGAGGATGGCGAGGACGATGATCTCGTTGCGGTAGGCGTAGACCTTGCGGTGCATCGGGTCGAGGGAGACGATGATGTCGAGAACCCCGAGGACCTTCGCCTCCTTCGGATGGAAGTGGCATGGCGCGGTGTAGCACCGCTCCTCGTTGTAGATCGCCTTCGCCATGCCGAGGACCTCGTGCCCCTCCCGGTTCCGGAAGAGCCTGCTCCGGTTCATGGTGGTGGCATGGACGAGGGGCGACGAGCCCGCGTGGCACATGCTGCACGCCTCGGCCTTCTTGTCGAGGTAGAGGCCGGTCTCCTTCGGGTCGGTGGAGTGGGTGACAAGTCCGAACTTGTTGATCATCCGTATCCGCTCGATGATCCCGCGCTGGCTGGCGACTTCGTCGATGAGCTGGTAGGCCCGTTTCAGGTTGTTCTCCAGCATGTGGTAGTGGGTGGTTTGGACGATGGTCTCCCCCAGCTTGTCGGCATCGCTTACCGCTTCCTCGAAGAGGAGCTTTTCCAGCTGCTCGACGTTGATGTAGGAGAAGAGCCCCATGGTCAGGAGCAGGACGGCGCTGGTGGCGATGGAGAGCTTCGCGATGAGGGTCAGTCGCACGATGGCACGCTCCGGGGTTCTGCGGCGCAGAGAGGAAGCAGTTGGTTAGAGTTGGCTAATTCAGATTACTGACGGCACGCTAAAGAGTCAAGGCTTTCGTTGCCGAAAGAGCCTCACGGCACGCGCCAACGGACGTTGACGGGTCCGGGCAATTGGGCTACTATCCTTGGCAGACGGCGGACGTGCAGGACGGAGCAGCGTCGGTTCCGTGCCGGGGCTGCGCACAACCAGAGGCGGGGGGACGATGACACGACAAGAGGGGCAGGAAACCGCGTACTTTCCGTTTGAGCTGCAGGTGTCGGGAGAGGCGTGGGAACAGCTGGGTCTGGCCAGTGTCCGCCAGGCGCTGCCGCCGGCAGGGGATGTCCCGCGCATCATGGTCGCCCGGCAGGTGGCAAGCCGGCTCAATCGCCACCCCGCCCTGTCGGCCCGGCCGGTGCCGGCGGGACAGCTCAATCTCTACATCCTCATGCTCAGGGCGCTGCGCCACATGGTGGACCTGTACACCGACACCCGCCATCCGGCACTTCTGACGAACTCCGCTTCCGCCTGCGGCTATGCCCTGGAGGGCGGCGAACTTGGCGACACCGTCTCCCGGTTCGTCGAATTATTCCCCCCTGCGGCGGTCCTCGACAGCGCGGAGTCGCCGGCGGAATTCCTGGCCGGGGACGCCCCGGACCGTCGGCGGCGGCAGCGGGTGGTGAAGGAGCTCCTGTTGCTGCGGGTGGCGACCGAGAACCGGGCCCTCGACCCGTTTCGCCTCCTGTTCGACGACGGCGAGCTGGCGCTCCGCTCCCCCTACCGGCGGGTGATGACGGCGCTGGAACGGGAGATCGGGAACGCACCCGCCGACCAGGCACTGGGGCTCACCCTTGCGGAACTCCTCCGCGCCCCCCTCAAGGCGTCGCCCGATTCTCTCGCTGGCCAGCTGGAGTACATCCGGAGCCACTGGGAGCCGTTTCTCCCTCCGGAGGTCATCGCCGAGGTGACCACCGCCTTCGGCATCGTGGCCGAGGAGACGCGGCCGCGATGGGAGGGAGCCGGACCGCCCCAGGTCCTGGAGTTCGGTCCGCGGGGCGGGTTTCTCGCTCCGGACGACCACTATCCGGAACCGGAACGGTTCTCTGCCGACGTCGACTGGATGCCGAACGTGGTCCTCATCGCCAAGATGGTCTACGTCTGGCTCGGTCAGCTGGCGAAGCAGTACGGGCGGGAGGTGACCCGCCTCGACCAGATCCCCGACGAGGAGCTCGACCTCCTCGCCCGCCGGGGATTCACCGGGCTGTGGCTCATCGGCATATGGGAACGTTCCGCCTCCTCCCAGCGGATCAAGCGACTCTGCGGCAACCCCGAGGCAATCTCCTCCGCCTACTCCCTCTTCGACTACACCATCGCCGCCGACCTCGGCGGCTGGGAGGCCCTCGGCAACCTCCGCGACCGGGCGCTGCAGCGCGGCATACGGCTGGCGAGCGACATGGTGCCGAATCACACCGGCATCTATTCGAAATGGACCATGGAGCACCCCGACTGGTTCATCCGGCTCGACTACCCCCCGTTTCCCACGTACACCTTCAACGGTCCCGACCTCTCCTCATCCCCCGAAATATCCCTCCACATCGAGGACGGCTACTGGGACAAGCGGGACGCGGCGGTGGTCTTCAAGCATTACGATCACCGTGACGGCCGCACCCGCTACATCTACCACGGCAACGACGGGACGAGCACTCCGTGGAACGACACCGCCCAGCTCGACTACCTCAACCCCGAGGTGCGGGAGGCGGTGATCCGGACCATCCTCCACGTGGCGCACCATTTCCCGATCATCCGCTTCGACGCCGCCATGACCCTTGCCAAGAAGCACTACCAGCGCCTCTGGTTTCCCCAGCCGGGGCTCGGCAGCGGCGTCCCCTCCCGGGCCGAGCACGGGCTGACGCGGGGCGCCTTCGACGCCGCCATGCCCGAGGAGTTCTGGCGCCAGGTGGTGGACCGGGTGGCGGCGGAGGCGCCGGATACGCTCCTGCTGGCGGAGGCGTTCTGGCTCATGGAGGGGTACTTCGTCCGGACCCTGGGGATGCACCGGGTCTACAACAGCGCCTTTATGAACATGCTCAAGCTGGAGGAGAACGCCAAGTACCGCCAGACCATCAAGAACGTCCTGGAGTTCAATCCCGAGATCCTCAAGCGCTTCGTCAACTTCATGAACAACCCCGACGAGCGGACCGCCGTGGAGCAGTTCGGCAAGGAGAAGAAGTACCTCGGCGCCGCGGTGCTGCTGGTCACCATGCCGGGACTCCCGATGTTCGGCCACGGCCAGGTGGAGGGATACCACGAGAAGTACGGCATGGAGTACCGGCGGGCATACTGGGACGAGCCGGTGGACGAGCACCTGGTGGCGGAACACGAGCGACTCATCTTCCCCCTGGTGCGTCGTCGGCGGCTCTTCTCGGGCTCCGAGGGGTTCATCCTCTACGACTTCTTCGTGGACGGCGTGGTGAACGAGGATGTCTTCGCGTACTCTAACCGCTTCGGCGACGAGCGCGGGATCGTCCTCTACCACAACCGGTACGCAGCCACCGCCGGATGGATCCGGAGCTCCACCGCCCGGGCCGTCTCCATCGACTCCGGCGAAACGGTCCTTGCCCAGACCACCCTCGGCGAGGCCCTCGGATTCAACCCCGACGGGAGGTATTACTACGTCTTCCGCGACTACGCCACCGGGCTCGAATATATCCGCCACGGCCGGGAGCTGTGCGAAAAGGGGATGTACGTGGAGCTCGAGGCATACGAATACCACGCCTTCCTCGACTTCCGGGAGATCCGCGACGACGACTTCGGCACCTGGGGCGCCCTCTGCTTCGGGCTTGAGGGGAGGGGGGCGCCGAGCATCGACGAGGAGGTGAAGCTCATCCGCTTTGCCCCCCTCGTGGAGGCATTCCGGGGGCTCTTCACCGGCGTGCCGGAGATCCTCGGCCTTCTGGCCGCCGCTCCCAAGGCCGGCCGACCCAGACAGAACGCCGCATTTGCCGCGGGGGTGAGGCAGTTTGCGGAACGCTTCGCCGAAGGCGCCGGTTCCGGAGAAGAGGCGCCGGCACTGGTCGAAGCCATCGACAGCGGTATCGGGCGGGCGCGCCGCCTCGTCGCCGAACCGGAACCGACCCCCTGGCGCGGTGTCGTCGGCACCCCGGCGGGGCAGTTCCTGCTCCTCATCCTGGTGGTGCTGGGGGGGGTGGACGACGCCGCTGCCGGCAAAGGGGGCGCTGCGGCGGGGGGACGGGCCGGCGAGTTCGGGCTCCTGCGCGCTCTGAACGACGTGGTGGCGGGGGGGGCGGAGGAGATCGACCTCCCCTGGACGGCCGCCGAGACGGCGAGCCTCATGGCGGTGATCCTGCGGCACCGGACGTTTTTTGCCGGAGAACGGGAGTCTGTAATGCGGAAGCTCCTGGCGGACCGGGATGCGGCGCGGTTCCTGGGGGTTCATGCGAGCGGCGGGGTCCGGTGGTTCGTGAAGGAGCGCTTCGAAGAGCTCCTCGCCTGGCTGACGCTGGCGGAGCTGGTGACCCGGCGCGAAGAGCTCCCCGCCCGCCGTCTGGCAGCGCTGACCGTGGCCGTTTCGGAACTCGCTGCCCGGGCCGCCGCCGGGGGATACCGGGTCGATCACCTGCTGGAGCCGGCGGGAAGCGAGGGGGCGGCCGCCGCGAAGGAGCGGGAGTGAGGCGGCACGGGGAAGCGCACGCTTCCGCGCCGGCCCGTGCCGCGGTGATGCGGTGTTCTTCCTGAAGCGCCTGCGGCGTTCCCGCCTCGCCCGCCGGGAGTTCCCTCCCATGTGGCGCGGCATCATCGAGCGCAACGTCCCCTTCTACCGCATGCTTTCACTCCCGGACCGGGAAGAGCTCCTGCGCCACACGCGGATCCTCCTCGCGGAAAAATACTTTGAGGGGTGCGGCGGCATCGCGGTGACCGACGAGATTCGCGTGACCGTCGCGGCCCTCGCCTCCCTCCTTCTCCTCCACCGGCAGACCGATTACTATCCGTTCCTCTCCTCCATCGTCATCTACCCCGACGAGTACGTCGGCGAGCGGCGCCGCTGGGACGATGCGGGAGTCGTGACGGAGGGGGCGGAGCTTCGGGTCGGCGAGTCGTGGGAGCAGGGGACGGTGGTTCTTTCTTGGCGGGACGTGCTGCTGGATGCGGAGAGCCCCGATGACGGCTTCAACGTGGTTCTTCACGAGTTCGCCCATCAGCTCGACCTTGAGGGGAGGATCACGGACGCCGGCGGTTTTCTCGTGGCGTCGCCGTGGCGGGAGATCTTCACGCGGGAGTACGAGCAACTGCTGGCGGACGACGAGGCGGGGAGAGAGACCTTTCTCGATCCCTACGGGGCCGAGAGTCCGGCCGAGTTCTTCGCGGTGGCGGTGGAGACGTTCTTCGAGATGCCTGCCGGGCTCAAGGAGCACCACCCCCGGCTCTTCGAGGCGCTCGGGGAGTACTTTGGGCAGGATCCGGCGGCATGGGGGCGGGGAGGCTAGTTCTCCGCCACCTCCACCTCTACGTAGGGGGCAAGATTTGGGTCGCTGGCCCGCTTGAGGGTCACCTCGGTGTAGGAGAGCTGCTTGGTCCCGGGGCGATAGGTGTATCCGGAGAGGACGATGACCTGGGCCGGCGTCTTGATCCCGAAGACCTCCGTCGGTGCCGGCGCGCTCGACGCATCTCCCGAGACGATGACGGTGTGGTGGATATCCTTGAGTCGGTCGTCGAAGTAGCGCTCGACCTCGGCCAGATCGGCCTTTGCCGCGTAGATCACATCTTTTTTGTCAGGGTCATTGTCGCGGACGACACGGACCCGCGATCCGGGGTAGCGGCCGGTTTTCGGGTCACGGGCGGCCGGCTCCTGAGCGGGAAGCAGCCGCACCTTCTGCCACGTTTTCCCGAAGTCTGCCCGCAACGGGATCGAAAGCTCGTCCACCGAAACGGTGAGCGGCATGAGCGGTTGCCCGCTCTGCGGATCCCGGGCGATTCCCTCCGAAACCTCGATGGTATCAGCTTCTCCCGTCACTTTCCGCGTCGCGGTGATGGCGGCGTCCACCACCGTCCTCTCCCATGAATAATCGCCATAGTATGCGGCCCCGAAGATGCTGATCCCCCGGGACAGGAGGTTTTCGTTGAATTTCCGGACCGCCCGGCTGTTGAGCGTCCGCTCCGCCGTTATGGTGATGAGCTTCCGATCGTTGCTCCCCGTCGTTACCTTCACGTCCCGATAGCCGAAGGGGGGGGTGAAGAGATCCGTCAGCTGCTTGTCCGCCGGTGAGGAATCCGTGGCCTCCACCGGCAGGTATCCCTTGTCCGTCTCCGCGGCCGCCGCCCGAACGGGGGGAGCGGCGGCAAGCGTCAAAAAAACGGAGAGGGAGATGGTAGCGAGCCGAATGGCTGCGGAATTCAGCGGGGTGGTCAACACGGGGGAAATCTCCTTTCAGTCCTTTTGCCCGAAGGGGCGAATGCTTCGGTTGTTTGAAAAAAACAGATTGTATACAATTTGGCATAAATTGCCAGAATTATTGCGGGTTGCGCCGCAATTGTGGTTCAGGTTCCGCCACGGAGGGCATCGGCGATGGTGACCCGTTGTGATGCCCGTTCGTGGTCGGCATCGGGGGCGATGAAGAGAGCGTTGACGGCCGTCAGGATTTCGTTGAGGCGGTCGAGATCGATTACCGCGTCACCGGGGAGCGAGGGTACCCCCTGGAAATTCAGCGGGCAGAAATCAATGCGCCGTTCGCCATCGGCAGCCGTGATGAGCGGCATGCCATGGGTCCGGCAGATGAGGGGGCGCGCGGCATAGAGCAGGCAGGCTCCGTCTGCGAGGAGAGGGCAGGGGCCATCGGAAGACGCCTGCCGGGCCTTGCTGCGGATTTGCTCTGCTTCGGCGGGGGGGAGGGCGGCCACGGCTTCCGCGAGGGCGGCTCCTTCCACCGGGAAAAGGGAGAGGTGCCGGCAGCAGTCCGAACACCCCTTGCGGCACACGATCTGGTCGGCGAACCGCGCTTCGATCCGTTGGCAGAGTGCGTCGACCCGCTGAATGAGGGCCCGGTAATTGTTAAGCTTTTCTGGTTTTTCTTCGGACACGGGGAGCAAAGATACCCTCTCGCCGTCCATGGCGTCAATGCATAATCTGTCGTCGCGGAGACCGGCGCAGGGATCGGTTGCGCTCCATCGTCTGACGGTCGTGATCCTTATGTGACGGACGAGAAAAACGAAAAGGCCAGTCGGAGAACTGGCCTTCTTGATTCCTGGAGCCACCTGCCGGAATCGAACCGGCGACCTATTGATTACGAATATTTGTCCAGCCAGCCGCATGACAACACAATCTGCCGCATTTCCGCCGACCTGTCAACCGATATTTCCGCAACAAATCTAAATAGTTGATTGTGCTAGTTCACCGACACGCGCACAGCCGACCAGCACCGAAACGCCGCCGCCAGTCGTGCGACTTGACCACGTTCTTGACCACATTGTCCATTGACATCGAACTTTCTAAGTAATATTCGATTGTTATGCAGCTTGAAATCAGAAAGAGATACGGAGTCGATACGTGGTACTTCAGCTTCAATCATGAGAAGCAGCGACATCGCGGCTGGCTACGTCCGGTGTCAGCAATGAACCGGCGCGAAGCAGCAGCAGAACTGAAACGACTTATGGCCGATGCTGTCAACGGCGTGCGCGTGGCCGGTCGTGAACTGGATTTTCACGCGATCATCGAGGACTACATGGAGTATTTGGAACATCACAAGCCGGGAACGTACCGAAGCGCAAAATCGTTGGTACAGATTGCAAAGCAGCATTTCGGCAAGCGACCGACAAAGGCTGATGTTGTCGAGTATCAGAAGGCACGGCGGCGCGAAGGCGTGACCGGTGCCAGCATCAACCGGGAACTGAGCTATTGCAGGGCAGCGGTGAATCGAGCGATTCGGCTAGAGATAGCCAAGTCGAATCCGTTCGACAATTTCCAGAAGTTCAGAGAGACGGCACGGATGCGATATTTGACCAAGGATGAAATCAAAAGGCTATTCCAGGCAATCGAGAATCATTCAGAGCAGTGCGAGCATCTGAGGGATATAGTTGTTATTGCAATTTGTAGCGGGATGAGGAAACGTGAGATTTTGACGATTCACCGGGACGAGGTTGACTTCGAGTTCGGAACGATAACCAAGCAGGGAGATATGACCAAGAACGGAGAAGCCAAGGTTGTGCCGATGACCAATGAGATGGCTCGGATCGTCAGGAGTCGTTTAAATAACAACAAGTCCGGTTATGTTTTCGTGAATCCGAAGACAGGCGAACCGATAACTGACATCAAGCATTCATTTGCGACAGTGGTAAAAGCTGCCGGTATCGAAAATTTCAGGTTTCATGATCTGCGGCACACGTTCGCGACGTATGCGTTGCTAGCAAGTCGGGACATCAGGACGGTTCAGGTGCTGCTGGGTCACAAGACGTTAAAAATGACGGAGCGATATACGCATGTTCTGAGCAATCACAAATTTGATGTGGTAATTCAGACCAGCAACGAGTTATTGGGCGAGGCGATCAAAACGCAATGAATGACGAGGGGTTGAAATGATAGATCGAGATGAGATCTCCGTAATGTCGATCATAAATCTGGACACTGGACAGGAAAGTCAATTCAAGCTGTTCCCGAACGAATCGAGCCTTACCTGCTTCGTGAAGCTCATGGACATCGAGGTAATAGAGCTGGTTGACCTGCCGGACGATTACTGCGAAATAGTGGCAACGGGTACGGCGATGGACAGCGTCGGACATATATTCAAGGTACAATTGCAGTATTCACCGGAGACGGCGGCAGAGAAAGATCAAATTTTAGCGGCCGTGCAAGCCGGTAGGTTTTACTGGGCATCTGGTCAATTTTCTTACGTCGCAGAGGAAGGCATGTTGATGTACGATGCCAGATGCCGCGAGCTTTCCGACGAAGAAGCAGCCGGAGTTATCCACGTCTTCAATATAAATGAACACAGTGGCGGTCTGGCAACGTGAAAGCTGCCAGACCGTTGGAAGAATTTTGGCACTCAGGACTGCGACGATGCTATCACTTTGTATGTGGCCGAAGAGCCGCCGCTTTTGGTGAGCGTAAAGGTGTAAACCGACAAGGCCGCCGGTGAAAAGTTGATCGTCAAGCGGAATTGACCATTTGTGTTTGAATACGTAAGAACTTGAGTGCCGACAAGGCCCGGTCCTGAAACGGTTGCACCTGTTACGCTCTGAGTTGGGTCATACACGCTTAGAGTCACAATGCCGTTACCAATAAGTGCTTTCACGTGGGCGATTCTCTGGTCGCCGTAGAACAGCCATTTTTGGCTGACCGAATCGTATATGAAATAGAGGGGGTGGGTGACGGCCCCCCAATTCGCAGTGTTAAGTGTGATGTTGGCGGTCACGACCTTAGACACGGCGTCATAGTTGACTATTTCTTTAACAGTTGCAGTTGTGATAGTGCCGGGGTGATTGCCGCTGGAAATGGTGTCGGCAATATCTGCGCTGACGGTCAGGCCACCATTGAGGTATGTGGTTGCACCGGCATATAGCGGCAACAGATCGGCAACGGCAATGCCAGTTCCTTTGCTGTTGATGGTATTCTTCCAACTCGTCAAGGTCTGGTTTATTCCGTCTTTAGCGGCGTCGAGCTGACTGGCCGACAGGCTGGCACTGTCCGGCAAGGTGCTGATGGGGTCGGCCTGAACGCCGGTCGTCGGATCAACGGGAACAATGGTCATGGTGCCGCTGGAAATGTTGACCTTCAGGACATCGAGAACGGAGTCAAAGCCGGAGCCGTTGGCATCGAAGGCCGAGTTCAACAGGCTGAAGCTCGTAATATCCACGCCCTTTGCCTGCAACCATGTACCGATTATCTGCCGGATGGCCGCCTCAATGGTGTCGACCTCCGTTTTCGTTGGTACGGAAACGGCACCCGATTTGACGTATTCGGTGTCGAGGTCTTTCCCCTGTGCCTTGTACCAATTCCTGATGATCAGGTTCGTGAACTGGTGCAGGTTTGCCGTGCCGGTCTGCGTAGCAACCCCGTAAAGTGTTCCGCCCGCAGTCGTCACTTTGAGCAGGTACGGCGGCGTAAGACCGGACACATCAAGGGTGTACTTGCCGTTTGCATCCGAAGTGGCGGTCTTCGTGTTGCCGCTGCCGTCTCTCAGGGTAATAGTTGCATTCGCAATCGGTTTTCCAGTCGCCGCAGTACCGGTCACTGTCGTTGTGCCACCAGCAGGCTGATTGGTTGTCGTACTGTTTCCACCGCCCCCACATGCCGCAAGTGCGCCCCACATGAATACGATCCCACAAAGCAGCTTCCGCATTTTCCCCTCCCCGTAAATGTAACTGTTTAACCACCGGCACTTCCTTAAAAACCGGCGATCAGTCTATATTTTTCAATGAAATTAAACCATCTGGACTATAAAATCAATCAAATGTTTCTGAGTTGGTCTGTTTATGCTCGCGAACATTTAGCTTATTCTCCAAGCATGGAAGCTGAGAAGCTATTAAAATTGCTCGGGGAGCATGTACGAAATCTCCGGAAAGCTCGAAAGTTATCGCAGGAAAGACTGGCTGAGTTATCGGACTTGCATCCGACCTATATCAGCGACATCGAGAGAGGCAAGGCGAACCTATCTTTTTGTGCCGTTGACACATTGGCGCAGGCTTTTGGTTTATCTCTTGCTGAGTTTGTGGATTTGCCGCAGAAGGGGAAGTCTGCTGATGGGGAGTTGCTTGCGATTTACTCCGAGGTGAAACAACTCGATAGCAGGCGCCGGAAAGCATTCACAGCCGTGGCCAGAGCCTTAATCGCGGAGATTCGGGGACTGTAGGTTCGGCAGTGCGAGTATAGCTGGTAGCCGGAACTTAATTGTAATCAGTACATTTCTGTGTATGGCAACGTGCGCATTCCGGGTCTTGGCACGGTTCACCAATCCAGCTATTGCAGTGTATGCACCAGACGGAATCCAATTCCGGACAATACACGCGCTTGCAGCCACATATGCTGCAAGTACCGAAACTGATTGATTTGCAATCATTTGGGTCATCGAAAAGCTTTACCGCATCAGTCATGTTGGGTTCTGTTTTCATTGTGTCACCCATAGTGTGATTAAGCCAGCAATTGCAGAATGCTGGTAATGGTCTTGTTGATTGACATCCTGGAATCGTTCTGCTCGGCAAATTTCAGCAACCGGTAGACGATCTCATCAGAGACGTAGACAGTGTACCGGTATGAAGTTTTGCCAGTTTTCTTGGAAATGTATCTTGATTTCATTTCTAGCTCCGTGGCAGGTCATGCCTAGCTTACCGCGTCAATATTTATACAAGCGATTAATTCAAAGTCGCACGACTGGCGGCGGCGTTTCGGTGCTGGTCGGCTGTGCGCGTGTCGGTGAACTAGCACAATCAACTATTTAGATTTGTTGCGGAAATATCGGTTGACAGGTCGGCGGAAATGCGGCAGATTGTGTTGTCATGCGGCTGGCTGGACAAATATTCGTAATCAACGGAACTGGGTGGCGCGGACGCAGAAAAATACAGTTAATGCCGTTGTGGCTCAGGGGTAGAGCAGCTCACTCGTAATGAGCAGGTCGTCGGTTCGATTCCGACCAACGGCTCCAAAATTCTGCAATAACAATAACTTGTAAATGCGGCACAGCAGAAAGCTCAATCGTCATAACTGGCGGCTGAGCTTTTCGCGCTTCTGGCGTTGGCAATGTCGGTCAGCATGGCAGCTGCATGTCTGGTTTCGGTGCTGGCGGTCGCAGTGGTCAAGATCGTGGTCAAGCTGGCAGCAGTCGGCATGATTCAAAGTTGATTCAAAACATGCGGCACTGCATGACGACTGGTGCATGTGCTGTGCGTGACGCTAACTGGTTCATTTCTGCATCTATAATACAACTGGCAGTTGATTGTAGTTGCAATGTCGGCAGCGTCGGCACGGCACGCGGCGGCAGACTGGCAGCAACACGTCGCGCGGCACGCGGTCAATCAGTCATGCGGCTGGCAGTCATGCGCGTCTGGTCGGCTGGTTCATTTCTGCATCTATAATACAACTGGTAGTTGTTGTTGATATAGCAGCCGATGCGAACCGACTGCGCGCACATGCTGCCGACTCGAACTGACTGTGTTCTGCTACGACTCGCGCGCGCCGACTACTGCCGACGTCAACGTACTACTGCCAACGTAAACCAACAGTTCTGCTAATCACCGGCTGCCAATCTAACGCTAATGTTCCATTGACATCTACTGTTCGGAAAAATACAATTTTGCTAGTTATATTAGCAAGATACGAACAGGAGGCTAAAATGGGACAGACGATAGCGTATCTGAGAGTCAGCACGAACCAGCAGGACTTAAGAAATCAGCGGTACGAGATTTTGGAGTACGCGCAGAAGAACAACTTCAACATTGATGACTTCGTTCAGATTGAGATGTCGAGTCGGAAAGATGCCAGCGAACGACTGATCGACTATCTGTTCGACAAGCTGGAAGCTGGCGACTGCGTTGTCGTGTCGGAGTTGTCGCGCATCGGCAGGAGCACGGTTGAAGTTTTGGGCATAATCAACCGATTAGTAACGAAGAAGGTCAAGCTAATCGCGATAAAGCAGAATCTGACGGTTAGCGGCAATGGTGACATGACGACGAAGGTTATGGTCACGATGTTTTCGTTATTCGCAGAACTGGAACGTGATCTGATATCAGAGCGTACCAAGAGAGCATTGGAAGCGAAGAAAGCAGCCGGTGTCAAGATCGGTCGTCCGAAGGGCGCAACGAGCGCAAGCAAGCTGGACGGCATGGAGATTCAGATTGCCGAACTGCTGCAAAAGAAAGTGTCGTTGACATCGATTGCAAAGATATTCGAGGTGTCGCGCGGCACGGTTTACAATTTCATTCAATCCAGAAAATTGGTGACGTGAGGAGGCAAGATGAAGTCAGCGACTGCCAACGAAGTATTCAGCGATGTCTATTCCGAAGAATGGCAGGCTGATTTCAGGAAAAAAGAAGAGCTGTTAAGCAGTCATTTTGAGAAGATAACGCCGGAAGAGTATTATAGGCAGATATTCGGCAGCGTCGAGTCACGGAGCAAATTGCTGCTGCAGGAGCTTGAACAATGCAAAAATGTTAACAATTTCAAGGAGGTCGAGGAGCATCTATCCAAACACGAACACGTAAGTCTGTATCTACAAAGCTTTTTCAAGAACGGCTTACCTAAGACCATTCTAATAGACAAGTGCTTTGGCATCGTCGTCGAACTGGATAACGTCCGATCAATACGATTGCCGGAGCTGCTTGTTAAGATATCTGGCATGGAATTGAAGCCGAATATGCTGGTCAGTTCCGGCAACGGCATTCATTTGTACTATCTGTTCAGCGAGCCGTTTGATTTCTTTTCGTTCACGTCAACGATATCGATGTTGGGCTACATTAAGCGAGAAGATGTATTTGAGGTAGTTAAACAGGTCTACAATAAACTGAGCGATTTGTACGTAGACGAGAGCATCGGCTACAAGGTTGACCGGATGCATTTGAGCCAGCCGATACGGATGTGCGGTTCAACGACCAAGAACATCAATTTCAGGACGGTCGGGTATCGAGTTTCGGATGAGCGGAGGTCATTGGAAGAGTATGCAGAGTTGCTGGGAGTCGAGCTGTTCGACGATGAGCTGGCAAAGCTAATCGACCAGTATTTGCACAAAGATTCTGATGAGTTACCGGAAGATGTCATCAAAGAACTGGAGCCGGAGGCCGCAGAATCAACAGAACAGTCAAATAAATTCAACATCTTCGACGACATCAACACGACGTTTTTTGAGTTTTACAAAGACAACAAATCAGAAGTGCGTGCAAGATGGTTGGAATATGCAAAGCAGCTGGGCGACGAAGATCGACCGAAAGCGACAACAGTACCGGTCGGGAAGAGAAAGTATCCGACCAAAGAGCCTAATTACAGTAATTATCTGAAAACATTGATAAAAGTGATGTATGGCGCTTCGATTGGGAATCGGCAAAAGCTGATGACTATATTTTGTTCTCGGGCTGCAATGTACAGAGTTCCAGAAGAGAGGATGAAGAAAGATGCCAGAACGATAAGAGATTTCTGGAACAAGACGTGGCCGAAGGAAATGTTCAAGGAAAGAGAATTGGAATGCGCGTTCAAGGGCAGGAAATATTGGTACAGTAATCACACGATATGGAAGCAGACCGGCGTCGATTTATCAATTGAGAACAAGCGCGAAGCAAAGAAAGCAGTCAAAGAGGAGAAGCGAAGCGACATGCAGAAATGCGCGGTTGAGTTCATTCAAGCAAATAGAGATTGCAGTTACAGCGATATCGCGGAATATCTAACGTCGAGCGGGCACAGGGTGTCAGAATCGACGATCAAGCGCGACGCGGTAATCAAGGCAGAAAAAGAACGGCGTCCGGCAGATGTCAACGAAATGAGCGATATCAAGTGATTCCGAACAGTAGATGTCAATGGAACATTAGCGTTAGATTGGCAGCCGGTGATTAGCAGAACTGTTGGTTTACGTTGGCAGTAGTACGTTGACGTCGGCAGTAGTCGGCGCGCGCGAGTCGTAGCAGAACACAGTCAGTTCGAGTCGGCAGCATGTGCGCGCAGTCGGTTCGCATCGGCTGCTATATCAACAACAACTACCAGTTGTATTATAGATGCAGAAATGAACCAGCCGACCAGACGCGCATGACTGCCAGCCGCATGACTGATTGACCGCGTGCCGCGCGACGTGTTGCTGCCAGTCTGCCGCCGCGTGCCGTGCCGACGCTGCCGACATTGCAACTACAATCAACTGCCAGTTGTATTATAGATGCAGAAATGAACCAGTTAGCGTCACGCACAGCACATGCACCAGTCGTCATGCAGTGCCGCATGTTTTGAATCAACTTTGAATCATGCCGACTGCTGCCAGCTTGACCACGATCTTGACCACTGCGACCGCCAGCACCGAAACCAGACATGCAGCTGCCATGCTGACCGACATTGCCAACGCCAGAAGCGCGAAAAGCTCAGCCGCCAGTTATGACGATTGAGCTTTCTGCTGTGCCGCATTTACAAGTTATTGTTATTGCAGAATTTTGGAGCCGTTGGTCGGAATCGAACCGACGACCTGCTCATTACGAGTGAGCTGCTCTACCCCTGAGCCACAACGGCATTAACTGTATTTTTCTGCGTCCGCGCCACCCAGTTCCGTTGATTACGAATCAATTGCTCTACCATCTGAGCTAAGGTGGCATGAGATACGGCTGAACGGAAAATCTAACCCAATTTGACCTGATAGTCAACCCAGAACATGGAGGGGAGGTGCAGGCCGGCTTGACTGGGGGCGGAATTGTGGAATACTTGCCGGTATGCCACGAGATAACCTGTTTTCAGGATAGCCGAAAACGCTAAACCAACCGTGAGGTTGGGACAGAAAGCCAAGGGTCTCACCGAGACAGCCGGGATGCCGAAATATCCAGATGGGTATGATGGCGCCCGGTTTTTTTGTTCTCGGACTGCCGGATGAATGGAGTCTGTGGGTGGAAAGGGGGTGAGATCGCCTTCGGAAAACGCGACGCCGTCGGAAAAAGGAATTTTCGGGAACGACAAGGAGGTTTGCGTATGCGAGTAAAGCAATGGTTGTTCGTCGTGGGGGCGGCTCTCTTCGCCCTGTCGCTGGCCGGCTGCGGCGGTGGCGGGGGCGGGGCTGCCCCGGCAGCCGGCACGCCGGTGGTCAGCAAGGGGATGATCACCCAGCTGGGAAGCGTCTATGTCAACGGGATCAAGTTCAACGTCAACAATGCCGCCATCAACATGGAGGACCCCACCGACGTCTCCGGCGGACTCAAGGTCGGGATGATCGTCACGGTCAAGGGGACCCTCGACGATGCCTCCAACGGAACGGCGAGCAGTGTCGATTTCTCCGACAACCTGAAGGGTCCGATCGCAACGTTCAGCAACATCTCCAGCTCCATGACGGTCCTCGGCCAGAAGGTCAGGTTCGACCCGGCCCGGACGGTCTTCGACAACTTCTCCGGGGCCGGAACGATGGGGGTCAAGCCGGGTCAGATGGTGCAGGTGAGTGGCATGGCCGATGCGAGCGGTACGATCATAGCGACCCGCATCGAGCGGCATCTCCCCGATTGGACCCCCTCCTCGGTCATCGAGCTTAAGGGATCCATCGGCACCATCTCCGGCACCACCTTTACCATCAACGGTCTGCAGGTGGATGCCTCCGGCGTGACCCTGCCGACAGGGATGACCATCGGCACCTTCGTGCGGGTGGAGGGGACGCTGCCGGCGCTGAGCGGCGCACCGCTCAAGGCTACGGAAGTGAAACTGTTCACCGAAGGGGTTCAGGCAGAGGAAGGGAAGCATGCGGAGGTCGAGGGGCTGGTCAGCGGCCTCACCGGCACGACATTCATGATCGGAGGAACCGCCGTTGACGCCTCCGGAGCTTCTTCTTTTCCTGCCGGCGTTGCCAACGGCGTCATGGTGGAAGTAGAGGGGACCTTCGTCAACAACGTCCTGAAGGCGACCACTGTAAGGGTGGAGTGGACACCGCCGGTGGTGACGCCGCCCCCGCCGGTGGTGACGCCGCCCCCTGTGCCCACGCCGATCCCTGTGGATACGCCGGTGCCTAACGCTCCGAGCACGGTGACCGCCACCGGCGGCACCAATTCGGTGTCCGTCTCCTGGACGGCCGTGGCGGGGGCGACCTCCTACAATCTCTACTGGTCGACGACAACCGGGGTCACCACTGCCACCGGGACCAAGATCACCGGCGTCACCTCTCCCTCCCGGCAGACGTTCCTTGCCGCCAATACCACCTACTTCTACATCGTGACGGCGATGAACGGCGCGGGCGAGAGCGCCGCCTCCAGCCAGGCTTCGGCCACCACGTCGGCGACCGATGGCGTGGCGCTCTACGGTACCAACTGCGCCGGCTGCCATAACCCGTTGGCAACCTCAAGCAAGAAGAACCGGACCGCCGCCCAGATCCAGGCCGCGATCAACGGCAACGTCGGCGGAATGGGCTTCCTCTCCACGCTGACGGCGGCCCAGGTTCAGGCGATTGCGGATGTTCTGACGTTCTGATGAATTCGTTGCTGTGGGAATAGAATAAAGGAATGATGTTGACCGGCCGCCCGACAATGGGCGGCCGTACTTTTGTCGAGGTGGGCGGTTCGGGAGTCTACCCCTGTGCTGCCTGCTTTTCCATGGCGTCGTCCATCACCTTGTAGGCGCAGAATTCGCCACACATGGTGCAGGCGCCGTGCTCGGCGACCCCGGACTCGGAGCGCAGGCGCCGGGCCTTCTCCGGATCGAGGGCGAGGCTGAACTGCCCCTCCCAGTCGAGTTTCTTGCGGCATCGGGCCATTTTGATGTCCTTGTCGATCGCCCCCTTCACCCCCTTGGCGATGTCGGCGGCGTGGGCGGCGATGCGGGAGGCGATGACCCCCTCGCGGACATCCTCCACGGAGGGGAGGCGCAGGTGCTCGCTGGGGGTGACGTAGCAGAGGAAATCGGCGCCGGCCGTGGCGGCGATGGCCCCGCCGATGGCACAGGTGATATGGTCGTAGCCGGGGGCGATGTCGGTGACCAGGGGGCCCAGGACGTAGAAGGGGGCGCCGTGGCAGAGCCGCTTCTGGAGGAGGATGTTGGCCTCGATCTGGTTGAGCGGCACGTGGCCGGGCCCCTCGATCATCACCTGGACCCCGGCGGCCTGGGCCCGCTGGGTCAGCTCGCCGAGGATGATCAGTTCGTGGATCTGGGCCCGGTCGGTAGCGTCGGCGAGGCAGCCGGGGCGGAAGCCGTCCCCCAGCGACAGGACCATGTCGTACGCCTTCGTGATCTCCAGGAGCCGGTCGAAGTGCTCGAAGAGGGGGTTCTCCTGCCGGTTGTGCGCCATCCACTCCACGGTGAAGGCCCCGCCGCGGGAGACCACGTCCATGATGCGCCCCTCGTTCTTCATCCGCTCCACCGTGGCGCGGGTCACGCCGCAGTGGACGGTGATGAAGTCGACCCCGTCCTCGGCGTGCTTGATGATCCCTTCGAAGATGTCGTCCACGGTCATGTCGACGATCGCCTTCTTCTTGGTCCGGACCGCGTCCAGGGCCGCCTGGTAGAGGGGGACCGAGCCGATGCAGGCGCTGGTCTCGGCGATGATGGCGCGGCGGATCTCGTCCACCGGACCGCCGGTGGAGAGGTCCATGATGGCGTCGGCCCCGTGATGCACCGCCACCCGGGCCTTCTCCAGCTCCTTGGTGATGTCGGTGTCGTCGGCCGAGGTGCCGATGTTGGCGTTCACCTTGGTCCGCAGCCCCTTCCCTACGGCCAGGGGCCTGCCGTTGGCGTGCTTGATGTTGTGACAGATGATGATGGTGCCATCGGCGATGCCATCGCGGATGAATTCGGGGGCGACCCCTTCGGCCAGGGCGGCCTCCTTCATCTTGTCGGTGATGATCCCCTTGCGGGCGTATTCCAGTTGCGTCATGAAAAGCTCCTCGGTGAAAGTTGGCGTTACGTCGTTTCCTGGGCCGCCATGATATGGTTCACCGGCCCGTGCCCCCTGCCGAGGGGGTGGCCGAGCCTGATGGCAGCGGTGATGAATTGCTTGGCGTGTCCGATCGCCTCGCGCAGCGGCTCACCCTGGGCAAGGAAGGTGGCGATGGCCGAGGCGTAGGTGCAGCCGGTGCCATGGGTGTTCTTGCTGAGGATCCGGGGGGTGGCGTAGCGGTGGAAGGCGGCGCCGTCGAAAAAGATGTCGACGGAGTCGCCGGAGAGGAGATGCCCCCCCTTCACCAGAACGTTCCGCGCCCCGAGCCGGTGGAGGCGTCGGGCCGCTTCCTGCATCCCCTCCTCGTCGGCGATGGTCATGCCGGTGAGCCGCTCCGCTTCCGGGATGTTGGGGGTGAGGAGGTAGGTGAGCGGCAGCAGCTGCTCCTTCAGGACCCCCACCGCGCTGCGGTCCACAAGGGGGGCGCCCCCCTTGGCGACCATCACCGGATCGACCACCGTGATGCGGCGGCGGTACTCGGCGAGCTTGTCGGCCACGGCCGCGCCGATCTCGGCCGAGAAGAGCATGCCGGTCTTCACCGTGTCGATGGGGATGTCCGAGAGGACGGCGTCGAGTTGCTCCGCCACGAACCCGGGGGGGACGCCGTGGATGCCGCTCACGCCCCGCGTGTTCTGGGCGGTGAGGGCGGTGAGGACCGATGCGCCGTAGCTCCCGAGGAGGGTGATGGTCTTCAGGTCGGCCTGGATGCCGGCCCCTCCCCCCGAGTCGCTCCCCGCCACGGTGAGGACTGAACCTCGCGGTGGCGCGGCGCGGCGGTTGAAGAGGAGGGAGAGCTCTGCGGCTGCCAGGGCGGGATCGGGGGCGGCGAGGACCGCCGAGATGACCGCCAGGGCGTCGGCGCCCGCGTCGATGACCGTCCCGCCATTGTCGCGGGAGATCCCGCCGATGGCGACGATGGGGAGGGCGATCTGTTCACGGATGGCGGCGAGGGTCTCGGGGCCCGGCAGATGCTCCACCTCCTTGCTGGAGGTCGGGTACATGGCGCCGAAACCGAGGTAGTCCACGCCCGCCGCCTGGGCCTCCAGGGCTTCCCGGAGGTTGTGGGTGGAGACGCCGATAAGCCTCCCGGGACCGAGTATGCGCCGTGCCTCGCGCGGGTCGCCGTCCTCCTGTCCCAGGTGGAGGCCGTCGGCCTGGAGGGTCTTCGCCAGTTCCAGATCGTCGTTGACGATGAACGGCACCCCCCGCCTCGCGCAGAGTTCCCGAATTTCCTGGCCAATGGCGAGGCGGGTTTCGGCGTTCCCCTCCTTGTTCCGGTACTGGACCACCCGGGCGCCGCCGTCGATGGCCGCCTCAACCCGCTCCGCGAGGCGTTCTCCCCCGTCGGTGACGAGGTAGAGCCCCCGGATGACCGAGTCCTGCTTTTCGCGGCTGACGACGAGTCGAAGGGTGCGGCCGTTGGTACTCATGAACATCTCCCGAAACAAAAAAACCGTGACGGCGGTCACGGTTCCAGAAAATAGAAGAAGAGGTGCGGAGGTTTCTGGCCGCTTCCCTACGCCGGTGCAAACCGGATCAGGTTCAAAGGGTTCGGGCGCCGCCCGTCTCAGTTCTGTGCGAACTCCCCCAGCAGGCATTTTGTGTAAACAGGCTAAACGAATTTTCCCGCCAAGTCAATGTGTTTTAACCCTTGAGCCGTGCGGGTTTTGATCTTTACAGCATGTGGGAGAAGTGATAGTTGTTAGCTGTTCAGATGTGAATACTTGATAATTACCACCGCCGCCTGCCGACGGACAGCCCGGATGCTTCCATGGACAGCAGACCCACCATTGCAGAAATAGACCTTGCCGCCCTGCGCCACAACTTCGATCTCGTGAGGCGGACCGTTCCCGCCGGCTGCGGCATGCTGGCGGTGGTCAAGGCCGACGCCTACGGTCACGGCTTCATGGATATCTCCCGCGAGCTCGAGGCCCTCGGGGTGACCGCCTTCGGCGTCGCCTTTCTGGCCGAGGGGATCCAGTTGCGCAAGAGCGGCATCGACCGTCCGGTGCTGATCCTCGGCGGGGTCTACCCGGGGCAGGAGCGTAAGTGCATCGGCTACAACCTCTCCACCGCCCTCTTCAGCCTCGATCAGGCGCGGGTCCTGGACGAGGCGGCCGCGCGGCTCTACCGCAAGGCCAAGGTCCACGTCAAGATCGATACCGGTATGGGGCGGCTCGGCGTCGCCGCGGCCGATGCCCCCTCCTTTTTCCGGGAACTGCGCGACCTGCCGCATATTGAGCTGGAGGGGATCATCTCCCACTTTGCCTCGGCGGACGAACTGGACGACGAGGGGCGCCGTTACACCGACCGCCAGGCGGCCGCCTTTGCCGAAGCGGTGGCCGCGGCGCGGTCGCTGGGGCTCTCCCCCCGCTACGTCCACATCGCCAACAGCGCCGCCGCCTTCGGGATGGAGCTGCCGTTCTGCAACTTGGTCCGGCCGGGGATCGTCCTCTACGGGGCGCTCCCGTCGGGCGATTTCGAGGGGCGGATGGCGCTGCGACCGGTGATGCGGCTGCGGAGCACGGTCGCCATGCTGAAGGAGGTGGAGCCGGGGACGAGCATCAGCTACGCCCGCCGCTATACCTCCTCCGAGCGGAGACTCATCGCCAGCGTCCCCGTGGGGTATGCCGACGGTTACGACCGCGCCCTCACCAATCGGGGCGAAGTGCTGATCCGGGGGGAGCGCGCCCGGGTCACTGGCACGGTCTGCATGGACTGGATCATGGTCGACGTGACCGGGATCGCCGGCGTCAGGGTCGGGGACGACGTGACGCTCCTGGGGTGCGACTCCGCCGGCAACTGCGTCCGGGCGGAGGAGCTGGCCGCCTGGGCCGGGACCATCCCCTACGAAATCTTCTGCGGCATCAGTAAGCGGGTGCCGCGGGTCTATCTCAACGCGTCGCGCTGACGCCCACCCCGCGGAAGGGGTGCGATTCCTTCATACCTATCGGGACACTGACATGACCAACACTACGATCAAACTCACCGGCATGGTGACGGCTGCCGGTTGAGCGGCCAAACTGGGCCCGGCGGGCCTGGAAAACGCCCTTGGGGGCATCCTGGGGAAGAGTGTCGACGAGAACCTCCTCGTGGGGCCGGAGACCGCCGACGACGCGGGGGTCTACCGGATCGGGGAGGGGCTCGCCCTGGTGGAGACGGTGGACATCATCACGCCGCTGGTGGACGATCCGTTCACCTTCGGCCGGATTGCGGCGGCCAACGCCCTCTCGGACGTCTACGCCATGGGAGGGAAGCCAGTGACGGCCATGAACCTCGCCTTTTTCCCCGGTTGTACCCTGCCGTCAGAGGTGCTGGCGGAGATCCTGGCCGGGGGGCTCGATGCCGTGCGGGAGGCCGGGGCGTGCCTTGTGGGAGGCCACACGGTGGAGGATCATGAGTTGAAGTACGGCCTCGCCGTGACCGGCCTCATCAGCCCCGAGCGCGTGGTGCGCAACTCGACGGCCCGCCCCGGGGACCGGCTGGTTCTCACCAAGCCGCTGGGGACCGGGATCGTCGCCACGGCCCTCAAGGTCGACATGGCGTCCGACGCGGTGGTGGCGGAGGCAACCCGCTGGATGACGGGACTCAATGCCGCTGCCGGTGCGCTGATGCTCGAATGCGAAGCCTCGGCCTGCACCGACGTCACCGGCTTCGGCCTCATCGGCCACGCCTGCGAGATGGCCCGGGGGGGAGGGGTGACGCTGCGGTTCGACCGGGGCGTCGTGCCGGTCCTGGCCGGCGTCGCCGGCCTCGTTGCCGACGGAATGGTGCCGGCCGGCTGCTACCGCAACCGCGACCACTACACCCCCCACGTCGCCTTCGCCGGAGCGCCGGATCTGCTACTCCCCTTCTTCGACCCCCAGACCTCCGGGGGGCTCCTCATCTCCCTTGCTCCCGACGCCAGCCGCCGGTTTCTGGCCACCGCCGCCGACCGGGGGCTCTTCGCGGTGCCGGTCGGCGAGGTCCTCCCGGCCTGCGGGCATGCCGTTGAGATCGTCTGAGCCCCTCGCCGTCGCGGTCGATCTGGGGACCACGACCCTCGCCGCATCCCTTGTCATCCTCGCCACGGGGGAGCGCCTCGCCGCGGCCGGCTGCCTCAATCCCCAGCGGGAATTCGGCGCGGACGTCGTCTCCCGCCTCGATGCCGCCTGCCGCTCGGACGAGGCGGCGCACCGCATGGCCGATCTGGTCCGGCGGGAGTTGGCCCGCCTGACGGATGAACTGCTGTCGAACGCCGCTGCCTCGCCCGACTCCCTCCGCACCATTGCCGTCGCCGGCAACCCCGCCATGGAGCACCTCCTGCTCGGCCTGCCGGTGCGCTCCCTGGCGTTTCCCCCCTACCGTCCGCTCTTCACCGCCGGACGCCGCGGTCCGGCAGCGGATTTCGGGTGGGACTCCTCTGCCGACGTCTACCTCTTCCCCCTTCCCGGCGGATTCGTGGGGGGGGACACCGTCGCCTTTCTCCTCGGTGTCCATGATCCGGCTTCCCTTTCCGCCGCGCGCCTCTATCTCGACCTCGGGACTAACGGCGAGATCGCCCTGGCGGCCGGCGGCCGGCTCCTGGCCACCTCCGCCGCCGCCGGCCCCGCCTTCGAGGGGGGGAATCTCGCCTGCGGCATGGCGGCGCTCCCCGGCGCCATCAGCAGGGTGACCCTGGGGGGGGAGCGCCTTGCCATCACCACCGTCGGAGGGAGGCCGGCCACCGGCATCTGCGGCTCCGGGGTCCTCGACACCATCTCGCTGTTGCGGGAGCAGGGGGTGATCGACGCCACGGGGCGGCTCCTCCCGGCGGCGGAGATCGCGTCGAGCCTCGGCAACCGGGTGACGGAGGTGGGAGGGGCGCCGGCGTTCATCCTGCACCGGGACGCGACACGCACGGTCTGGCTCAGCCAGGAGGACATCCGCCAGGTGCAGCTCGCCAAGGGGGCGATCCGGGCCGGGATGGAGGTCCTTTTCGAGCGGGCCGGCATCCGCGGCGACGAGGTGGCGGAGGTGCTTCTGACCGGCTCCTTCGGTGCCGTCCTCGATCCGCGAAGCCTAAAAAACGTTGGAATTTTCACGGAAAAGATGGTACAAACGTCCGGCTTCATCCGGGAAGGGGCGCTGTGCGGTATCGAGAGAGCCCTTCGCTCACCGGAGGGGCTGACGGCGGCGGACCGTCTGGCTGACGGCATCCGCGTCATCCCGCTTTCCGGCACACCTGCCTTTGAGAAGCACTTTCTCGAACACATCAATTTTCCTCAGACAGACTGAACACCCACCGCGGAGAGACGAAGAGACGGAGAAAAACCGAAAATTAACCGGGACGAACGGAACAGCCATGAATTTAGTTCCGTCTGTTCTTCCGTTTTTTCACCCTTCTCCGTGCCCCCGTGTTGCCGTGGCTAATTCGCTTTCAAGGAGCATGTAAACAATGGCAAAGATTACCCGCGCGCTCATCAGCCTCTCCGACAAAACCGGCCTCGTCGAGTTTGCCCGGGAACTGGCAGGCTACGGCGTCGAGATCCTCTCCACCGGCGGCACCGCCAAGCTTCTGCGCGATGCGGGGCTTGCCGTCAAGGACGTATCCGAATTCACCGGTTTCCCCGAGATGCTGGATGGCCGGGTGAAGACGCTCCACCCCAAGGTCCACGGCGGCCTCCTCGGCATGCGCTCCAACCCCGAGCATGTGGCCACCATGAAACAGCACGGCATCGAGGCGATCGACATGGTGGTGGTGAACCTCTACCCCTTCGAGGCGACCGTGGCAAACCCCGACTGCCCCCTGGAGGATGCCATCGAGAATATCGACATCGGCGGCCCGACCATGCTCCGCTCGGCGGCGAAGAACAACGCCGACGTGACCGTCGTGGTGGACCCGACGGATTACCGCACCGTCCTCGACGAGATGCGTGCCTCGGGAGGCTCCGTTTCGAAGGAGACCAACTTCCGCCTGGCGGTGAAGGTCTACCAGCACACCGCCGCCTATGACGGCGCCATCTCCAACTGGCTTGGGAGCAGGACCGGCGAAGGGGTGTCCCCCTATCCCGACACCATCACCCTCCAGTTCCGAAAGGCCCAGGAGATGCGCTACGGTGAGAACCCCCACCAGGGTGCCGCCTTCTACGTCGAGCGCGGCGTGAAGGAGGCGTCGGTCGCCACCACCCGCCAGCTCCAGGGGAAAGAGCTTTCCTACAACAATATTGCCGATACCGATGCGGCGCTGGAATGCGTGAAGCAGTTCACCGAAGGGCCCGCCTGCGTCATCGTCAAGCATGCCAACCCCTGCGGCGTCGCCGTCGGCGCGACGCTCCTTGAAGCGTACGACCGGGCCTACGCCACCGACCCCGAGTCGGCCTTCGGCGGGATCATCGCCTTCAACCGCGAGCTGGATGCCGAAACGGCCCGGGCGATCTGCGACCGGCAGTTCGTGGAGGTGATCATCGCCCCGCAGGTCGCTGCCGGGGCCGTTGAGGTGGTGGCCGCCAAGAAGAACGTGCGGCTGCTGGAGTGCGGGGTGTGGCCCGAGGAGCCTGCACGGCGCCTCGACCTCAAGCGGGTGAACGGGGGGCTGCTCGTTCAGGATGCCGATCTGGACCTCTATGCCGAACTGAAAGTGGTAAGCGCGCGCCAGCCCACCGACCAGGAGATGAAGGACCTGATCTTCGCCTGGCGGGTCGCCAAGTTCGTGAAATCCAACGCCATCGTCTATGGGAAGGGGAACATGACCATCGGCGTCGGCGCCGGCCAGATGAGCCGCGTCAACTCTGCCCGCATCGCCGCCATCAAGGCCGAGCACGCCGGACTGGAGGTCAAGGGGGGAGTCATGGCCTCCGACGCCTTCTTCCCGTTTCGCGACGGGATCGATAATGCGGCCGCCGCCGGCATCACCGCCGTCATCCAGCCGGGGGGGAGCATGCGCGACGCCGAGGTGATCGCCGCCGCCGACGAGCACGGCATGGCGATGGTCTTCACCGGCATGCGGCACTTCAGGCACTGATTCGAGGAGGATACCCATGAATGTTCTCGTTATTGGCAGCGGCGGCAGGGAGCATGCCCTGGTCTGGAAGATCTCCCAGTCGCCCCTTGTGACCAAGGTCTACTGTGCGCCGGGGAATCCCGGCACCGGCCTCATCGCCGAAAACGTCCCGCTGAAGGTCGACGATCTCGACGGCCTCCTGGCCTTTGCCCGGGCGAACGGGATCGACCTCACCGTCGTCGGGCCGGAGCTCCCCCTCTCCCTCGGCATTGTGGACCGGTTCGAGGAGAACGGCCTCGCCATCTTCGGCGCCCGGCAGAATGCGGCGATCATCGAGGCGAGCAAGGCATTTTCCAAGGACCTGATGCACAAGTATGGCGTCCCGACCGCTGCTTACGGCGTTTTCACCGAGGTGGAGCCGGCGGTGGCGTTCATCGACAAGACGGGGATTCCGATCGTTATCAAGGCCGACGGCCTGGCCGCCGGCAAAGGGGTCATCATCGCCCAGAGCCGCGACGAGGCGGTGGCCACCGTCCGGGACATGCTTTCGGGCAATGCCTTCGGGGCGGCCGGCTCCCGGGTGGTGATCGAGGAGTTTCTCGTGGGGGAGGAGGCGTCGTTCCTCGCCTTCACCGACGGGAAAAACATCATCCCCCTCGCCTCCGCCCAGGACCACAAGGCGGTGTACGATGGCGACCAGGGCCCCAACACCGGCGGGATGGGGGCCTACTCCCCGGCTCCGGTGGTGACCCCCGCCATCCACGAGAAGGCGATGGCCGAGGTGATGCGCCGGACGGTGGACGGCATGGCGGCGGAGGGGCGTCCCTACCGCGGCGTCCTCTACGCCGGGCTCATGGTGAACGGCGGCGAGGTGAAGACCCTCGAATTCAACGCCCGGTTCGGGGACCCCGAGTGCCAGCCGCTGCTGATGCGGATGAAGTCGGATATCGTTCCGGTCCTCCTGGCGGTGGCCAGGGGGGATCTCTCGGGCGTCTCCATCGAGTGGCACGACAAGGCGGCCGTCTGTGTCGTCATGGCCGCCGGCGGCTACCCGGGCGACTACCGCACGGGGGACGAGATCAGGGGGCTCGACGGGGCCGCGGCCCTGGACGATCTCGTCGTCTTCCACGCCGGGACCGCCGAGGCGGACGGGAAGATCATCACCAGCGGGGGACGGGTTCTCGGGGTTACTGCCCTCGGCTCTACGGTGCAGGATGCCATCGACCGCGCCTATCAGGGGGTTGCGACCATAACGTGGGATGGGGTTCACTTCCGCCGGGACATCGGCGCGAAGGCCCTGAAACGCTGACTACCGGTTCCCGGCAAGGAGAATAAAAATGGACAAACCGCAGGTTTTGATCGTCATGGGAAGCGACTCCGACGTCCCCATTATGGAGGAGGTTGCCAAGGTCCTCGACCAGTTCGGGATTGCGTGGGAGATGCGGATCGCGTCGGCCCACCGGTCGCCGAAGAAGGCCGCCGCCCTGGCCTCCGGTGCCGCCGGTCGCGGCGTCAAGGTAATCGTCGCCGGAGCCGGCATGGCCGCCCATCTGGCCGGAGTGATTGCCGCCGACACCATCCTGCCGGTGATCGCCGTTCCGATCCCCGGCGGAGCCCTCAACGGGCTCGACGCCCTGTACGCCATGGTCCAGATGCCCGGCGGGATCCCGGTGGCGACCATGGCCATCGGGAAGGCGGGGGCTAAGAACGCGGGGCTTCTGGCGGTGCAGATCATCGCCCTCGGCGAGCCCGCTCTGAGCGCCAGGCTCCATGGGTACAAGGAGGCGATGGCCGAAGAGGTGGAGGCCAAGGATCGCGCTCTCCAGCAGCGTTCACCCGTGGCATAGCGATGGAGAGCCGCGCTCAGTAATGGCGCGGTTTGCGACAGTTTTTGGGGTGGATTTTTGCTTGACAAAACGCAACGGTGCTGTATAAGTTTCAGACGATTTTGATCCATTCCATAGAAAAGGGGTAAAACGATGAAAAAGATTGTCGCTGCTCTCGCTCTCACCGTCTTCGCTGCCGGCCTTGCCTTCGCCGCCGATGACATCGTCCTCAAGGCAAAGAACGGGAACGTCTCTTTCCCGCACAAGAAGCACCAGGAGGTCCTGAAGGACTGTAAGAAGTGCCACGAGAAGGGCCCGGGCAAGATTGAAGGGTTCGGCAAGGACGTGGCGCACAAGACCTGCAAGGGGTGCCATGAAGAGATGAAGAAGGGGCCGACCAAGTGTGGTGAGTGCCACAAGAAGTAATGTCGCTGCCGCGCAAGCGGCTTGAGGCAGCAGGCGGAAGGGGGGTAACTTCAATAGTTACCCCTTTTCTTTTTTAAGGGCAGGGACCACGCAAACAACCATTTGTCTTTCGCAGTCAATCTGCTTATAATGCACAACTGACGTGAACCTGTGTAAAATCCATCGCAATCCGGGAGAGTTACGTTGACAAACAGTAATCGAGGCTTTTTGCAGGCGTTGTGGGACTTTTTCTGTTCCCTCAAACTCGCCATATCCCTTCTCATCCTCCTTGCTGCCACGTCGATTATCGGGACCATCATCCCGCAGGGGCAGTTGAGGCCGGAGTACCTGCAGACCATCAGCCAAGCCAAGCTCAAGCTGTACAGCACCCTCGGCTTTTTCGACATGTACCACTCCTGGTGGTTCATGCTCCTGCTGTACCTCTTCACGGTCAACATCGTCGCCTGCTCCATCAAGCGGCTGCCGCGGGTCTGGAAGATAATCTCCGAACCGACCCTCGTGATGACCGACAGTTTCGAGAAGAGTCTCGCCCTTACCCATGATTTCAAGCCCGGCGGCGATGCGGCGACCCTGCGGGACAAGATGGTGGCCTTTCTCAAGGCGGAATTTGCCGCGCCGGTGGTGACCGAGCATGACGGCGAGTACCATCTCTTCGCCCAGAAGGCCCCCTACAGCCGTCTCGGCGTCTACGTGGTGCACCTGAGCATCGTCATAATATTCATCGGCGCCCTCATCGGCTCGTTCTTCGGTTTCAAGGGGTTTGTGAATATTACCGAGGGGGGAAGCGTCTCTGCCGTTCAGACCTTTTCAGGCCAGCGCATCAACCTCGGTTTCTCCGTGAAGTGTGACGATTTCAAGGCCACCTTCTACGATACCGGTGCCCCGAAGGAGTTCAGGAGCGTGCTGACGGTCACGGACAACGGCCGCGTCGTCATCGACAAGCGCCCGGTAATCGTCAATGATCCGCTGACCTACAAGGGGATCACCTTCTATCAATCGAGCTACGGCCAGGCCGAAGAGGGTGGCCTCTTCCACTTCACGGTTCGTGATCGGAAGGGGGGAGCACCGGTCAAGATTTCGGCAGGCTATGGCGAGAAGAAACCCCTTCCCGACGGTTCCATGATGCAGGTGCTCGAGGCAACCCAGGAGGTGAGCCAGTTCGTTCCCCAGTTCAACGGACCGGCCGCGCGGATCGAGGTGACCCCCAAAGGGGGGCAGCCCCTGGCCTTTATCGTCTTCAGGAACTTTCCCAACTTCGACGAGCAGCGGGGCGGGGCGCAGATCTTTACGTACGACGGCTCGGACGAAAAGATGTACACCGGTCTGCAGGTGGCGAAGGACCCCGGCGTCTGGGTTGTCTGGACCGGCTGCTTCATGATGGTGCTGGGGTGCTGCATGGCGTTCTTCATGTCCCACAAGCGTATCTGGGTGCGGGTACGCAAGGGGCATGTCACCATCGGCGGGGGGGCCAGCAAGAACCCGGCCGGGTTCCAGATTCTGTTTGACGAACTCGTCGACAAGCTGAAAAAACAGTAACGGCGGAGGATCTATTCAAATGACCAGTTCTATGATGTTCAATATAGCCACGTTTTCCTACCTGGTTTCCATGCTGATCTTCTTCGCTTTCCTGGCGACCAAGGTCAAAGGGGTGGGGCTGGCGGGCAGCCTCGCCTCCTACTTCGGATTCATCGTTCATACCACGGCCATCGTGCTTCGCTGGAAAGAGTCGTATGACATCGGTCATGGGCACGCCCCTCTCTCCAACCTCTATGAGTCGGTGACGTTCTTTGCCTGGACGATCATCCTGATCTTCGGCATCATCGATCTGAAGTACAAGTATCGGGTCGTTGGCGCCTTTGTCGTTCCATTCGCGCTCTTCGGCATGGCATGGGCCCAGCTGGGGCTCAGCAGCGGCATCGAGCCGTTGGTGCCGGCGCTTCAGAGCAACTGGCTCCTCTATCACGTCATTACCTGCTTCCTTGGGTATGCGGCATTCGCCGTCGCCTGTGGTCTTTCGATCATGTACCTGATCAAGGCGGGGCAGGAGGGTTCGGCGGACAGCACCGCCCAGGCCGGCGGCGTCATCTCGATGTTTCCTTCGATCAAGGTGCTCGACGACCTGAATTACAAGGCGATCATGGTCGGCTTCCCGCTCCTTACCCTCGGTATCATCACGGGAGCGGCCTGGGCGAACTATGCCTGGGGAACCTACTGGAGCTGGGACCCGAAGGAGACCTGGTCGCTGATCGTCTGGTTTGTCTATGCGGCGTTTCTCCACGCGCGGATCACGCGCGGCTGGGTCGGCAAGCGGGCCGCAATCCTTTCCATTGTCGGTTTTGCCGCCACCATTTTCTGCTACCTCGGCGTGAACCTCGTGCTGTCAGGGCTCCATAGTTACGGCGGCCGCTAAGAAGAGGGCAGGAATTTTGCATGGATAACGGCGGGTTTGTCGCGCACCAAATGCGTCCCGATTCCAATCTCTCCTGATTTTCCGGCTCTTTCCCTCTGGGGGGAGAGCCGGAAACCGTGTGTCCATGCCATGATCAGATCGCCGTTTCACGGGCTATGCCTCGGCATAGCCGTCTTTCTCCTCCTGCTGGCTGCCGGGGCGTCCGCTGCTCCTCTCCCCGGAATTCCCGATGGCTGCAATACCCGTTGCCACAAGAGCAAGGTTCGGGAGCAGTTCGTTCACGGCCCCGTCGGAGCCGATGACTGCATCGCCTGTCACCGCCCCGTCGGTGGCGAACACCCGAGGGACCGCGGCGTGTTCATGCTGGCGGGAGAGCGGGAAAAACTCTGCTATCTCTGTCACGAAGGGAAGGCTGCCAAGCGGGTTGTTCATCCCCCCGTTGCCCAAGGAGATTGTCTCGCCTGCCACGATCCGCATCAATCACCCTATGCCATGCAACTCAAGGCTCTGGGGAGCGACCTCTGCTTTACCTGCCACGACGCGGCGGCATTCAGGCAGAAGCATGGCCACGCTCCCGTGGCGTCCGGCAACTGTCTGGGATGCCACGACCCGCACCAGTCCGACAGTCGCTTCCTCCTCAAGGCTGACGGGGCCGGCCTCTGCTTTCTCTGCCATGACAAAAATTTGGCCATGGGCGTGTCAAAACACAAGCCGGTAGCCGATGGGAAATGCGTCTCATGTCACGCTCCCCACGGCTCCGAATGGCCCAAGCTTCTCAGGAATGCCTTTCCGGCACCATTCTATCTCCCCTATGCACAGGCCAACTTTGCGCTCTGTTTTGACTGCCACGAGAAGAATATCGCCCAGGACCGGAGGACCGACACGCTCACCGGTTTCCGCAACGGAGACGTCAATCTCCATTTCGTTCACATCAACAAGGCAGACAAGGGGCGCTCCTGTAAGACCTGCCACGACCCTCACGCGGCCAGGCAGCAACGGCTGATCAAGGAACACATTCCCGGCTTTGGTACCTGGGAGATTCCGATCAGTTATACGAAAACCGAGACGGGGGGGACCTGTGTGGTGGGGTGTCACAAGCCGAAATCATACGACAGAATTCGAGCGATGAAGAATCCCTGATGGGTAAGGAGGCAGAATGTTCCGGAAAGGGATAGTGATAACCGTGGCGGTTGCAGCCACACTCATTGCCAGCGCTACGGCTGCCTTGGCTGCTGTTTCATTCATCTATCCAGCTCCCAACAGCTGGGTCGAGCGCTCCAACTATCTGATCCTCAAGCTTAACAATCCGGAAATTACGGGGGTCAAAATCAACGTCAACGGCGTGCCCGGAGATCTGCTGGAAGTGTCGTCGACTGAATACCGTAAGGCGTTCCAGGATCTCCTCATCGTGCAGCCGGTCTGGGACCGGGGGCGCAACGAGGTGAGCGTTGAGGCGTACGTCGGCAAGGACCGCGCGGAAACCGCCCAGGCGCTCATCTACTATTCACCCCCCGGAGACCAGGTTGCGCCGCCCCCGGAGTTTACCCGTTATCTCTTCCATCTCCCCGATTCGGAGCTCCGCTGCGTCGGCTGCCACACCATGGAGCCTTCCGCAACGCAGGCGATGAGCACTCGTGAAAAGGAAAACCCCTGCATCGGTTGTCACAAACGGATGTTGAACGTGAAATTCGTCCATGGCCCTGCGGGAACCTATTCCTGCGTCTACTGCCATAAAGAGACGTCGTCGCCCAAGTATGCCGTCGTCAAGCGCGAGGCGGCACTCTGCAACGAGTGCCATGAGGACAAGGCGGCGGAGTTCGCCAAGAAGAAATTTGTTCATGGCCCCATTGCGGGGGGGATGTGCGAGGTCTGCCACGACTCCCATGGAAGTGCCAACTATGGCCAGCTCAAGGCGCCGGTCAACGATCTCTGTCTTTCGTGCCACGAATCGGTCCGAAGAATTCCCCACGTCGTGCGGACCACCACGGGGGAGGGACACCCGGTGAGCGGCCGCAAGGATCCGTCGGCTCCCAAATCGGGGCGCGAGATGTCGTGCATTTCCTGTCATAACCCCCACGCAGGGAATGTTCGCTACTACTTCCAGAACGACTCTGCGGATCGGCTTCAGCTTTGTCAGATGTGCCATAACAAATAAGCCTGAGACGGCGCCTGTCGCCGGTGATGGATCGCACGCCAGTTCACCATCAGGGCGAAACGGGAATCAAGGAGATGATATGAGACGGCTGTCACTGTTCAGTAAATTCGCCATAATGCTTTGTGCAACGACTCTCTTTGCCGGGTGCGCCACCCAGGAAGCCGGCCAGCAGCGTCGTTACTTCTGGCCTCCGCTTCCCGAGCGCCCCCGGATCGAGTGGATCAAGGCTTACAGCAGTCAACTCGATTTCCCCAAGGAAGGGTTCGGTTCCATTCTTACCGCCATTGCCGGAGATGAAGAGCCGCTTCGCTTCTCCAAACCCCTCGATATCAGGTCGAACGGGCAGGGGCAGGTGTATGTGGTGGATGTCGGCTACAACGTGGTTTTCGTCTATGACCTGCTGAAGAAGCAGGTCCGGATCATGGGGGGGGAGGAGAGCGGTCAGTTGAGTAAGCCGGTTTCCCTGGCGATCGACGGCGATGGGAATATCTACGTTTCGGAAGTCGAAAAGGGGCTCGTTCTGGTTTTTGACAAGGATGAAAAACCGCTCCGCGCCATGAAGCTCAGCGATACGGTCCAGAAGATAGGCGGTCTGGCGATCGATCGGGAACAGAAGCGGCTCCTGGTAACGGATGCCCGCGGCCACAAGGTCGACGTCTTCTCCCTCGACGGCAAGCACCTCTTCAGTTTCGGATCTCGGGGAGAGAAACAGGGTGAATTCAACTTCCCCATCGCCGTGACGGTGAATCACAAGGGGGAGATTATCGTCGTTGATGCCATGAATGCCCGGGTGCAGATATTCGATGGGGAAGGGAAGTTTCTGCGCGCCTTTGGCAACCGCGGCGACGGTCCGGCCGATTTCCAGCTGCTCAAGGGGGTGGCGGTCGACTCGGACGACAATATCTATGTCACCGAGGGGAAGGGGCACAAGATGGTAGTGTTCAGCCGCCAGGGCGATTATCTGATCACCATCGGCGGCCTTTACTCCATCCTGCAGACGGGTAAGCAAGCCCCGGGCGGTTTCGTTATCCCGCAGGGGATAGATATCGATGCCTCTGATCGGATCTATGTGGTGGACCAGTTAAATCAGCGTTTTCAGGTGCTTCAGTACCTTTCCGATCGTTATCTGAAAGAGAATCCGATCTCCGGCTTCAATCCTCAATAGAGAGTCACCCTCTTTTGTTATTTCACGTACTGATCTTGTCATTTTTTGGGTCTCTCCACTGTGGGTCGACTCTGGCCAGGGGGTGACGGGGGGGGCCGATGGTGGAGATTTTTCGGGGCTGAACGCACTGAACGTATCGGCTCGGTAGTCAAATTGCTTAGTTATGGGTGTGTGGGGGCGGGGATGCTATTCCCGTCCCTATTTTTTTGCTCTCAGGCGGTAAGTGTGAAGGAGAGGCACGGTGTTTGCTAGTAATCGGGTGCATACGGTTTGAACTTTCATCATACCATGGTCATTTGACCAGAAAACGAAAGGAGAAGCATCATGAAAGCACGTCTTACGCTCGCCGTCGCAGGGGTAACCCTGATGGCGGCAACGGTCGCCTCGGCGGCCAGCATCGTTGGCAGCAAGCATGACATGAGCGCCACAACGACCACTGCCGGAGAGACCACCCAGATCTGCATCTTCTGCCACACCCCGCACAACCCGGTGGCCCAGATCCCCCTCTGGAACCGCACCGGCCAGAATGCCAACACTGTCTTCAAGCTCTACACCTCCTCCTCGACCCTTGACATGTACAACGCTGTGTCGGCCGGCTTTAAGCCGTCGGGCTTCACCACCAACAGCATCTCGCTCTTCTGCATGAGCTGCCACGACGGCAGCCCGCTCGGTGGCGGCGTCCACAACCATCCTTCCGACGCCCAGGGCGCCTTTGCTGCCGACAAGCGCAACTCCCGCGGCGGTGGCAGCGGCACGTACACCGGCGACGTAATCTCGGGTACGGCGGCTGACTTGAGAACCAAGTTCGGCACCGACTTGACCAAGAGCCATCCGGTCAACATCCCTTATAATGCCGCTCTTGATGCCAACAAGGCGTTCTATGCCGCCAGTGGTGCCCTGATCAACGGCGGCGGTACCCTTACCAACGGTCTTCCGCTCTTTAAGGCGACCTTTGGGGCCACGACGCTTCTGTCCGTAGAGTGCTCTTCCTGCCACGCGGTTCATGGCTCAAAGGCGATGAGCGGCTCGACCAACTTCCTCCGGACCACCATGGCTGGCAGCAAGCTCTGTCTTGGCTGTCACAACAAGTAGTTCCTGCGATTGTTGAGTTGCCGAGGGGTGGTGCAGCCACCCCTCTTTTTTTGTGCAGTGGTCAGGGGGCGGTCGTTTCGCGCGCCCGGCCTGTCAAATCGCCGGGAGTGGGGCGGAATTCTGCGGGTGGTGGTGGCCTTCGTTCCGCAAAAACCGCTGCTGAGTCGGTATGGTAGACCTGGGTGTGAAGCCGACGCTCAAGGTATGTTCCTTGCAGTCTTTTTCAGTGACAGACTCGGCGCAGTGGCGGTAAGAACCAAGATTTTTGGGTCCCGATTCGTATGCCAATCAAACGAGACATCATTCTTCTGTGTACACTTGCCACAACGGTGGCCGGGGGGGGCTTTGCGCGTGAGGCCGCCGCCAGGGTGACCGCCGATGCCGAGTTGGGATACGTTGGCTACGAAGCGGAGGCCAACGGGAAGAAGGTTGTCAGTGCCCATTCCTTTCAGCAGCGCTATTCACTCATCTATCAGAACAGTGGGCTTTTCTATGACGGCCGCATCGGTAGCTATGACGTCAACCTCGGCTACGAGTGGGGGTCGTTCAATACGAAAATCAAGAATCCGAGCGATCCGACCGACTCCGGCAGCAACGCCAATCCCTCCATCAGTGCCGGTCATCTGCTGTATCGGGGTGAGGTTGTGCTCGACCCTCTGGAGCTTCCCCTCAAGATAAAGGCGTACAGCTATGACATGAACCGACTTGCGTTCACCAAGGACTCGACCGGGCCGGTCTCGGTGGGGGGGACGCTGGTCGGTCCGGGGTTAACGACCGACCTTCAGGACGGAGTGAGCATCAATACCGGCGTTACGATGCTCTTTGGGGTCAAGAACGGGCTCACCAACGGGTACAACGCCATTTTCCAGCATATCCCCCTGGTGATGCTCGATTATCGCGACGAGCTGCGCAAGGATACGAAGAGCACGTCCCCGATCGATACGCGGCTCCGCCGACTGGCGTTCGTGAGCCTCAACAAGCGGGACAACTGGTTTCACTTTCGCACCACCCGCTTCGACGATCACCTCAACCCCACCCAGTCGTTCACCGAGAGCCAGTTCCAGCTTGGGACCATCGACCATCTGCTCACCCGCCGCTGGATCGATATGACCAACTGGCTGAAAATCTCCACTGACGGCCAGTTCACGAAACATACCACAGCCGATGCGGTAAGAACCTTCGAGTCCTATGACTTCAACCTCTTTGCGGTAGCCGAGAGAAGGTCATGGGATGCGAGAACCTTTACGACGTTTACCCGACGGAAGGACAATGACGGATTGACCCTGGAGCGGACGATTCCCGTTTATGTGAAGGGGGTGCTGAACGGGGACACCGATTGGAAGGGAACCCTCTACGCGCGTGACCAGAAAGTGAGTCGACCTGACGGGAGCGAGTCCCTCATGAACGACCGTAACGGCTCTCTGCGGGTCGACATGTTCAAGCGGGCCCCGTTCACCCTGGGGACGTTTACGAAGGTGGAACATTCCGAGAGCAATGGCGCAAAGATCCTCTCGTTCGAGGGAGGGGTCGAGACCGCGAGCACCCGCCGCTTTTCCCGGGATTACACGCTGTCTGCCAGTTACAATGTCAAGTATTTCGATGCTGCCAACGGACAGGCGGATAACTCGACCTATCTCAACCAGAACGCTGCCGCCAGGCTGACCTACGCCCCTTCGACGACGATGCGGATCGAAGCCGAGGAGAACGTCTCCACCGGTTCCGGCAACAATCCCCGTGTTTATTCAAACCAGTCAATCGTCATCAACGGCGGACTGACAGGCAATACAGGGGTCGGCAGTGCATTTGACCACAATGACGCCAACGTCAACGAGTACCTCCGTTCAGTGACTACACTGGCCGGGTACTGGACGCCGCTTCCGCGACTTAAGGTGTCGACGGCCCTTTCGGAGGATATTCTGACCCAGCCCGGTATGCCGAGCGATTCCGTGACGGCGGTGCGCGGCGATATCGATTACTCGGTGTCCGACGTTACGGTGAGGGTGCGGGGGAACTACCGGTACCGGAGCCAGGGGGGGCAGGTGACCGATTTCTTCGACGGGCAGGGGGTGGTGGAGTACAAGCCCAACAGCCATTTGGAGACCTCCCTCTACTATATCTACAGTTTCGGTCATGATACGCCGACCACGCGAACCGAGGTGGTGGATATCCGGCAACGGGTCAGCTACTCATTCTTTTCGACGAGGGGGTTGGCGAGGAAACTGCTGGAAATCAGTGAAGAGTATGATTATAATCGCACCCAGAACTTCGGGATGACAGTCAGTACACCGACCTCCACCCAACGGCTCACGCTCGGCGCCCGCTATTATCCGCTCAGAAGCCTCTTCGTGGGGGGGAACGCCCGTTTCTCTCTCCTGGAGCCCAACAGCGTAACGGAGCAAGTGTACAACGCCTCGATCGGGGTTACGTTCAGCAAGCTGCAGGCGAGCCTCGACTATTCCTACGGCAAGCGTGACGGCAACGATAACCGGATCGAGAAGCGGATCTCGGCCAATGTGAAGAAGATCTTCTGACCGGGTATCCGCCGCAGTCGGCGGGTGCCCCCTACGATGAAAGCGTGTGCGAAAGCCGGGGAAATCCCGGTTTTTGTTTTGGATCAAATGCCATTGACCCCTACATTTACAGTGGTTATTCCGGTGAAGCCGGGCGGTGAAGTGACGGCAGTCGACCGTTTGCGAGCCATTGACTATCCCGCGGAGTGCTACGAAGTTCTCGTGGCCGAAGGGAGACGTCCGAGTTGTCAGCGCAACCGTGCCGCAGCCCAGGCGCGGGGAGAGTATCTCTATTTTCTCGATGACGATTCCCTCGTCCCTCCGGAATTTCTGCAATTGGCGGCCCGGCATTTCGAGAATCCGTCAGTTGCCGCCGTTGGAGGACCTTCGCTCACCCCTTCCTCTGATACCACCATGCAACGTGCGTTTGGAGCCGCCTTTGCATCCCTGCTCGGAGGGGGAGGCGTGCGCAATCGCTACCGTCAGGCCGGGATGGTGCGGGAGACCGATGACGCGGAGCTCATCCTCTGCAACCTTGGTTTTCGCAGAGATACGTTTCTGGCCGCCGGCGGGCTCGACGAGCGTCTCTACCCCAACGAGGAGAACGAGCTCATGGCGCGACTCAGACGGCAGGGGATGAGACTTGTCCACGACCCCGCCCTGGCGGTCTTTCGGAGTCAACGGCCGCATCTCCGTGCATTCGTGCGACAGCTTTTCACCTATGGCCGGGGGAGGGCCGAGCAGATCCATCTCGGCGGCGGCTGCGGCGTTTCGAACCTCGTGCCGGCACTCTTTCTGCTTTATCTCTGCGTCCTCCCGTTTCTGGGGAGCGGACCCGGCGCGATCCCTCTCGGGGGATATCTGCTGGCGACCCTCCTGTCGTCCTTCATCGAAGGAGGACGATCCGGCGATGGGAGAGTCTCTGCGGTTCTCCTCCTGGTATATCCGGCCCTCCACCTCTCTTACGGTGCGGGGCTTATCTGGGGGCTCCTCTTCCCCCGCTTCAAGGGGAAACGGGGCGGCGACGGGGTGGTAACCGTCCGAATGATAAAAAGTCTGGAGGCCGAGTGGTGACGTCGGGACGTTTTGGGCGAAGGTATCTGCTGGTGGTGATGCTCCTGGCCACGTTCGTGGCCTATGGCAATACGTTCCGGAATAACTGGTCGTACGACGATATCCCGGTTGTGGTGGAGAACATCGATGCCCATAGTTTAGCCGGTTTTCTGGAACACAAGCGTCCGGGGCGTCCCCTGCGGGTGCTGACCTATATCCCGGAGTACAAGCTCTTTGGGGACAAGCCGGCAGGCTACCGGATACAGCAGCTTCTCTGGCACGGCGCCAACGGCTTCCTGCTGGTCCTTCTGCTCCAATCCCTCGGCGTAGAGACGCTTCCCGCCATCCTTGCCGGTCTCTTCTTCCTGGTGCATCCGCTCCAGGTCGAATCGGTGGCGAACATCTCCCACCGCAAAGAGCTCCTGGCGCTCTTCTTCTGCCTCGCCACCCTTTTCCTGCACCGGAGGCTGCTGGCGGCGGAAGGGAGAAAGCGGCTCGTTTTTGCCGCCGCCGGGCTCGGCACCTTCGGCCTCTCCCTGCTCGCCAACCAGACCGCCATCACCTTCCCGGCGGTCCTGGTCCTCTATGAACTCCTCTTCGTCCCGAAGGAACGGCGGTTCCTGATTCGTCGCCCCCTTCTCGCCGGGGTGGGAGCGGCGGCTGCTGCGGGAGGGGCGTTTTACCTCCTCCGGGGGCTCCTGACGGCCGACCAGTTGCTCACCGTCTACTCCAAGAACAACTTCATCGCCTCCAAGAGCTACTATCCGCTCTTCATGGGAGTAATGAAGTCCTTTGGCTTCTACCTCTCCAAGATCCTCGTTCCCACTGGGCTCGCGCCTGAATACGCGGTCCGGTTTTCGGAGGATTTCTTCCAGCCGGCGGCCTGGGGGGGGATGGCGCTCCTCGTGGCGGTTGCGGCTGTCGCGGTGTTTGCCTCGCGGAGGGCCCCCCTCCTCTCCTTCGGCCTGGGGTGGTTTCTCCTCCTCTATCTGCCGATCTCCAACCTCGTTCCGGCCGGTTACATGATCGCCGACCGCTACCTGTACATGCCGTTGGCCGGAGTTGCGATCGCTTTCGCCTGGGGGGTGCAGAAGCTGCGGCTGCGCGTCGTGTATGCGGCGGCGGGAGCGGTTCTCGTGCTGTTCACCGGCCTCACCGTGGTGCAGAATACCTACTGGTACGACGAGCACACCCTCTGGCGGCATGCCGCCGAGGTCGATCCCGGCTCCACCTGGGCCCAGGAGTCGGCTGCCTACAGCTACTACGTGAAGGGTGAGTACGACCAGGCGCGGGAGCATGCCCTGAAGGCGCTGGCAATCAACCGTTTCAATACCAAGGCATATCTCGTGCTGGCCCAGATTGAAGAGGGGCGGGGAGACATCGCCGAGGCGGTGCGCAACTACGAGATGTTTTCCGAGATCGGCGAGGCGGAGTATCCCGCCCTCGTGGCGGGGGTGCGGGACCGCCTTCCCGAGCTCCGGGAGCGTCTGCGGCAGATCGAGCTCTACAAGAAGGGGAATCCGTGAACCTGAGCATCGTCGTACCGATCTACAATGAAGAAGAGAACATCGTTCCGCTCCACGAGCGGGTGACCGAAGCCCTGGCGGAAACCAGCCTCGCCTACGAGCTGATCCTCGTGGACGACGGCTCCAGCGACGGCTCCTTCCCTCTGCTGCGGGAGATTGCCGGTCGCGACCCGCGGGTGAAGGTGATCCGCTTCCGCCGCAACTTCGGTCAGACCGCCGCCATGGCGGCCGGTTTCGATGCCGCCCGGGGGAGGGTGGTCGTCCCGATGGACGGCGACCTCCAGAATGATCCGGCAGACATCCCGATGCTTCTGGCGAAGATCGACGAGGGGTACGACGTGGTCTCCGGCTGGCGCAAGGATCGCCAGGACACCTTCATCAACCGGCGGCTTCCGTCGATCCTGGCCAACGGCCTCATCTCCCGGCTGACCGGGGTTCATCTCCACGACTACGGCTGCACTCTCAAGGCCTATCGCCGCGAGGTGTTGGAAGGGGTGAACCTCTACGGCGAACTGCACCGCTTCGTGCCGGCGCTCGCCTCCCAAGTGGGGGCTCGGGTGGCGGAGCTGCCGGTCCGGCACCACCCGCGGCTCCACGGCACGAGCAAGTATGGCATCTCCCGCACCACCCGCGTGGTGCTCGACCTGATGACGGTCAAGTTTCTCCTCAGCTATTCCACCAAGCCGATCCAACTCTTCGGCAAGTGGGGAATCTACACGATGCTGGCCGGGATGCTGGCCGGCGGGCTCACCCTCTACATGAAGCTTTTCGAGGGGATGAGCATGAACCGCAACCCCCTCCTCATCCTCACCGCTTTCCTCCTCTTCGGCGGAGTCCAGTTCATCGCCCTGGGGCTGCTGGGCGAGCTCAACGCCCGCACCTACTACGAAGCCCAGGCGAAGCCGATCTACGCGGTGCGCGAGCGGATCAACCTTGGCTGAACGGCGACTGAAAATCCTCATGCTGGCGCCAACCCCGTTCTTTGCCGACCGGGGGTGCCACGTCCGGATCTATGAGGAGGCCCGGGCCCTCATCGCCCGGGGGCACGACGTGCGGATCGTCACCTATCACCTGGGGCGCGACATGCCGGGAATCCCGGTCCGACGCACGATCCGGGTTCCCTGGTACTCCAGGCTCGCCGCCGGCCCCTCCTGGCACAAGCCGTATCTCGACATCTTCCTCTTCTTCACCGCCCTGCGGGCAGCGCGCGCCTTCTCCCCCCATCTGATCCACGCCCACCTCCATGAAGGGGCGTTCATCGGCGCGTTCCTCAAGAAGATTCTCCGCGTGCCGCTCATGTTCGACTGCCAGGGGAGTCTCACCGGCGAGCTGGCCGATCACGGCTTTGCCCGGGAGGGGTCGCTTCTCTTCCGCTTTTTCGCCGTTCTCGAACGATGGATCAACCGGACCGCCGATGCCATCATCACCAGCTCCGGCGCGGGACGCACCGACCTCGTGGGGCGCTGGGGGGTGCCGGGAGAGAAGGTTGCCGCCCTCATCGACGGGGTCGACACAGCGGTCTTTCGCCCCTATCCCCGCGACGACGTGCGCCGCAGGCTCGGCATCTCTCCCTCGATCCCCCTCGTGGTCTTCCTCGGGGTGCTGAACCGGTACCAGGGGATCGATGTCCTCCTCTCCGCCGCCGTCATCCTCAAGTCGCAGGGAGCCGCGCTCCGTTTCCTCGTCATGGGATTTCCCGATGAGTCGTACCGCGAGAAAGCCCGGGCGCTCGGCGTGGGCGACATGGTCACCTTCACGGGGCGGATCGACTACGCCGCCGCTCCCGCCTACCTTTCAGCGGGCGATATCGCGGTCTCGCCCAAGATCTCCCTCACCGAGGCCAACGGCAAGCTCTTCAACTACATGGCCTGCGGGCTGCCGACGGTCGCCTTCGATACCCCCATCAACCGGGAGATTCTCGGCGATACCGGCGTCTACGCCCGGTTTGCCGATGCGGCGGACCTGGCGGAGCGGCTTGCCGATCTGGCCGCCGACCCGCCACGGCGCGCCTCCCTCGCCAGCCGCGTCCGGGAAAAGGCGGAGCGCGAGCATTCGTGGCGAGGCCGGGGGGAGCTGCTCGAACAGTTCTATCGACGGACGCTGAGGGGTAAGGCCCCGTAAAGACGAACTTTCCCTTGCGATTTCGCCGAAAGTTGTTTACTGTTCATTATATGAACGATGCCCACGACAAAGGAGCCGACTCCTACCGCTCGTTTCTCCTGCTGAATGAGATCGCCGGTGAGGAATCCCTCTCCCAGCGGGATCTGGCCCGCCGCCTCGGTATTGCCCTGGGGCTCGTCAACTCGTACCTCAAAAACCTGGTGGCCAAGGGGTACGTGCGGGTCAAGGAGTTTCCCGCCAACCGCTACGCCTATCTGCTGACCCCCCAGGGGATCGCCGAAAAGAGCCGCCTCGCTTACCAGCACCTGAGTTCGTTCACGACGTTGTACCGGGTCGCCCGGCAGGATTTTCTCCTCCTCTTCCGCCGGCTGAAGGAAGAGGGGGTGGAGCGGGTTGCCTTCTGCGGGGTGGACGAGGTGGCCGAGATCGCCTTCCTCTCGCTCCGTGAAACCGGGATCGAACTTGCCCTGGTCATGGATGCAGAGGGTGAGGGGGGGGAGTTTTTCGGCAAGCCGGTGCTGTCCATTCCCCACGGGCTCCTGGCGGGAAACCACCGTATCATCATCACGTCGTTCAAGCGGCACGGGCCGCTGCGCGACGAACTCGTCCGACGGGGAGCTCCCCCCGAAACTATCCACTGCGCCGTCAGTGCCGATATTGCTACGATGACTTTATCAACGGAGGGATTGTAATGAAAAAAGCGCTCATCACCGGAATCACCGGCCAGGACGGCTCGTACCTGGCGGAACTGCTCCTCGCCAAGGGGTACGAGGTCCACGGCATGATCCGCCGCTCCTCGTCGTTCAATACCGACCGGATCGACCACCTCTACCGCGATCCCCACGAGGCGGGGGTGCGGCTCTTCCTTCACTACGGCGACCTGAACGATGCCAGCTCCATCAACAAACTGCTGCGCGACATTCGTCCCGACGAGATCTACAACCTGGGGGCCCAGAGCCACGTGCGGGTCTCCTTCGACGTCCCCGAGTACACCGGCGAGGTGGACGCCATGGGGGCGGTCCGGATTCTGGAGGGGATCAGGGAGGCGGGGATCTCGCCGAAGTTCTACCAGGCCTCTTCCTCCGAGCTCTACGGCAAGGTGGTGGAGACCCCCCAGAAAGAGACCACCCCCTTCTATCCCCGCTCCCCTTACGCCTGCGCCAAGGCCTATGCCTTCTACATCACCCTCAACTACCGGGAGAGCTACGGGATGTTTGCCTGCAACGGGATCCTCTTCAACCACGAGTCCCCCCGCCGCGGCGAGACCTTCGTGACGAGAAAGATCACCCGCGCCGCCGGCCGGATCAAGGCGGGGCTCCAGGAGCGGCTCTATCTCGGCAACCTGGACGCCAAGCGCGACTGGGGGTTTGCCGGCGACTACGTGGAGGCGATGTGGCTCATGCTCCAGCAGGACCAGCCGGACGATTACGTGGTCGCCACCGGTGAGACCTACTCGGTGCGCCTCTTTGCCGAGAAGGTCTTCGCGCGGCTCGGCATGCCGCTGGAGTGGCGGGGGAGCGGCGTAAACGAACAGGGGGTCGACGCCAACACCGGTAAGGTCCTTATCGAGATCGACCCCCGCTACTTCCGTCCCGCCGAGGTGGACCTCCTCCTGGGCGATCCCTCCAAGGCCAAGGCGCGGCTCGGGTGGCAGCCGAAGACCGATTTCGAGAGACTCGTGGCGATGATGACCGACGCCGATCTGGCGCTGGCCGAGCGGGAGAAGCGGGCCAATGGATAAGAACGCGCGCATTTACGTCGCCGGCCACCGGGGACTCGTCGGGTCGGCCATCGTCAGGAAACTGGCGGCCGAGGGGTACGGCAACCTCCTCCGGCGCACCAGTGACGAGCTCGACCTGCGCGATCAGGCCGCCGTCGCCTCCTTTTTCGAGCAGGAGCGGCCGGAGTACGTCTTCCTGGCGGCGGCCAAGGTGGGGGGGATCGTCGCCAACAATTCCTATCCGGCCGACTTCATCTACGACAACCTGATGATCGAGGCGAACGTCATTCACAGCGCCTGGCGCACGGGGGTGACGAAACTCCTCTTCCTCGGGAGCACCTGCATCTACCCGAAGCTCGCCCCCCAGCCGATCCGGGAGGAGTATCTCCTCACCGGTCCCCTGGAGCCGACCAACGAACCCTATGCGGTGGCCAAGATCGCCGGGCTCACCCTCTGCCGGTCATACAACCGCCAGTACGGGACCCGCTTCATCTCCGCCATGCCGACCAATCTCTACGGGCCGGGCGACAATTTCGATCTCCAGAACTCCCACGTCCTGCCTGCCCTCATCCGCAAGTTCCACGAGGCGAAGCTCGCGGCCGCACCGACCGTCACCGTCTGGGGGACCGGAAGCCCGTACCGCGAGTTCGTCCACGTCGATGACGTGGCCGATGCCTCCCTCTTCCTGATGCGCCACCACGAGGGGAACGACATCGTCAACATAGGGAGCGGCGAGGAGATTGCCATCCGCGACCTGGCGCTCCTGGTGAAGAGGGTGGTCGGCTTCGGGGGCGAACTCGCCTTCGATACGTCCAAACCCGACGGCACCCCGCGCAAGCTCTCCGACGTTTCGCGGCTCCACGCTCTTGGCTGGCAGCACCGGATCGGGCTGGAAGAGGGGATTGCCGGGGTCTATGAATGGTACAAGGAGCGTCTATGAAGGTAGTGATCCTTGCAGGGGGGCTCGGAACCCGGCTCAGCGAAGAGACCGTGGTGCGGCCGAAGCCGATGGTGGAGATCGGCGGAAAGCCGATCCTCTGGCATATCATGAAGATCTATTCCCACTACGGATACAATGATTTTGTCGTCTGCCTCGGGTTCAAGGGGTACATGATCAAGGAGTACTTCTCCAATTACTTCCTCCATATGAGCGATGTGACCTTCGACATGAAAAACAACGCCATGGAGGTGCACCAGCAGTACGCCGAGCCGTGGAAGGTGACGCTGGTGGACACGGGTGCCGACTCCATGACCGGTGGTCGGGTCAAGCGGGTCGCTCCCTACATCGGGAACGAGACGTTCATGCTTACCTATGGCGACGGGGTGGCCAATGTCGACGTTGCCGCCCTCGTTGAATCCCACACGCGTCACGGCAGGCAGGCAACGGTCACGTCGGTGCAGCCCATGGGAAGATTCGGTGCCCTCGATCTTTCCGGAGATAACACGGTTCGCGGTTTTCAGGAGAAACCCAAGGGAGACGGCAGCTGGATCAATGGCGGATTCTTCGTCCTCGAGCCGGGGGTGCTGGGAAGAATCGAGGGCGATTCCACCGTATTCGAGAAAGAACCTCTTGAAGGGCTGGCCCGTGACGGGGAGCTGGTTGCCTACAAGCATGACGGCTTCTGGCAGCCGATGGATACCCTGAGGGACAAGAATTATCTGGAGGAACTCTGGAGTACGGGCAATGCCCCCTGGAAACTCTGGTGACGGAATCCTCGGGTTGGCGGGAGGCGGGATGGTAAACGCAGATTTCTGGAGAGGTAAACGGGTCTTTCTCACCGGTCACACCGGCTTCAAGGGGTCATGGCTCTCCATCTGGCTCCACGCGATGGAGGCGGAGGTGACGGGGTATGCCCTGGAGTCGCCGACCGACCCGAGCCTCTTTGGCCTGGCCCGGGTCGCGGAACTGGGCCACTCGGTCATCGCCGACGTGCGGGACATCGATCGGCTCAGGGCGGAGATGGCGACGGCCGCTCCCGAGATCGTCATCCACATGGCGGCCCAGCCCCTGGTGCGGGATTCGTACAAGATTCCGGTGGAGACCTATACCGTCAACGTCATGGGGACGGTGAACCTGCTGGAGGCGGTACGCGGCTGTCCGTCGGTGCGGGCCGTTGTCAATGTCACTACCGACAAGGTGTACGAAAATCGGGAATGGGTCTGGGGGTACCGGGAGAACGAGCCGTTCGGCGGCTACGACCCCTATTCCAACAGCAAGGCCTGCTCCGAACTGGTGACTGCCGCCTACCGCAGTTCCTACTTCAACCCGCGGGACCATGGGAAGCACGGAGTCGCGCTTGCCACCGCCCGGGCCGGCAACGTCATCGGCGGTGGCGACTGGGCCACCGATCGGCTGATTCCCGATGTGCTTCGTGCCGTTTTAGCCGGAGAGGCGGTACGGATCCGCAACCCCCGCGCAGTCCGCCCGTGGCAGCACGTGCTGGAACCCCTGTCCGGCTATCTGCTCCTGGCCCGGCGGTTGTACGAGGACGGTGCACGGTATGCGGAAGGATGGAACTTCGGTCCGGCCGAGAGCGACGCCCGTCCCGTGGAGTGGATCGTTAAACGGCTCTGCGACCGGTGGGAGGGGGGTGCCCGCTACGAGATCGACCGGGGCGAGCATCCCCACGAGGCCCACTACCTGAAGCTCGATTGCTCCAAGGCCAGGTCGGAACTGGGATGGCAGCCGCGGTGGGGACTGGAGAGAGCGCTCGACAGCATCGTTGACTGGACCCGGCAGTATCGGGACAAGGGCGACATGAGAAATGCCTGTTTGCGGCAGATAGATGACTATTCAAGATGCGAGGTACACCAGTGAAATGCAGATTCTGCGGCAAGGAAGATATTTTCAAATTTCTCGAACTCGGCACCATGGCCCTGGCGAACAGCTTTCTCAATGAACGGCAGTTGCAGCTTGGAAAAGAGCCGACGCACCCGCTTGACGTCTTCTTCTGCGAGCAGTGCGGTCTGGTCCAGATTGGTCATGTGGTGTCGCCGGACGAGCTGTTCACGGACTACATCTATTTTTCCGCAACCTCCGATCTCGTCCATCGGCACGCCTCCTCCCTGGCCGAGAGTTTCCAGCGGCGTTTCAGCCTGAATAAAGATTCGCGGGTGGTCGAGATCGCCAGCAACGACGGGACCGTCCTTCAGTACTTCAAGAAAACCGGCGTGCAGACCCTCGGCGTCGAGCCGGCCGCCAATATCGCCAAGGTGGCGATCGAGTCGGGCATCGAGACCGTTAACGAATTTTTCAACGAAGCGACGGCACAGGCCGTCAGGGAGAGGTATGGGGCGGCCGATGTCATCCTGGGGCGCCACGTGTTTGCCCATGTCCCGGAGATCCATGGCTTTGTCAAGGGGCTGAAGACCCTGCTGGCGGAAAAAGGGGCGGTCGCCATCGAGGCACCGTACCTCATCGATTTTGTGGAAAATAACGAATTCGACACCGTGTATCATGAGCACTACTCCTACCTGTCGGTACGGGCGATGTCCTATCTCTTCAATCTCTACGGCATGGAGCTGTTCGACGTGGAGCGGGTCGCGATCCATGGCGGTTCCATCATCTATTTCATCGGTCATCGGGGTGCCCATCCCGTCAGCGCGAACGTGGCCGAACTGGTTGCCGCGGAACAGGCCAAGGGGCTCGGCAGCAAGGAAACCTACCGGGAATTTGCCCTGCGTACCGCCGCGATCAAGCATGACCTCATGAAACTCCTGACAGAGCTGAAGGAGTCGGGCAAACGCATCGCCGCCTACGGCGCGCCGGCCAAGGGGAACACCCTCCTCAATTACTGCGGCATTACCACCGATCTGGTGGAATATACGGTGGACAAAAGCCCGTACAAACAGAACCTCTACACCCCCGGCACCCATCTGCCGGTCCTGCACCCGGACAGGCTGGTTCAGGATATGCCGGACTACGTGCTGCTTCTGGCCTGGAACTTTGCCGATGAAATTCTCCAGCAACAGCAGGTGTATCGCGACCGCGGGGGGAAATTCATCCTCCCGATTCCGGCCGTGAGGATCATCGAGTGACCTTCACCGAGACCGCCCTCAAGGGGGCCTGGATCATCGATCTCCAGCGGATCGATGACGAGCGGGGTTTCTTCGCACGGAGCTTCTGCCAGGACGAGTTCACCGCGCGTGGTTTGAAAACGGCGGTGGCCCAGTGCAATGTCTCGTTCAACCTGAAAAGGGGAACGTTACGCGGCATGCACTTCCAACTGTCGCCAAAAGCGGAGGCCAAGCTGGTGCGCTGCACCCGGGGGGCGATCTACGATGTCATCATCGATCTGCGCCCCGAATCCGCCACCTACTGTCAATGGAGAGCGGTGGAGCTGACGGCGGACAACCGCCGGGCGCTCTACATCCCCGAAGGATTTGCCCACGGGTTCCAGACCCTGGCGGACGACAGCGAGCTCTTCTACCAGATGTTCGAGTTCTTTGCCCCCGAATGCGCCGCCGGCGTGCGCTGGGATGATCCAGCCTTCGGCATCGACTGGCCCTTGCCCGACCCGATCATGTCGGAAAAGGACCGAGGGTATGCGCCGTTCCTGAAGAATGGGCGCGGAGTATGGTCATGAAAGTGCTGCTCATCGGCAGGACCGGCCAGCTGGGGGGCGATCTCATCCGGAACAATCCGGGGCATGACATCGTTGCCCCTTCGCGTGACGAGCTGGATATCGGCAATCGCGGGGAGATCGACGCGGCCATTGACGGTTGCAGGCCTGATGTCGTGATCAACACGGCGGCGTTTCACAACGTCCCCCTCTGCGAAACCGACCCGGAGAGCGCGTTCCGGATCAACTGCACCGCGGTGCGGGACCTGGCGGTCGCCTGTCGCAAGGTTGATGCGCGTTTCGTCAATTTCAGCACCGATTACGTGTTCGGCGGTGACCAACGTACTCCCTACGCGGAAGATGACCGGCCCCAGCCACTGCAGATGTACGGGATTTCCCGGGTCGCCGGCGAGTATGCGGCACAGGCTTCGGCGCCGGAACACGCGGTGATCATCAGAACGTGCGGGTTATACGGCCGGTCGGGGGCGCAGTCCAAGGGAGGGAACTTTGTCGACAAGCGGTTGCGGGATGCCAGAAACTGCACATCCCTGGAAATGGGGTGCGACCAGGTGGTTTCTCCCACGTCGACCGAAGACCTGAGTCGGGCGGTATGGCAATTGATCGAGAATCGGCGTTTGTCGGGAGGCATTTACCACCTGGTGAACGAAGGGGAGTGCAACTGGTATGAGTTCACCCGGGCGATCTACGAGATCGCCGGGCTCCCGGTGGAGGTACTCCCGGTGGACCGGGGAGGAATGAGCGGAGAGATGCGGCGACCGCTCTATTCGGTGCTGGGTAACAAAAAGGCGCGGGCGATGGGGGTCGTGATGCCTCACTGGCGGGATGCGCTGGAGAGGGGCCTCACTGGTCCGCGTGGGTAAGGATTTAATGGCCGGGGAGACGAAAGAGCTGACGGTTGTTCACCTGGTACGAGCGTGTAACGGGATTGAGCCACTTCAACGGTTTCTCGATTCCTACCGTAACCATCCGGCAGGCATTGAGCATAATCTCGTATTTGTGCTCAAGGGATTCGACCGAGGGCAACCGGACAAGGGGATTAAAGATCTTCTGTCTGAATACTGTCATCAAAAACTTGAAGTTGGAGATGAAGGATTTGACATAGGGGCTTATTTCCAGGCCGCTCAGGCAATCAAGACGCCGTATTGCTGCTTTCTCAATTCATTCAGCGGGATTCGAGGTGATAATTGGCTTAGGCACCTTTTTATGCATGTTACGGCGCAAGGTGTTGGAATGGCTGGGGCAAGTGGTTCGTATGAAAGTCACTATTCCGATTTCAGGGCACTTCTGTCACTGAGAGCTGTAATATCACGACGAATAGTTAAAGTACTCAGAGAATTCTGGAACTATAAAACCTGGTTTTCTCCTTTTCCAAACCCACATCTGAGAACTAATGGATTTGTGATTTCCCGTGACATTTTCCTTAAGACAGAATGCAGAATAATATCCAAGATGGATGCCCATCGTTATGAAAGCGGCAAGTATGGGCTGAGCAGCCAAATTCGCGCACAGGGGCTCAAACTAGTATTAGTAGGGCTTGATGGCAGGAGCTTTACTGAAGATAAGTGGCCGTTAAGTGACACTTTCAGACTTGGTAACCAAGACAATCTTCTGATCAGTGATAATCAGACCAATCAGTTTCAGAATGCCAGCGATGATGAAAGGCAGGTGTTGTCAAGGTATTCATGGGGTAATCTAGTAGCTCAAGGGAGAAATTAACGTGGAGTTTTTATGCCCGTACTGCCGGACAAAATCATCAAAGTATTTTTCAGTTACAGACTTGAATCAGCAGCTTTCGCCACATTCCTTTGACTATTATCGTTGTCCATCATGTCGCTTGATTTTTCTCTCACCAATACCGGATGACTTGTCGCAGTATTACACTGCCGCATATCCTGCCTACCAAATGCCTACCAAAGAAGAGTTAAAGGATAAAGCAGAGCAGGAAAAATACAAACTAGAAATTTTGAGACGGTATGCACAAGGCGGAAGATTGCTTGAGGTTGGTCCGGCATACGGTGGTTTTGCCTACTTGGCGAAGCAAGCCGGATTTGACGTTGAAACAATCGAAATGGATCGCCGCTGCTGTGAGTTTTTGGAGAATGTGGTTGGTGTCAAAACGCTGAATTGTACAGATATATCTGAAGCCCTACTCAAGGTTGAGTCGTATGATGTAATAGCTCTGTGGCACGTTGTCGAACATTTGTCTGATCCGTGGGAGGTTCTGGAGGCTCTGGCGAGGAAACTTCGCCCTGGAGGAGTGTTGATAATTGCCAATCCAAGTCCCGATGCGCTTCAGTTCAAGTTGTTTGGTCGATTCTGGGTTCACGTCGATGCGCCTCGGCATCTGGAACTAATCCCCGCGTCGGTGCTCGCCATACACATGGAGAGAGTTGGACTGAAAACGGTAAAGATTACTACCAGCGATAAGGCAAGTCGAATTTTCAGTTCACTGGGCTGGTGGAATGTTTCATTGAATCACGTCCGAACGGATGTATCTCGTGTGAAACCGATACGAGCAAAACTCCTGGGACATTTGATGTCATTTATCATTCGGATATTTCTGATTCCGCTTGAGCGGATTGAAGGATTGGGATGTTCCTATACCGCCGTCTTCGAGAAACCACGAGAGTCCGCGAGGCCGTAGTCGGCAACTCAACCTTGGTTAAACCCGGGCAGGATGGACAACAGAGAATCGAATGCGATTGAATACGAAGATAACATTTCGGGCGTTTGCGGAGATTGCCGGTCTCGTCATCGGTGCCCTGAGTATGATTTACGTGAGTCGGACACTGGGGCCAGAATATATCGGGTTCAGTTCCACATCCACGGCGGCGTTGCTCCTCGTGTCCAGGTTTGCAGATGGAGGATTGACCGCGTTGGCTTCTCAGCGACTTGCTCGGGATGACGAAGATTTGAACTCATTGTTGGCTTCAACATTGCCGCAACGCCTTGTCATGTCTGCGCTTTTTATCGCTTGCGTCATTGCGCTGATAGTAGTGCTGCCGATTGATGCGCGGCTGCGATATTTTATTAGAATTTCGGTGTTCATGATTTTTTTTGAAGCATGTACGCCGGGATGGGCTTTCCCTGCACTAGGGAGAATCAATACCATGTCGGTGATGCGTATCAGCCAAAGTATCATTTCCGCAGGATTGATATTTACGTTGATACGTTCGGCAGGAGATTGGCGATACCTTCCATATCTCACCGTGATTAACTCTGCACTGAACTCATGTATGGCAATTTGTTGCATATGGTATTTCAGGCTGTGTTCGATAAGTCAGATGTTTAGTCATAAAATAAGAGTGGTTAAAATATTTGATTTGTATAAAGAAAGTTTTCATTTTTTTAAGGCAGAATTGTCGACGTATATTTATACATCATCAGATAGATTGATACTCTACTACTTCGGAACACCGTACGCTGTTGGACTCTATGAAGCAGCTTACAAGATAATAAATCCGTTTTACTCAATAAATAGTGTGGTTACACCTTCCATGTTCAGAGATTTAGCTCAAAGTTTCAAATATTCAACTATTTATGGTGTTATGACAAAATATGTATTTGCCATGTCGGTGTTCACTATCCCGTTGGGATTTTTTATGCTCTATTTTTCCCAATTTACCGTCAATCTGATGTACGGAGCAAAGTTCGCTGAAAGCGCACCTCTTCTCATGATTCTGGGATTTGTCATCACTTTTGGCTTCACTAATGGCACAATTGTGATTCCTTTTACTGCCTGGAACATGCAGAGGGAATTCGGCAACTCGGTCTTCTGGGGGAACCTTTTGAACACAATCCTTAATTTTGCCCTGATTCCCTTCATCGGTGCCTTCGGAGCTGCCATAGCAACTCTGGCGGCAAAGATTGCTATAACAGTAGTAGGTTATTGTTACTTTAGCAAGGTGACAGACTATCCAATAATTAAGGAGTTTTTGTATTTTTTTGTTGCCTCGATAATCCCATTAATAGTTGTCTATGCTCTCTCTTTGGCAGTTTATAATAATTTTGTACTAGCTGCTGTATATGGATTTTTGTATTTAGCCATTATTTATTTTATGTATAAATATCATTTTAAATATAATCAACGCAAAGTGATGGTGTAAGTAATTTGTAGTGACTTGAGTAGTATGTAAATATTGTTGATATGGTTGATAGCGTCGGATGCAAAGTTAGCGGAGTATGCGTGGGTGCTATTTCTAGCAAATCAAAAGTTGGAATATTGATTCCAACTTACAATAGAAAAGAGTATTTGAATTTAGCATTGAAAAGTGCGCTTGGACAACTGTGCAATAATATAGAAATTATTGTTATAGATAACGGATCTGTTGATGGTACTGTAGAATATATGGCTACTATAGCTGATCACCGGGTCAATTATGTAGTCAATAGCGAAAATATCGGATTGATTGGGAGTATAAATAAGGGGGTTGCTCTTTTTTCTGAATCGGTGGACTGGTGTACAATCTTGCCCGACGATGATTTGCTGGATTGCAAATTTGTTGGTTCAATGCTTGAGTTTGTTGGGAAAAATTTAGTCAAAAGCGTTGTTCATTGTAATAGATTGCTGATAGATGGTGGAGGAAATATCACAAGAGGGACAATGCTGTCTCCGACAGTCGAGTCACCGATTGACTACATCTATAATAGATCGGTTTTCAAAAGAGAAACATTTTTGACGGGGGTGTTTTTCTCCAGAAAAGCCTTCTTCGAGATTGGAGGGTATCCACAGTTTGCCACTGGCATGGCTACTGATGATGCTTTCATTTTTGCCCTGGCCTTGAACGATAAGCTGTTCTGTTGTGGGGATGCTGTTGCCTATGTGAGAATGCATGGGGGGGCCGAGAGCCATAAAGCTCATGATGGAATTAAACATATCAGAGCATTGCAGGATTATAAAAAGTATATCAATGAGGTAGCAGAGCAGAGTGGTAGGTTCGATTCTCGTGCTCTTAAGCTGATATCGAATATCACGGAACGATTCGTAAAAATTCATGACAGTGGATTCTGGCTCGGAAATGTTCTTTCCCTTTTGGAGGCCGGTCGTGACTGCAATGACGGCGAACTGAAGGGGCTTTACTCGCTGGCAGGTGACAATAGGTATCGATTTGACATGCGCGTCTCCTTTGACCTGCTTTGTATAAAACATTTCGGGTACTGCCCGGAACGCAACCGGTTGTACCGGTTACTACAGAACGGTTGGGCAAAGATCCGTAACCGGCTTAAACGGTAACCTGATGCAAGGCTGTCGACCCAAAGGTTGAGACTTCATCCGTCCGGCAAGAAAAGGAATCTTTACTATGTTCAATGTGCTGTTCGACATCTCCTTGCTCGGTTCTGCCCATTATTATCGAAGGGCTCGTACCGGCATTGCCAGAACTGTCGAGAATCTGCTGGAGACCCTTGACCGCCGTGAAGAGTGCTCACTGGCTTTCTGCGCCTACAACAGCATTGAGCAGTTTATCCAGACATCCGTCTATCTTTCCCAGTGTCCGAAGTTCAAAGATAAGCAATTGTGCCACTCGGGGAGCCCCACGTTGAACCAACTGATGCGCATTGCTGAAACGATCTATCCCGCTTCGGTATCGGTTGCCTCAGAAAAATTCCGCAGGCGGGTTGTTTCATTTTTTCTCAAACGGCTCACGCCACTGTATAATTCTCTCGATGCGGACGTGCTCAAGGGGACAAATATATTCCATGCCAGTTTTTATCCACTTCCTGAATACGTCCGCACTCCTTCCTTGCAGCGGTTCATAACCATCTACGACATGATTCCGGTACTGTTTCCCGAGTACTTTGAGCCCCATATTGTCAAGACCTTTTCGAATACGATCAAGAGCATTCGTCCTGATGACTGGGTCATAGCCATTTCCCAGTCGACGAAGAATGATTTCTGCAGCTGGACAGGTTTCGATCCAGCGCGTGTGTTCGTGACTCCGTTGGCGGCATCGGGAGAGTTTTTCAGGTGTAGTGATCCGGGGAGAAACAGCGCGGTGCGCCACAAATACGGGATTCCGGAGGGACACTACGCCCTCAGCCTCTGTACGTTGGAGCCGCGCAAGAATATCGATCAAACGATTCGCTGCTTCGTACGGACCGTCAGAGAACAGCGGATTCCCGATCTCAGCCTGGTGCTGGTAGGGACAAAGGGGTGGTATTTCGACAGGATCTTCGATGAGATTGCGAATTCCGCCGAGATCAGGGACCGGATCGTTGTAACTGGCTATGTGCCGGATGAAGACCTTGCCTCACTGTATAGCGAGGCCATGATGTTCGTCTATCCCTCGCTCTATGAGGGGTTCGGCCTCCCCCCCCTGGAAGCGATGCAGTGCGGTGTCCCGGTCATTACTTCAAACAGCTCGTCGCTGCCGGAAGTCGTCGGCAGTGCTGGAATCATGGTGTCTCCAACCGATAGTGACGCGCTGTGCCAGGCATTCCTGGACATCTACCGCAATGCTGAGCTCCGGGACGACCTCTCCCGAAGGTCTCTCGAGCAGGCGAAAAAGTTCAGCTGGGAGCAGTGTGCGATTGATACGGTGACCGCCTACAAGGCCGCACTGGGGTGATAACCAAAGGGAAAACGATCATGACAAAAAAAGCGCTCATCACCGGCATTGCCGGCCAGGACGGCTCGTACCTGGCGGAACTTCTCCTGGACAAGGGGTACGAGGTGCACGGCATCGTGCGGCGGGTCGCCATCGAGGACACTGAGCACAAACTGAAGAACATTGTCCACCTGCTTGACCGGATTCAACTCCACGTTGCCTCGCTGGACAATGTTTTTTCCGTGATCAAGACGGTCAAGGACGTGGTCCCGGAGGAGTGCTACCACTTGGCTTCTTCCAGCTTCGTGAGTTACTCCTTCGAGGACGAGATATCCATACTCAACAATAATGTCAACAGCACCCATTATCTGCTGGCGGCGCTCAAGGAGTTTGCCCCGGAATGCCGCTTCTATTTCGCCGGCACCAGCGAGATGTTCGGCCAGGTCAGCGTGTTCCCCCAGGATGAGGCGACGCCGTTCACCCCGCGCTCTATTTATGGCATTTCCAAGCTGGCAGGGTATCACCTGGTCCGCAACTACCGTCAGCAGTACGGTGCCTTTGCCTGCACGGGAATACTCTACAACCACGAATCGCCGCGTCGGGGATATGAATTCGTTACGAGGAAGATCGTTTCCTCGGCGGTGAAGATCAGCCTCGGGTTGCAGAAAACCGTGCTCCTCGGCAACCTGGATGCCTGCCGCGACTGGGGATATGCCCCCGACTACGTGGAGGCCATGTGGCGGATGCTCCAGGCCCCGGAACCCGATGATTACGTGGTGGCCACCGGCGTAACCCACACGGTCCGGGAATTCGTTTCCCGTGCCTTTGCGGCGGTGGGTCTCGACTACCGGTGTTATGTGCAGGTTGATCCCCGTTTTTTTCGGCCCACCGAGGCAGTGCCGCTCTGCGGCGCCCCGAAGAAGATTCACGACCGGCTCGGCTGGGCTCCTACCAAGACGCTGGATGAGATAATTGCCGGCATGGTGAGCCACGAGCGGACGCTCCACGGGCGGCAGGAAGGGTCTGCCGGAAAGATTCAGGGGGCGGGATGAAAATCTGTTTCATCCTTCCAGGCAGTTCGCCGACTCCAACGGGCGGGCCGAAGAACATCTACGAACACGCCAGCCGGCTCGCTGCCAGAGGGCATCAGGTGACCATCCTCCATGCCGCCTACGCCACCCGGCACGGCGGGGTGCGCGGCATCGGCAGGGCCGTGGCCAGCTATCTCCTCAACCGGACCGGATTGAAGCGGTGGCGGCCGGACAGCTGGTTCCGCATCGATCCGCGCGTTGACATGCGTTGGGCTCCAAATCTGGCAGGATGCTGGGTTCCGGATGGCGATGCTGTCGTTGCCACATCCTGGCAGACGGCGGAGTGGGTCCGGGAGTATCCTTCGTCCAAGGGGCGGAAGTTCTATTTCGCCATGGATTTCGAGCGGTACATGGAGGCATCTTCCGAGCTGAAAGAGAGAATCTCCGCTACCCATAAGGCAGGTCTGCGGACCATGGTGATCTCACCGGCAGGACGGGCCATGGTCGAGGCCAGCGGTGGACCAACTCCGGCTCTGGTCCCGTGCGCACTGGAATTCTCGGTGTATTGCCTTCGGAATGCTATCGATGCCGACTCACGGACGATGATCGGGTTTCCCGTGAGGCCCGAGCGGCATAAGGCTACCGAGGATGCAGTCAAGGCTCTGGAAATTGTCAGAACCCGCCTGGATTTTTCCCGGGAAGTATGGGCGTTTGGTGGTTCCCGTCCCGATTTTCTCCCCGAATGGGTGACCTACTACGAGCGACCGACCGACGATGAACTGGCTGAGTTGTATAACCGGACCGCAATTTTTGTGGTTCCATCCCGTTTCGAGGGGTGGGGGCTGCCCGGTTCCGAGGCCATGGCGTGCGGGGCGGCGCTTGTCTCCACTGACAATGGCGGCGTGAGAGCCTATGCGGAACATGGACGGACGGCGCTTCTCACTCCCATCGGCAATCCCGGGGCACTTGCGGCTGCGGTCAATTCCCTTCTCGACGACGACAGCTTACGACTCCGGCTGGCCGGTGCGGGCTACGAACATATCCGGCAATTTACGTGGGAGCGGGCATCGGACGACCTGGAGCGCTGTCTCAGAGATTGGGAACCGTCCGTCACCGGACCCACTCCATGACCGCATGCCGTATCATGACTCCACCTATCCACCTGGGGCTGTAATGTCGGAGATCTGCGTAGTTCATCTGGTCCGCGCGTCTAATGGTGCGGAGCCGTTTCGGCGCTTCTGGGAATCGTACGCCGGAATGCCTGCCGGTATTACCCACGATCTGGTGATAATCTACAAAGGGTTCTCCTCCCGTGAGGATGTCCAGGAGTATGAGGAGATCATGGCGGATTGTCCTCACCGCATCCTGTATCTATCGGATGCTGGCTTTGATATCGGACCCTATTTCAAGGCCGCCATGGATTTTGACTACCGTTTTTTCTTTTTCCTGAATTCTTACAGTGTCGTTCAGGGAGAAGGCTGGTTGCGCACGTTTTACGACCATATGTCGCGCCCTGGTGTTGGCCTGGTGGGGGCAACCGGTTCATGGCAGAGCATGTATGCCGATGCCCTCGTTCCTCCCGCCAGCGGAAAACAGCCCTTATGGAAATATTACCTGTACAAACTGGCCGGAAGGATACGCCCGTGGTTCCTTCTCCGCTTTTTCCCGCCGTTTCCCAACTACCACATACGTACCAATGCATTCATGATTTCTCGAAATGTCATGCTGCAGATCAGGCGTAAGCCATTCTGGTGCAAATTTTCCGTGTGGGCGTTCGAGAGTGGTTGGGATAGTCTCACCAGGCAGGTAGTCAATCTGGGGTTGAAGGCGCTGGTGGTTGGCAAGGATGGGCATGGCTATCGTGCCGAGGAATGGGACAAGAGTTATACCTACAAGCAGCGAAATCAGGAAAACCTGCTCATTGCGGATAACCAGACTATCAGGTTCCGCGATTCGGACTTCGAGGAAAAACAGCTCCTGTCGGGGAAAGCCTGGGGGGATCGGGCGCTTGTGAGTTCTGATGTCTGACACGTTATCGCAGATAGGGCATCATTGTTGTGCGGCGGTGGTAATTTTATATCATCCGCAACGGGACTATCTTGACAACATCCGGACGTGGATCGAGCAGGTCGATGCGGTCTACGTGGTTGATAATTCAGAATCACCCGATCTGACAATCGCGGAGCACCTGTCGGTTCTCCCCGGAGTGACCTACCTTGCACAAGGAGAGAACCGGGGTGTTGCCTATGGCCTCAATCTCGGCGCACGCAAGGCAATTGAGGCGGGATACGATTATCTGCTTACGATGGATCAGGACAGCAGGGCTTCAGGGGCATTGGTAAAGACGATGTTTGAGTGTCTCGATGCCTCTGCTGCCACCGTAGGGATAATCTCTCCGTTCCATCTGACCAGGGCCGTTCGGCAACGGCCGTCCGGAGCAACGTGCAGTGATGTGATGACTCCCATGACATCCGGATGCCTGCTTAACTTGTCCGCCTGGCGGTGCATCGGTCCTTTCCGGGAGGACTTTTTCATCGATTTCGTCGATGATGAGTTCTGCCTCAGGCTCCGAAGGAACGGTTATCAGGTTTTGCAGGCAAACGCGGCGCTTTTGGAGCATGAGGTTGGAAATGTCACGAGATTCGGGCCGTTCATAGCCACCAATCACTCCCCCTTGCGCCGCTACTACAAGACCCGCAATCGGTTTGCGGTTTTTGCGGAGTACCGGCGGGATTTCCCCGGCCACTGCCTCTTTGATCTGGTCCGTCTGGCAAAGGAGGCCGCGAGCATTGTCCTCTTCGAGCGAGAGAAGGGCGCAAAGCTCCGCATGATGTGGCGGGGGTGGCGCGACTTCCGCCGGGGGAAATTCGGGAAGTTTGAAGGTGGGTCGCGATGAAGATCGTGTTTCTGGCACCGTTCGGCATCCGCCCGAAGGGGACGGTGCTCGCCCGCATGGTGCCGTTGGCCGCGGAACTGCAGGGGCTTGGTCACAAGGTGGTGATCGTCGCCCCGCCGTACACCAACCCGGAGGATTCGGGAAAGGCGGAAACCGTTCGCGGAGTGATGATCCGTAACGTAAAGCTCGCCCGGGGAGGCAAGGCCCTTGCGGCGCCTGTTCTGGCCGTGCGCATGCTCCGGGCCGCGCTGGCCGAAAAACCGGACCTGGTCCATCTCTTCAAGCCAAAGGGGTACGGCGGGCTGGCAGCCATGCTCCATCTTTTCATGCTGCGGGACACGCCTCTGTTCGTCGACACGGATGACTGGGAGGGGCGCGGGGGGATGGAGACGCTCCATGACTATTCGTTTCTGGAGCGTCACCTCTACCGGCTCCAGGAGGGAGAGCTCCCTCGTCGGGCTGTCGGCGTGACCGTGGCGAGCCGGATGCTCGAAACCCTTGTCCGGGGAATGGGGGTTCCGCCGGAGCGGCTTCTCTACCTTCCGAACTGTGTGGAGAATGTTCCGGTAGGGGACGGGGAAGCGGTCCGGCGCCGGCTCGGCATCTCCGCCAGAACCCCTGTGCTGCTCCTCTACACCCGGTTCTTCGAGTTCGACCAGGAAAAACTCCACACGGTCTTTGGGGAGGTTGCTCGAAGGGTCCCGGGAGTACGCTTCCTCGTGGTGGGAAAGGGGCGGCATCGGGAGGAAGAGCTGCTTGCGGCTGCAGCGGACAGAAACGGCTTTGCCGATTCCCTCACCGTTGCCGGGTGGGTGGAGCCGGAAGAGCTCCCCGACTGGCTGGCCGCCGGGGATGTAGCCATCTACCCCTTTGCCGATACCGTGGTGAATCGGGCCAAGTGCCCTGCCAAGCTGACGGAGCTGATGCGGGCCGGGGTGCCGGTGGTGGCCGACCGGGTGGGGGAGATCGCCGAATATGTGGTTTCCGGGGAATCGGGAATACTCTGCACGCCCGATGACTGGCAGGAGATGGCGGTACGGGTTGCGGAGCTCCTCCGTGAGCCCGATCTTCGGAAAGAAATGGGGGCGGCGGGCCGGAAGCGCATCCTGACCCATTTCGCCTGGGGTGATGCCGCAGTGCGGCTCGACATGTTTTACAAAGCTCTGACCGGGAAAGGTAACGATACGAAATGACCGAACGGCAAAAGGACTTCGCAGCCCTCGGGACGCTGCTGGCGCTCCTCATCCTTTTCTTCGCCAAGATACTCTTCACCGACAAGATCATCCGGGCTCCGGACATCACCACCGAGTTTTACTGGACGGTGAAGCACTTCAAGGAGATGGGCTTCGTCGATCTGTTCACGGTGAACCTCCGGGCCGGCTGGGACATGCTGGCCAACGGCGGTGGGACCGAAGGGGGGGGGACGCTGTCGATGCAGTTCCTCTTCTATCGCAATCTGATCTTCTGGCTCTTCCCGGCGCCGGCCAACGTGGCGTGGTTCATCGTTTTTCACCTTTTCGTCGGAGGGGCGGGGACCTACGTCTACTGCCGGGCCATCGGCGCCGGACGCGGGGCCGCTCTTCTGGGGGGGATCATCTTCGCCCTCGCCCCGGAAAACGCCTCCCTCATCAATGCCGGCCATGTGCAGAAGATCGCCACCATCAGCTTTGCCCCGTGGGCATTCTACTTCTTTGAACGGGGATTCCAGGCACGGCGGGTAATCTGGTTTCTCGCCACCGGTTTCGTCCTCGCCTTCCAGTTCTTCAACATGCACTGGCAGATCGCCTTCTATACCTGTCTCGGAATCGGCGCCTACGGCCTGCTCCGGTCGGTGGTGATCCTGTTCCGTGAACGGGATCGTCGGGGGAGGTCCGCGGTACGCCTGGTGGGGCTGAACCTGGTGACGATGTTCTTCTTCCTCTCCACGGTTGCCATCTCCCTCATTCCCCTGGCCGACTGGTCCAAGGAGACGACCCGCGGCGTCCAGAGCGGTGCCAATCAGGGGCAGGGGGGGCTGCAGGTGGAGGAGGCGATGTCGTGGTCCCTGCCGCCGGAGGAACTGGTGACGTTCGTCGTCCCCGGATTTTTCGGGCTTTCGCGCCAGGAGGGGGCCTACGACAGTCCGGACAACGGTGCCTACTACTGGGGGCGAATGGCCTTCACCCAGACCACCGACTACTTCGGTCTCCTCCCGTGGCTGCTCGCCCCCTTGCCGCTCATCTTCCGTCGTGACCGCTACACCTGGCTCGCCGTGGCGGCCGTCGCAGGGGGGCTTCTCTTCTCCTTCGGCAAGTACACCCCGTTTTACTGGTTTCTTTACGAGCATTTTCCGGGGGTCAATCACTTCCGGGTCCCCAAGATGATGATGTTCATCCCCGTGTTCGGGATGGCGATTCTAGCCGCCCGGGGGCTCGACCTCCTGCTCGATCCGGAGATTCGGGCGCGGCGCGGCTTTTCGCGGTATCTGCTGGGGATATTCTCCCTCGCCCCCCTTCTTCTTGCGGCCCTTGGGGCCTCGGTTCTCGGCAGAAATTTCTGGATCGATCTCTTCAGCCCGCAGATCGCCCAGCCCAACCGGTTCGAGGATGGGCTGCAACTGGTGATGCAGCGCTGGCACACGATCGAAAAGGAGCTCAGTTTTGCCGCCCTCTTCGCGGTTGCCTACGCGGTGGTGATCGGGGCGTTTTCCCGGCAGTGGCTGTCGCGCATGGCCCTGGCGTTGATCCTTGCGGCACTCTTTCTGGCCGACGTGGGGCGGGTGAATGCCAAGTTCCTGCTCCTCCAGGATCCCCCGCAGAGCGTGAAAGGGGTGGCGACGCCGGTCATCGATTACCTCTCCCGGCAACCAAAGGGGTACCGCGTTCTGCCGATGGACGGGAGCGACCCGATGCAGTACGTGAGCCACGGCATCCCGGTCATGTTCACCTCGGCCCCGGTGCAGGTGCAGCGGTGGCAAGACTTCCTCGACGGGTTCAATTTTGCCTCGGCCATGCCGGATATGATGAACGTGCGCTATCTCGTCTATGGTGCGGCACAGTACCAGCAGGAGCGGTCGTCGATTTCGCCGAAGTTCCAGCCGGTATTCACGTCGCCCGACGGGACGCAGGTCGTGCTTGAAAACAAGGAGGTCCTTCCCAAGGGGTGGCTGGTGTCCCAGGCGCTCCTTCTGTCCGATCCCCGCCAGACGCTCGGCATCCTCCCGAATCCCGCCTTCAGCCCGGGACGTGTCGCGCTTGTGGAGGAGCCCCCCGTCGTGCCGCTTGCCCCGCCGAGCAACCCGGTCGCGCCGCCAGCGGGAAACGTCACGATAGCAACTTACGAGTGGAATAGAATTGCGGGGGAGGCGGATACCCCCGGCAATGCCCTCCTCGTCCTCGGGGAGAAATTTTACAAGGGGTGGCGTGCCACGGTCGACGGTTCGCCGGTCGAGGTTCGCCGGGTAGATTACATCCTGCGGGGAATCTACCTTTCTCCGGGGCGGCACCGGTTCGAATTCGTCTTCGACCCTCTCCCCTTCAAGGTTGGCAAGTACCTGACCCTTGCGTCGTTTGCCCTGTTTGCCGCCATGCTGGGGCGGGAGTGGCGTAGGCGGCGTACGGTGGGGGCCTGATGCCTGACACTGAGACCGTCGATGAACTGCGCGCGTATGATCTGCGGCTCATCCAGCGTCGGCACGGCTACCGTTTTTCCCTCGACCCTCTGCTCCTCTGCGCCTTTGCCACGGTGGACGGAGCCGCACGGGTCGTTGACCTTGGAACCGGGAGCGGGATCATCCCCCTCGTTCTCGCCCGGCAGCATGGGGAAGCCACCTTTGTCGGGGTCGAGGTGCAGGAGGCGATGGCTGGTCTGGCGGAGCGGAACGTGGCTCTGAACGGGCTCTCGGATCGGATTGAGGTTATGCGCGGTGATGCCGCCGGCGTGAGACGGCACTTTCCCGTGTCGTCGTTTGATCTTGTCCTGTCCAATCCCCCCTACCGGAAGCGGGGTACCGGCCGGATAAGCCCCAAGGCGGGGCGCGATGATGCCCGCCACGAATCGACGGCGACCCTGGCCGATTTCCTCGCCGCCGCCAAATACCTGGTGAGGCCCACCGGGCGCATCTGTTTTATCTATCACCCCGGCCGGCTTGCGGAGCTTTTTGCCGAGGCGTCGCTGCTCAAGTTAACCGCACTGCGGTTGCGGCTCGTCCATGGCGTCCGGGAGGCCGAGGCGCGAATGGCGCTGGTGGAGTTCGTAAAAGGGCGCGGAGGGGAGTTGCGGGTGTTGCCGCCACTGATTGTCAGGGAGGGTGAGTCGGCATACACCGATGAGGCGGCGGCAATCCTGGGGGTGTGATTCGGTCGGGAAAGCAGGCCGGAGTGCGGAAGGCTGGGTGATTCTATTTGGGGGGAGTGAGGGCCAGGTGCCGGCTCATGAGCCGGGAAAACGCTGCCCGGAGGTCGGGATCGTCGATGGCGGCGGCCTCGGTGGCAACGCGGTCGAGTTCCTGAACGGTGAGTTCCCGCAGGGGAGGGGGGGATGGTGCCGGTGGCTGCGGCTTGTCTATCTTTCCGGTCTTGAGGAAGATCTCCCGGACAACCGGTTCGCCGATGAGGATATTCAGGCGTTCCACAAGGGTGCGTTTGAGGAAGTTCAGCTCCTGCATCCATGGAGCGCTTGCAACGGCAACGGTCAGTACCCCGTCACGAAAGGAAACGGGGCGGGCATGGCCTGCAATCTGGGGTCCCACCGCCCCTTCCCAGTGGAGCCATATCCTTCCTTCCTTCAGCCGCTTTTCCGCCGGTTTGCCGCGCAGGGCGTCCGCAAGCAGATCGGCCACGGCACGGGGGCGAGGCATGCGCGGCCGCTTTTCACCCATTTTTTTGACGCCGCCGCTGGATCAGTCCGCCGACAAGCTGTCCGGCAAAGGCTCCGCCGAGGGTGAGCGGGATGAATTTCCAGCTGTATCCTGATTTGATGCGGAGGTAGATGATGATCGGGATCGAGATGTGAACGTAAAAGTACCAGCCAAACGAGAATTTTTCATAGCCTTGCCGCAGGTATCCGAAGGGGAGGTTGATGGCGAAAGCAAGAAAAATCAACCCCAGGAGCATCAAAAACGTATGCATTATTCACCTCTTCCGGCATGTTACGTGATGGGTGGTTCGTTGTCAATCCGCATGTTTCTTGAAAAGGGACGAGCGATGTGTACAATTGGAGACTCGTTCGGAAAGGGTGGAATATGGTGAAGGATGGCGAATTTGTGGCAATCTTCAATTCCATCCACCGGGTGATGAAGGCCGAGAAGATTCTGAAGGAGCGCTCGCTCCCGATCCTCCTGATCCCGGCTCCCCGGGCGCTTCGAGCCGACTGCGGACTTGCCATCCGCTATGGGGGTGCCGATCGGGAAGCGGTTGAAGGAGTGTTGTCGGAGTTTGGGCTGGTTCCCGAAGAGATATTTGTGCGTGAGGGCGGATCATATCGCCGGTGTGACGGGCCAGTCGGCGGTTCGGAGCTGTCTTGATTATGGTGGGAGACGGGATGAAAACTATCGATTGCAGGAATATGGCCTGTCCGTTGCCGGTGGTGACGGTCAAGCGTGCGTTGGAGTCGGCCGGCGGCGAGACGGTGCGGGTTTTGCTCGATGATGGACCGTCTCGGGAGAATGTTCGGCGCTTTGTGGTGGAAAGAGGCTATGCCGTGGAGGAATCATCCCTTTCGGAGGGGGTTGCATTCGTTATCGGCGGGGTCAGCAGGGATGAAGCGAGCGCTGATGGGTCCGCCGGGGGGCGAAAGGTGGTTTTGATCACATCCGATCGCCTGGGGGAGGGACCGGAGGAACTCGGCAGGCTGCTCATGAAGAATTTTATCATTACGCTCCTCGATCTGGACGTGGTTCCGGACCGGATGCTGTTTGTCAATGGTGGAATCTTTCTGACGACGGAAGGCTCGGAGGTGCTGGAGGCGCTGGAAAAGCTCGGCAATCGAGGAGTGGAGGTTCTGTCGTGCGGGGTCTGTCTCGACTTCTACCATCGCAAGGACAAACTCAGGGCTGGTGCCGTCACCAATATGTTTACCATTGCCGACAGTCTGCTGGGTGACCGGCCGGTACTGAAGCTCTGACCACCGTATGTGCTGATGGTGTATCCAGTTTTTGTCTTGACAGGAGTAATGGCCGCAGTCTATAGTTAACCTCTTTCTCCGTGGATACGTGCGCGCGGTGTGCGCTTTGTGGGGCAGGCGGCTAACGGTCCGTAACTGCACAAGAGTTCGAATGCTCGACAACCTTTCCGATAAGCTTGACATACTCTTCAAAAAGCTCCGGGGTCAGGGGGTAATGACCGAGGAGAATATCAAGGAGGCGCTCCGTGAGGTGCGGCTTGTCCTTCTTGAGGCAGACGTCAATTTCAAGGTTGTCAAGGATTTTGTCGAGCGCATCCGTGAGCGGTCGGTCGGGGGGCAGGTTCTTCAGAGCCTCGCTCCGGGTCAGCAGGTCATCAAGATCGTTCAGGAAGAACTCGTTGCTCTCATGGGAGGGGGCGAGGATAACAGTCTCGATCTTGCGGCCAAGCCACCGGTAGCGATCATGATGGTGGGTCTCCAGGGAGCGGGAAAGACGACGACATGCGGGAAGCTCGCTCGCCTGCTGCGGTCGCAACGTCGACGCCCCCTTCTGGTTCCCGCTGATGTGTATCGTCCTGCTGCAATCGAGCAGCTGAAGACGCTGGGGCGTCAGCTCTCCATTGAAACCTTTGATTCTCAGGCAACGCAGGATCCGGTCGACATTTGTCGGGACGCGATCCGGTTTGCGTCGCTCAACGGCTTTGACACCGTGATCCTTGATACCGCCGGTCGCCATCAGATCGACGAGTATCTGATGGGGGAGCTCGTTCGGATCAGGGATGCGGTGGAGCCGCGGGAAATCCTCTTCGTGGCCGACGCCATGACAGGCCAGGAGGCGGTGAACGTTGCCTCCGGATTCAATGAGCAGCTTGATCTCTCCGGGGTCATCCTGACCAAGCTCGACGGTGATGCCAAGGGGGGGGCTGCCCTTTCGATACGGGCCGTAACCGGTAAGCCGGTTAAGTTTGTCGGCCTCGGTGAAAAGTTGGACGCGCTTGAGGTCTTCCACCCCGATCGGCTCGTTTCCCGTATTCTCGGGATGGGCGACATCCTGAGTTTGGTGGAGAAGGCCCAGGCGACGTTTGATGAGAAAGAGGCCGAGCGGCTCCAGCAGAAACTCAAGAAGAACCAGTTCGATCTGGAAGATTTCCGTACCCAGTTGCAGCAGATCAAGAAGATGGGGTCGCTGGAATCGATCCTCGGCATGATTCCCGGCGTCGGGAAGATGATGAAGCAGATGCAGGGAGCGCAGCCGAGCGAGCGCGAGTTGAAACGCATTGAGGCGATCATCGATTCCATGACGCCGGCGGAGCGCGCCAATCATGCGATCATAAACGGAAGCAGGAGGCTGCGGATTGCCTCGGGGAGCGGTACTACGGTGCAGGAAGTCAACCAGCTCCTGAAGCGTTTTACCGAGGCGCAGAAGGTGATGAAGCAATTGCAGAAGCTCGGTCCGAAAGGGCTTATGCGGGGAATGAAGGGGATGGGGAAAGGGATGCTCCCTTTCTGATATACTTAAACCAAAGCTGTGCGGCCCAAGGCCGTGAGAACACCAGGAGGAAAAGATGGCTATCAAAATGCGTTTGGCCCGTGCCGGGGCGAAGAAAAAGCCTTTCTACCAGATCGTCGTTGCCGATGTGCGCAGCAGGCGTGATGGTCGGTTCATTGAAAATGTCGGGACGTATGATCCGAATCAAAATCCTGCGGCCGTTAAGTTCGAGGAGACCAAGGCTCTCGACTGGCTCGGCAAGGGTGCTCAGCCGACCGATACGGTCAAGCAGTTCCTCAAGAAGGCCGGTATCTGGGAGAAATTCGTCACCAAGTCTGCGTAACTGAAGCCTGCTTCCCGGTCCGCCGGTCATTTCCATTACAGAGGTTACCGACATGAGAGCACTCGTAGAGACTATCGCAAAGGCGCTTGTTGACGACCCGAATCAGGTAAGGGCAACCGAAGAGATGGAAGAGGACACGACGGTCATTAAGCTGACCGTGGCGAAAGAGGACATGGGAAGAATTATCGGCAAAGAGGGACGGACCGCCAAGGCAATCCGGACCCTTTTGAACGCGGTTTCAACGAAGGACAACAAGAAGGCTGTTCTGAAGATTGTGGAGTAATGCTACACGGTAAGGAGCTTTTGCTGCTCGGTAAGATCGTTGGCACCCATGGGATCAGGGGGCAGTTGAAGGTGGTCCCCTTTTCGGGAGAGCATGAGACCATTCTGTCGCTGAAGACGGTCATGCTCAAAGGGATGGACGGGCGGATGGATGAATTCGAGGTGGCGGCTGCGTCGCCGCATCGGAACGTGGTCCTCCTGACGCTGAAGCCATATACGGACATCAACGAGGTGCTTCGCCTCGTCGGACGTGAGCTCTATGCACGTCGGGATCAGTTCCCGGCGCTGGCCGAAGGCGAATATTACTGGTGTGATCTGGTGGGCCTCGCGGTACGTTGCGAGGACGGAACTGATCTCGGCCGTGTGGCGGAAATCATCTCCACCGGTGGTAACGATGTGTATGTCGTACGTGGCGCCGGGCGGGAATACCTTATCCCCGCGGTGGAAGAGATCGTGACCGCCATAGATCTTGCTGCGGGGACTCTTACCGTAAGCCCTCCGGAAGGGCTGTTCGATCTATGAAATTCGATATACTGACCCTTTTCCCGGCGATGTTCGAGGGGCCCCTTACCGAGAGCATTATCAGGCGGGCTGCGGAGAAGGAGCTTGTTGACATCCGTGTTCACAATATCCGCGATTATGCCACTGATCGTCATCAGGTCGTGGATGACGCTCCCTATGGTGGCGGCGATGGCATGGTGATGAAGGTAGAACCGCTTGCGGCATGCATCGAGGCGGTAAAGCGGGAACGGCCCGCTGCGAGGGTCATTCTGACCACACCGCGGGGAAGAACGTTCAAGCATGAAGTCGCCCGGGAGTTGAGCCGTGAGGCGGAGCTGATCCTCATCTGTGGCCGCTATGAAGGTGTGGATGAGCGGGTGCGGGAGCTCTTTGTAGACGATGAACTTTCGATCGGGGATTTTGTTCTCACCGGCGGCGAATTGGCAGCCATGGTCATGGTTGATGCCATAGTCCGGTTTATTCCCGGAGTTCTCGGGTCGGCCGGTTCCGTCGAGACCGACTCGTTCGCTGACGGGTTGCTTGAGTATCCCCAGTACACGCGGCCAGCCGAGTTTCGCGGGTTGCGGGTGCCTGACGTGCTTCTTTCCGGAAATCACGCGGAAGTTTCACGATGGAGACGGTGCAAGTCCTTGGAGAAAACTCGGATCGAGCGGCCGGACCTCTTGGTGGAGCAGGTCGTTACGCCGTCTGATCGGGCATATCTGGCGGAGTTTGAAAGGGCGCTGAGGCAGTGAGTGAGGGGATAGTGCCCTGCAGAAATGTGGCTGTCGCCCTCGTTCACTATCCTGTGTACGACAAGAATCGACAGGTGGTCACGACTGCTGTCACCAATCTCGACATCCATGACATCGCCCGTGCTGCTCGGACTTTCGGGCTTGGCCGGTATTATGTCGTAACACCGGTGGCCGGACAACAGATGCTGGCAGAGCGGATTGTCATGCACTGGCAGGACGGCTGGGGGGCTCAGTATAATCCGAAGCGGAAGTCTGCCCTTGAGCTCGTACGTATCGTTTCGACGCTTGATGCTGCCGTCAGTGACCTTGAGGCTGCATTCGGCAGACCACCAAAACTTGTAACGACCGGTGCTCGCTCGCGGACGGAGACAGTCTCCTGCGGTGATTTGTCGGAGCTGCTTCGAGACGAGCGTCAACCGTACCTTCTGGTCTTTGGGACCGGTTGGGGGTTGACGGAAGAGGTCACTTCGCGCGCGGATATGGTTCTTGAGCCGATTCAGGGGCCGGGTGACTACAATCATCTTTCGGTTCGCTCTGCTGTGGCGATAATTATGGATCGGCTCTTCGGCATGCGCTGAGTGGGCTAGGCCCTGGTTACAATACAAAGAACTGCAGAGGTTTCTGTAGATTAAGGGAGGAAGTACGAGTATGAACAAGATTGATGCGATTGAACTGGAGCAGATGAAGAAGAACATCCCTGTTTTCAAGCCCGGCGACACGGTAAAGGTCCACGTGAAGATTGTGGAAGGCGACAAGAGCCGGATTCAGGCATTCCAGGGTGTGGTGATCAGCCGCCAGAACGGTGGAATCCGCGAGTCTTTCACCGTTCGCAAGATCTCCAACGGTATCGGCGTAGAAAGGGTTTTCCCTCTCCATTCACCGTCTCTCGATGCTGTCGAGGTAATCACGCGCGGCCACGTGCGGCGAGCCAAGCTTTATTACCTTCGGAAGCTCCGCGGGAAGGCCGCGCGGATCCGCGAAAGAAAGTATGTTGCAGCGCAGTAGCACGAAGCCCCGCCAAGCGGGGCTTTCTTTTTATGGTCTCGTGGGAGTTGCCGGTGTCACTCTTCGAAGATGACGCAAAACCAGATCTGTGGCAATTTGAGAATCTTGCCGCCCGACGGGGGTTTCGGGCTGTGGCGGGAGTCGACGAGGCGGGACGTGGCCCTTTGGCGGGTCCAGTTGTTGCGGCTGCCGTTTTGCTTCCTGTGGATGCTGATTTGAGAGGCGTCGATGACTCGAAGAAGCTCTCGGCGTCAGCGCGGGAAGAACTCTTTGCCCTTATCGCGGAGCGTGCTCTTGCTGTTGGCGTCGGGATCGCCGATCACTGTGTCATCGACAGGATCAATATCCTTCAGGCCACGCTGGCTGCCATGAGGGAAGCGGTAACCAAACTGATTCTCCCCGCAGACTATCTCCTCGTCGACGGGATCTCAAAGGTTCCCGTGAATATCCCCCAGAAAGCCATCAAGAAGGGCGACAGTGCCAGTGTCTCGATTGCTGCAGCCTCCATCGTCGCCAAGGTGACCCGTGATCGAATGATGGTCGAGTATGATCGGCAATATCCGGGATATGGCTTCGCAGGGCACAAGGGGTACGGTTCGGCGGCCCACCTTGCTGCCATCGCCCTGCTGGGGCCGAGCCCGATCCATCGCTTGACCTTTCGCGGCGTGCGAGAGCATGTACGGGAGGGGGCGTGACGGGCTGCGCGGAATGCTCTAACAAAATCCTCGGCTCACAGGGTGAGGAGCTGGCGGTCTCCTTTCTCAAAGGGCTCCGTTACCGGATTCTGGAGCGGAACTTCCGCTGCAAAGGTGGGGAGATCGACATCGTCGCGCAAGACGGGGCAACCCTTGTTTTCGTGGAAGTCAAATCGAGACGGACTGCTGATTATGGTCCGCCGCAACTTGCGGTCACCCCATTCAAGCAAAGACAGATATCAAAGGCGGCCCTCACCTGGCTGGCGTCGCGACGAAAGCTCGATTCGGGGGCCCGGTTCGATGTTGTGGCAATAACCTTCAAGTCCGGTGGCGATCCCCAGGTGGAGCATTTCGTCAACGCATTCGAGTTGAACTACTAAGCGGGTATCCCGGTTGAAAAGGGGGAGCCCCTGTGGTACGTTAGCGGGACTTTGCGGAGGGTTTTGTGAATTTCACCGTTGCACTGGCACAAATAAAGCCTAAGCTTGGATGTCTTGCCGATAACGGTGAGATGATCTGTTCCGTGGTCGAGCGCGGCATCTCCGAAGGGGCTGATCTGGCCGTATTTCCCGAACTCGCTTTGACCGGCTACTTCTTGAGGGATCTTGTGCCTGAGGTGGCGCTTCGCATGGATTCTCCCCTTCTGACCCGCCTGCTGAATCTTTCCCGCCGTATTGACATTGCGATCGGTTTTGTCGAAGCATCTGACGATTACCGTTTTTTTAACTCGGCACTGTATCTTTCAAACGGAGAGGTGCTGCACCGGCACCGCAAGGTCTATCTTCCCACCTATGGCCTCTTTGACGAACAGCGCTATTTTGCACGCGGTGAGAGTATCCGTGCATTCGATACGCGATTTGGTCGCATGGGACTGCTCATCTGCGAAGATATGTGGCATCTGTCCGCCCCCTATGTCCTTGCCATGGATGGCGCCACGACGCTCATCTGCCTTTCAAGCAGCCCCAGTCGGGGCATATCCGAGGATGCGAGCCTTGGCTCCACGGTTGCGTGGCAGAAGTTGACGAGTACGACGGCGATGTTCCTGAATTGCCGCATTCTTTACTGCAATCGCGTCGGGTATGAGGATGGGGTCAATTTCTGGGGCGGGTCCGAGGTGGTTGCTCCTTCGGGGAACGTTGTTGTCCGGGGCAAAATCTTTGAGGAAGATTATGTTGTGGGCAGCCTTGACGAGGGGGCACTGCGCCGCGAGCGGATATTCTCGCCAATGATGCGGGACGAGAGTCTCCCGATCACTATGAAGGAGCTTCGCCGAATCGAGACGGAGAGGAGCAGATAATGGGTCTCAAGGTAAACGCAAAGCTCCTGCGACAGCTGCTTGTCGGGTTTATCCGTGAGGAAGTTTGCAAGGTGGGGGTTCGGAAGGCCGTTTTAGGCCTCTCGGGGGGGATAGATTCCGCCCTGGTGGCGTTTCTCGCTGCAGAAGCACTCGGTCCGGAAAATGTCTATGCGTTTGTCATGCCGTATCGAACGAGCAATCCGGAAAGCGAAGCCCACGCCCGTCTCGCTGCGGAGCAGCTGGGAATACCCCATGAAGTCGTAGAGATTACCTCGATGGTGGAGAGCTACTTCTCACGGTATCCTGACGCTGACAATATGAGACGTGGCAACAAGATGGCCCGGGAAAGGATGACAATCCTTTATGACCAGTCGGCCGCACTTTCCGCTCTCGTGCTGGGGACCAGCAATAAGACTGAGCTCCTTTTGGGGTACGGGACCCTGTTTGGCGACATGGCAAGTGCCCTCAATCCCATTGGTGACATTTATAAAACGCAGGTCTGGCACCTGTCTGAGGAGATGGGGGTTCCGCGCGCGATCATCGAGAAGAAGCCGTCGGCCGATCTCTGGGCGGGCCAAACGGACGAGCAGGAGCTCGGCTTTACCTATCGGGAAGTCGATGAACTCCTTTATCACATGGTTGATTTGCGTATGAATCGTGAGGAGTTGGTGGCGGATGGATTTGATCCTCTCTTTATTGATACGATTTATCACAAAATCCAAAATTCTCATTTCAAACGACGCCTGCCGGTGATTGCGAAGGTTTCCAACCGGACCATAGACCGGGATTTTCGCTATTCCCGCGACTGGGGTAAATGAGACCCTCCGGTATGCTGTATATTGTTGCCACCCCCATTGGCAACCTTGAGGATATTACCTTCCGAGCGATTCGCATCCTCAAGGAAGTTGATCTTGTTGCCGCCGAAGATACACGGCATACCCGCAAGCTGCTCACTCACTTCGGAATCACAAAACCACTCACCTCGTACTTCGATCATAACAAAAGCCTCAAGGGCGAATACATTCTGGATCGCCTGCGTGACGGATTGTCGGTGGCGCTGGTCACCGATGCCGGGACACCATGTATTTCCGATCCCGGATATCAACTTGTGCGCAGTGCAGTGAGTGAAGGAATCGCGGTTGTGCCAATCCCGGGTGCCTGTGCTGCGATTGCCGCACTTTCCGCATCAGGGCTGCCGACGGACTCTTTCATCTTCCACGGTTTTCTGTCGAATCGATCAGCGAGGCGACGGGATTGTATTTCTTCATTCAAAGAAGCTAAACACGTAATCGTCCTGTATGAGGCGCCGGTGAGGCTCATGGCTACTCTCGAAGATATCAGGGAATTGCTTGGTGAGCGGGTAGTGGTGGTGGGGCGAGAACTTACCAAGTTGCACGAAGAATTCGTCCGAGGACCGGTATCGGAGGTTATGGACAGTTTCGTTGACCGACAGATTCGGGGCGAAGTCGTTATATTGATTTCACCGCGGAGCGAGGAGACGCAAATTCCAGATTTCGCCGAGGTTGAAGCTCGTCTCCGGAAATATTTTTTTAGAGAATCTCTCACTCTAAAAGATGCAGTACGTCGTGTGTCCACCGAACTCGGCTTGCCGCGAAGTGAGGTTTACGCAGAAGCGCTCCGAGTGAAAGATAATCGCCTGGATTGATGTTGTGCCGGGACT